>VFKE01000150.1 GCA_009885695.1 Verrucomicrobiota bacterium | reverse complement strand
CCGCCGATCTGCACGACGCGGACGAGGTCGCCATACTTCTCGCCGAAGAGGGCCATGATGCCGTTGTTGGCCTTGGCTTCGACGTAGGGCACTTCGCTCCAGGAAACGGGATCGTTGGCGACGATGCGCTCGTTCACGAGACGCTCGATGTCGCTGAGCTGCTGCGCGGTGAGGGCGGCGCTGTTGAAGTCGAAGGTGAGTTTGTCTTGCGTGACGCTGGAGCCTTTCTGGGTGGCGTCCTTGCTCACGACTTCGTGCAAGGCCCAATGCAAGATGTGCGTGACGGTGTGGTGGCGCTCGATGGCGTGACGACGCGGGGCATCGACGACGAGGCGCACGGTGGAGTCCACGGCGGGTGTTTCATCGCCTTCGAGGAAGTGCAGCCAGGTGTTGCCGACCTTGGTGGTGGCACTGATCGGGAAGGTGTTCGCGCCGAGGATCAACTGGCCCGCATCGCCGACCTGGCCGCCCATCTCGGCGTAGCAGGTGGAGACATCGAGCACGACGGCGTTCTTGTCCTTCATTGAGACGACTTCCAGCACGCGCACATCGGCTTCAAGCGTGTCGTAACCAATGAACTTCGTCGGCGCCTTGGTTTCGATCTCGCTGACAGAGACAACTTGCTTGTTCTTCTTGCCAGCTTCGCGAGCGCGCTGCTTCTGCTCTTCCATGAGCTTCTCGAAACCTGCGGTGTCAACGGTGAGGCCGCGCTCGCGGGCCATGAGTTCGGTGAGGTCGAGCGGGAAGCCTTGTTCGTCGTACAATCGAAACGCGAACGCACCCGAGATTACGCCGGGTAGGGCGGCCATCTTGGCCGCCGCGTCGGGCGTCTCGCCTGACGCTGAGGGCGTCTCGCCTGACGCTGAGGGCGTCTCGCCCAGCTGATCATCGCGTAGCCACATCCAATCATATCCGCCCTGCGCATTGGCTATCTCTGCCATTCTGGGATTATCTAAGATGTAGTTAAACTTCTCCTCCATATCCGCGTCACTGCGGATGTAGCGGTCATAGCGTTCCTCTTCCCACACGCGGCCCGAGGCGCCGTCCAGCTTATTAATCTCCTTCGCGCTGAAGCTCTTCACTGAGTGCATGATGTCCCCCAGAGACCAGAACACCGCCTGCTGCTTATCATTCATTTCCTTGGGCCAAGGCTGCAGGATGAAATGAAAGTGATCCGGCATCACGCAGGCGACAAACAACTCGTAACGCTGAAGGTGAAAGTGTTTCAATGCATTTAGCACTATGGTGCGGGCCTCGGGCGAGAGGTAACGATGATTGCGAGTGGAGACCGTGACGTAGTAAATGGCCCAAGGTTTCTCGAAATGAGGCAGGGTGCGGCGTTTGGTGCGGGTGGCCCCGGCGGTGGGGACGTTCCTGTCATAAAGGGGCGAGACGCCCTGAGGTGAAGGCGAGACGCCTTCACCGGCGGCCAAGATGGCCGCCCTACCCTTCAACTGCACGGCTTCGTCTTCAAAAAGTGCAATGCCTTTATCTAGTGTCCTGTTAAAACTCTCCTCTTCCAGCTTGAGCACGGCTTTGACCTGCTCCTTCTTCGTGCGCAATTCAGGGAACACATCGCCCATGTGCTGGGCGAGGACATCGACGAGTTTGTAGAAGAACGGCTCTTTGAACTCGAGCGTGCGGCCATACTTCACGGCGCGACGGAGGATGCGGCGCAGGGTGTAGTTGCGGTCGGAGTTGCCGGGCTGGATGCCATCGGCGATGGCGAAGCTGAGGGTGCGCAGGTGGTCGGCGATGACGCGGAAGGCGACGTCGATTTTTTCCTGCTCGGTCACGGGCACGACGTGGCCTTGGGCGTTGGCCTTCGGCAGCGTGCTCTGGTAGTGCTTGCCGCACATCTTCGTCAGCTCGTCGAAGATGGGCTTGAAGACGTCGGTGTCGTAGTTGCTGATCTTGGCGTTCTCGAAGTCGGTGAAGTTTCTCGTGCCCTGGATGATGCTGCACACGCGCTCGAAGCCCATGCCGGTATCGACGTGCTGCGCGGGCAGCGGAACGAACGAGCCATCGGGATTGGCGTTGTATTGAATGAAGACGTTATTCCAGATCTCGATGCAACTGGCGTCGCTGCCGTTGACGAGCTTGGCTCCGGCGCGCTGGCGGTCTTCGTCGAGATTCGGAGCGCCGGGGGTGAGGTCGATGTGAATCTCGGTGCAGGGGCCGCAGGGACCGGTGTCGCCCATCATCCAGAAGTTATCCTTCTTGTTGCCGTTGACGATGTGGATGTCGGGATCGAGGCCGATGCTGCGGAACTTCTCGGCCCAAAGATCGTAGGCTTCCTGGTCGCGATCAGCGGGATCGCCCGCACCAGGTTGATAGATGGTGGCGAAGACACGGGTGGGCGGGAATTTCCATTTTTCGATGATGAGTTCCCAGGCCCAGGAGATGGCTTCCTTCTTGAAGTAGTCGCCGAAGCTCCAGTTGCCGAGCATCTCGAAGAGCGTGTGATGGTAGGTGTCGAGGCCGACATCTTCGAGGTCGTTGTGCTTGCCGCCGGCGCGGATGCACTTCTGCGTGTCGGCAGCACGAGTGG
>VFKE01000067.1 GCA_009885695.1 Verrucomicrobiota bacterium | reverse complement strand
GCAACCATCCCATTGTGCTGCATACCCTGGCCGCCGCCTATGCCGAGTGTGGCCACTTTGCCGAAGCAGCAAAAACCGCCGGGCAAGCCTTGGCTCTGGCGATCGCCCAAGGCAACAGCGAGCTGGCCGCCGCCTTGCAACACGAGCGTGATCTTTATCTGACGGGCAAACCATTTCGGGAAATTGGACCAGCGGAGCCCCGAGCGAAAGTTAAAGGTCATACCCCATCTCAAATTTACGCCCTGGGCCACCCCAGCCAAGTTCTCAGTGGGCTTCACTCCGGCGAATAATTTCGTAGCCGCGTTCGTGTTGCGCGGCCGCGAAGCGATAATGCGGGAAATAGGCATGCTTCGTTGGCTGCCGTGGCTTCTTCCCGCACTCTTACGAGATGCGGCTACATCATTTTTAAAAATGCTCTAGCCCAAGTTCCGCAGTTCCGCCCCCTGTTTTTGCTGCCGTCGTAGGGGCGGGCAGCCGCAGCCCCTGGTTTTTCTGCACTACATTTTTCACGCCGGGCCGGTCGTCGCGGCTCCGGCGGGCATCTCCCCGAGGATGCGGTTGCGAGCGGGCAGTTCCAGATCCAGGCGCGTGAGCAGTTCGGCCACGCGGCGCTCAGGACGGGCCACGGTACGCACGGTCATCTCGGCACGGGTTTTACCGCGCTTCACCGGGATGATCACATCCATGCTCTTAATTGGTGCTGATCTCGGCCACCAGTTTCCTCGCGGCCACCGGATGGCCTTCGAGCAGGTGCTTCATCTCATCCCAAGCGGCCACGGGACGAGCCTTGGCATCGGAGAGCTTGCCCAGCGTGACGACAACGCGCTAGCGCGGCCCAGCAGCAGTGCGCACCGACTCACACAACGACCAGTAGTTGTAGCTGATGTCGTCGATGGTCTTGCGATGGCGGCGGAGGAACACGCAGCAAAATCGCCGCAGGCCGGGCGGCGGCAATGGTGCGTTCTTCACTACATCGCACTTTGGGAGGCGCTGCGCAGGAGAAGGCTGCCGCCAAGAATGAGCCGCCCTGGGGAAACTATTTTCGCGCGGGCGCGATCTGAGGAACTTGGGTTAATACCGCAGAGACACCGCCACCGCAAGGCGCAACCCAAAACTGTGAGTGGTGCCTGTCACTGGTCCTGTGGTTCGGCAGTTGCAGTCACTGCTTCAGTTCGTCACTAAATCCGTTCTTGATCAGCCAGGGCATGGCCGTCACCATCAGCCAGAGCAGAGCGGCGGGGTTTTCGATCCATGCGGAAACGTGAAAGTGAAAGAAAAGCCGGGCCTCTTCCACGCTGCCAGGGCTGTAGAAATCCGGCAAGTCTTCATGGATATCCACAGAAGGCTTGAATAAAAAAATGGCGCCAAAGGGATTGAACTTCAGCGCCTTGATGAGCGTTTTGTCAGCCGCACGGATAGCCTTCGGGATTTCCGGCTTGATCCCTCTGGCCACTGCCTCCACCTGGCGCTTCAACCATGAATGGTCGAAATGGGCAGTGTCCCATTTCGCGAGTTCCGCACAACGTTGGAATTCCAGCATCGCCTTGGCATAAAGCCACACGGCGCTGTAATCGGTGTCGAATTTTTTTACCAGCACCCGCGCGTCGGCGAAACGATGTGTCCGCAACAGTAGCGAGAGCAGCGGATCCCGGATGCCTTGATTGTCGTTTTCATTGAGCGCGAGGATGGCCCGATGTTCCTCAATGGATTCTTCCAAGCGGCCTTCCGCGGTCAGGAACTCCGCGAGCGCTGCTCGTGCTTCCAGATAAGGCCGCGCCTCATGAAAGCCCCACAGATGGCCCCCCGCCTGCCGGAGCATGTCGCCCAAGTTTCGCTCCCCGGCTGCGATGGCGTTGCGGTATCCACACTCCTCTGCCTCCGCGGTCTTCTCCATCCGGGCTAGCGCCACCATGGCACGCACATGGTTGGGATTAAGGCGCAGGGCTTCTTTGAGTTTCCGGCGACAGGCGATCGCGGCAGGTGCTTCCATGGCCTCGAAGAACAAATTATCCGCCCTTTCTTCCGCGCTCAGCTCATTCTTCTTTCCAATCAGGGAAGCGGTGATGTCGCTCATCTTTCCGCCAACAAACTGGTCTAGAAACGCCTGTGTCTCTTCCGGGCCGGAAAATTCTTTCTCCTTCATGACTTGGGTGATGGCGCGGATC
Source organism: Verrucomicrobiota bacterium (assembly GCA_009885695.1). Classification (GTDB taxonomy): domain Bacteria; phylum Verrucomicrobiota; class Verrucomicrobiia; order Verrucomicrobiales; family Verrucomicrobiaceae; genus VFKE01. The sequence goes on along the minus strand of VFKE01000067.1, from coordinate 29,788 downwards.
ATGGCTTCTTTCTCCTGGAAGAAGTTTGCACTGACGGCTGGTTTGGGAGTGCGTTTTCGCTTGGACATGCGTCACGCTGCCGCTGAATTCCTCGTCCGCCAGATAAATTGACGAACATCCAAAATTTTTACCAAATCGGACTGGACAACTACGTTAATTTCGTCTATTTCTGTATTGACCGAAATAACAGATATGATCACACTCCCGCCCGTCGCCCGCAAGTTCATACTCCACTGGGGTGAAATGGGGGTGCGCTGGGGAATCAACCGGACGATGGCCCAGATCCACGCGCTGCTGTTTCTGTCCGAGAAACCGCTTAACGCCGAGGAAATCTGCGAGGAACTCGATCTGGCGCGTTCGAATGTGAGTGTCGCGCTCAAAGATTTGCAGGGCTGGGGCATCGTCAAACTGATCCATCTCTCGGGCGACCGGCGCGATCACTTCGAGAGCCTGAAAGATGTGTTCGAGATGTTCCGCACCATTGCCCTGGAGCGCCGCCGGCGTGAGGTCGATCCCACGCTGCGCTTGATCGACGACTGCCTCGCGGAAAGCGGCAAACCGAAGGCCGGCGAAACTCACGTTCGCGAGCGACTGGAGGCCATGAAGGAATTTTTTGAACTGACGCTCACCTTTGCCGCCCAAATGGATCGGATGAGCACCCCCACCCTGGTCCGGGCCGCCAAGATGAGCGAGAAAGCCCTGAAACTTCTTGGCCTGGCCACCGGATGACTTTTTTTACATGCATATTTCATTTATTTCCGAAACTTCTGATATGAACGCCTTTAACATCATAACCGATCCCCCGTGCCGCTGGGCGGTGATGTGGCTGCTGGCTGGCGGACTCTTTCTAACCGGCAAGGCACTGGTGCGCCATCGCATGAAACTTCAGGACCATTCAATTTGGCCTCGATGGAAGACGGCCGCGTGGTATCTCCTCTGGCCCGGCATGAATGTCGCCGATTTCGCTCGCGCCAGACAAGGGCGTCGGCCCTCACTGACCTTTGCCATCGGCAAGATTGCTCTGGGCACCTTCCTCCTCTGGGGAGTCGCTCGTCATTTCGCCCATCCGCTGGCCGCTGGCTGGTGCGGCATGACGGGATTGATCCTCTTGCTGCATTTCGGGATATTCGATCTACTCGCGATCTTCTGGCAATCGTTCGGATACCGGGCTTCGCCAATCATGAATGCGCCGATCACTTCGCTCTCGATCTCAGAGTTCTGGGGGCGACGCTGGAACAGTGCTTTCCGCGATCTGACGCACCCGCTGCTCTTTGTTCCGGCGGCGCGGCGCTGGGAAAATACTTCTGCGCTCTGGTTGTCTTTTGCAATCTCAGGACTGGCGCACGAACTGGTCATCAGTGTTCCCGCAAGCGCCGGGTTCGGACTTCCAACCCTATATTTTCTGGCGCAGGCACTGGGAATCACGCTGGAAAAACGTGCGTTCCCGAAACATGCCAAGCGTCCCGCCAGTCCCCTCACACGCTGGATCTTCACCCACACTTTCACCGCTCTACCCGCCTTCATCCTATTTCATCCCCCGTTCGTGGAGCGGGTGATGCTGCCGTTCTTCCACACCATCGGAGCCTTGCCATGAAATCACTCATCACCCTCGAAAATCTCCTGCGAATTGCCGGCATCGGTCAATTCGCCATTCTCACCGCCAGTGCGCTGGTGCCCAAAGTCCTCGACTGGAAAACCACGCTCAAACCGCTGCCGCCATTCCTGCGCACACTGTTCTGGGTCTATGGCATCTTCATCGTGCTGACTATCGTCGGCATGGGCACGCTGACGCTGCTGAATGTTCACGCCATGGCTGTCGGCGATCCCGTGGCGCGATCCATCGCGGGATTCATCGCCGTGTTTTGGGGCGCGCGTCTGATCGTGCAGCTCTTCGTGTTCGATGCCCGTCCCTATCTGACGAATCACTGGCTGAAACTGGGCGATCACCTTCTGACCGTAGCCTTTGTCTTTTTAACCGTCGTTTACGGACTTGCCGCTTTGCGCCTCACCTTCTGAACTATCCAACCTGATCCACCATGAACACCACCGCATCTCCAAATGACATGACAGTCGCGCTGGCGCGCCTCGTTAAAATTAAAATTGCTGCGCGAATCTCCATTGGCTTCGTCTGGCTCTGGGAGGGTCTGGTACCCAAGATGCTCCTGCCTTCGCAACTCCAGTTCGACATGGTGCGCCGCAGCGGCTTGTGGATCGGCTCCCCGGAAGCCACGCTGTGGTGGCTCGGGCTGGCGATATTTCTTTACGGGATTTTGATTGTCTCGGGTCTTTGGGAAAAAATGGTCGCGCTGGTGTCGGTGCTCGCGGTTCTTTTTTTGATGATTTTAGTCATCGGCACGAATCCAGCCGCGCTGGCTGATCCCTATGGCGGCCTGGCAAAAGATGCGTGCCTCATTGTGAATGCCGCGTTGATCTGCCTCTGGCCGCCTCACCCTTCCACCAAAAATACTTTATGAAAACACCTCGCATCGTTCTCGCCGGCGGTTCCGGCTTTCTCGGCCAAACCTTGGCAAAGCATTGTTTATCACTCGGATGGGAGCCCGTCGTCCTCACCCGGTCGCCCGGGCAGCATGGCATCGTGCGCGAAGTCGCGTGGGACGCTGATTCACCGGGTGAATGGATACAGGAACTTGAAAGCGCAGCCGCGGTGGTGAACTTGACTGGCCGCACCGTAAACTGCCGATACACGGCGGCCAACCGGAAACAAATGATGGACTCGCGCGTAAACTCGACGCACATCCTTGGCAGGGCCATCGCGCAGTGTTCCCAGCCGCCGCCAGTGTGGCTCAACTGCAGTTCGGCGACAATCTACCGCCACACCTTCGGGCCAGCCTGGAACGAGACAGGCACAGATTTCGCTGCCACTCCGGAAGTGAACGATGCCTTCTCGCTGGAGGTGATCCATGCGTGGGAACGCGAGCTTGATACGGCGATGACGCCGCAGACCCGAAAGGTCGCGCTGCGCACGACGATCGTGCTGGGGCACGGGGACAACAGCGTCTTCCCAGTTCTCTGCCGACTCGCACGTCTCGGTCTTGGCGGTCGCATGGGCAGCGGAAAACAATTTGTCTCATGGCTCCATCAATTGGACTTCTGCCGCGCGGTCGAGTGGTTGATCAACCACGAGAACATAAGTGGCCCAGTGAATCTCGCTGCGCCAAATCCTCTGCCGAACGGCGAGATGATGCGCCTGTTCCGAGAACTCGTCGGCCAACCCATCGGACTGCCCGCCACGGAATGGATGCTGGAGATCGGTGCTTTCTTCCTCCGCACCGAAACGGAACTCATCCTCAAAAGTCGCCGGGTGGTGCCCGGCAAATTGCTGGCGGATGGTTTCGAATTCCGCTTCCCGACCATGCGCGATGCGCTGCAAAATCTCTTTCTCAATCCAACGTCAACCCCAGCAAAATCATGAATACGATCATCCAATTCTCCCAGCAACATCTTGAACTCTGGCTCCGCATCGTCGCGGTCGCCCAACTGGCACTGGCGGCGCTCAGCTTGCGCCTGCCTCGAATCTTAAAATGGCAGCCGGACATTGACCGCATGTCGCCCCTGGTGCGCGATGTGTTTGAAATCCACTCCTGGTTCATCGCGTTGACGCTCGTGATCTGGGCGGTACTCACCTGGCAGTTCGCACCCGCGATGGTGCATTCGCCGACGCAGTTGTCGCGTTGGCTCAGCGCTGCCATCGGAATTTTCTGGGGCATTCGCTGCGTGCTGCAATGGTCTCACTACAGCCCCTCGCACTGGCGGGGAAATCCGCAGCGCACATTGATCCACTGGATTTTGTTCTTCGGCTACGCAGCCTGGGCGGCAGTCTATTTCATGGCGGCATTCCGAAAATGAATCCGGTGACCTTGGCTCCTTGTGCGAGAACCTCAAACCAACATGAATCATGAAAGCAAACGAAGAAAATGACTGGTTGCTGCCGCCAGCGGAACATAAAATTCTCGCCCGCGTCAAGACTGCGGCACGGCTGGCGCTGGGCTTTGTCTGGATGTTGGAAGGCCTGGTGCCGAAGGTTCTTTATCCATCAACGCTCCAGATTGAAATGGTGCAGTGCAGCGACTGGTGGATCGGCTCGCCCGAACAGACGCTTTACTGGCTGGGGATCGCCATGATTCCGGCTGGTCTGGCCATCCTGTATGGAATCGCGGAGCGCCTCGCCGTTCTGGTGGCCACGCTGTCCATTTTGGTGCTGATGTTTCTCGTCATCAGCACGAATCCGGAAGCGCTCCACGATCCCTTCGGCGGGCTGTCCAAGAATGCCTGCCTTTTTGTTTGCGCAGCCCTGGTCTGGTTCTGGCCGCAGTCGCTGGCCGACAATTTTAAAAAAGGCCTGCACTTGACGATTAAATCTGTCATGGTGGTGGACGTAACTTTCATTCAAATCAACTATGAATACCATGAGACATCCCTGCATGACCGCCTTTTATTGCGTACTTACCCTGCTGATCTTTACTTGCGGTCTCCAGGCCGAGGACAGCAAGACGAAGCTCAATTCCGACAAAACCAAGGATATGCTCGACAAGCTGATCATCGAGGCCAAGAAAACTGCTGGAAAACTCCAGGAGGGCGGCGACAAGGGCGGCACACTCTGGTCTCGCTCCAAGGAAACACTGGCACTGTCAAAGGATGACTACCTCAAGCGCACGGATTCGGCGATGAAGACGATGGATGCCGAGATTAAGGCGCTGACGGAAGCTGAAGGCGCGGTGATCGCGCGGGACTATTTCAAGTCACACCTCCAATCGCTCAATCAGCACCTCATTTACTGCAGGCAGGATCAGGAGAAGTTAAAGTCAACTGAGGGCGAAGAGGCTTTCCGCGTGAAACAGAAAAAGTTTGATCGCACGCTTGGATTTCTCGCGGAGAACATTCAGTTGGCGAAAGAAGAAGCTGGATTGTAACGGCTGGAGTCCGAACGCCAGATGATTGGACTGAAGCCGGACTGTTTTGAGAATCGCCCTGCTCCATCATTCCAGTATTCCACCACTCCATATCTCCCTGACTTATGGGACTCGTCGGCATCCCGTTTCTGATCATCCTGCTCATCCTTGTCGGCATCGGCATTGCCATGGGCCTGGTGTTCTGTGCCGTCGCCGCCGTGCTGCTGACAGCGGGCGTCGTCTCGGCATCCGCCATGATTGGCGTTCTGCGCGGGAGTGTGCTGGCAGGATTCCGCGCATTGATCTGGCAAGCCGGGGCACTTGCGGGGATGATCGCAGGAATTGCCATCGTAGCCGCTGTGCGGTTCTTCCTGGAAACATGGCTGGAGGGCGCTTGGCCGTGGATCGGTGGAGCGCTCGGAGGAATGGCGGGCGGATTGCTGATCGCCCTCCTGCTTGACTTTCTTTTCCGGCACCTTGTGATCTGGCTGGAAAAACAGCGAGCCTGAGTCCGCGGATTGGTTTGAAAGATGTTCCCTTCGCGGACGTATCACTTAACCCATTTTAGACTCGTATATCATGAAACGCCCCACCATCCCGACACGCCGTCGCTTCCTGAAATCCGCCGCTGCATCCTTCGGTTTCCCCTTCATTCTTCCGACGCGCATCTGGTGCGCCGAGACTGCCCCCAGCGAAAAGCTGGTCATAGGTTTTGTCGGCATGGGCGTGCAGAGCGTCGGACTGCTCGGACGCTTTCTGGCCGATGACCGCGTGCAGGTCGTGGCCGTGTGCGATGTGGACACCATCCGCTGCAACAACGCCAAGGAGACCGTGGACAGGAAATACGGCAACACGGACTGCAAGGCCTATAATGACTTCCGCGAAATCACCGAAAATCCGGCAATCAACGCCGTCTGCATCGCCACGCCGGACCACTGGCACGCCATTGTCAGCCTCAGTGCCGTGAATCATGGCAAGGACGTCTATTGCGAAAAACCGCTCACTCATAATATTCATGAGGCGCTTGCCATCACCGCCGCCGCACGCAAGAGCAATCGCGTCCTGCAGACCGGTTCCATGCAGCGCTCCATGCAGGAATTTCGCGTGGCCTGTGAATTGGTGCGCAATGGTGTCATCGGAAAAATCTCCCGCGTGGACACTAGCTTCGGCGACATGGCCATTCCCAATGCCAACCCGGAAGAGCCTATGCAAACCGGCCTCGACTGGGACCGCTGGTGCGGTCCAGGGCCGCTCGCTCCCTACAGCAGTGTGCTCAGCCCGCGCGGTGTGCATCATCATTTCCCGCAGTGGCGCATGACTCGTGAATACGGCGGCGGCATGATCTGCGACTGGGGTGCGCATCATATCGACATCGCGCAATGGGGTCTCGGCATGGATGAAAACGGCCCCGTGGAAGTCATTCCTCCTTCGGACTGGCAAAGTCCGAAAGCCCGCGGCGCAAAGCTAATTTACGCGAATGGCATCGTGCTCACCCACGTCAACGGCAGAGGCGCATCTTTCTTCGGCAGTGATGGCGAAGTTCATGTGAACCGCGGGTCATTCGAGCTCATTCTCAAGGGCAAGTCCGTGCATAAGTTCTCGAAAAAAGAAAAGGACAAGGGCACCAGCCTTCAGCGGGAATACACCCTGGCCGAACGCGAAAACCTATCCGACGCCAAGGTGAAACTCTACAAAAGCTCCGACCAGATCAAAGACTTCCTCGACTGCGTGAAGTCACGCCAGAAACCCATCTGCGACGTGGGCATCGGTGCCAGCAGCGCCATTGCGTGCCACCTCATGAACTTCGCTTACTACCACGGCGCGAAAATTAAATGGAACCCGACAAAACACAAGTTCATCAGTGGCGGCGAAGACAAGTGGCTCACGCGTGAATATCGCGGCGAGTGGAAAGTGGCTTGAAGCGCAGGGAACTCGCTACGACTGCCGAATTTCCCGAATTCATGGCAAGCGATGCGCTCGCCCTACAGTTGTTATTTTAGTTCCAGCTCCACCGGACAGTGATCAGAACCGAAGATGTCCGGCCGGATGCGGGCGGCCTTGAGTTGCGACTTCACGCATTCCGACACCAGCCAGTAGTCGATACGCCAGCCGACGTTGTTGGCCCGGGCGTTGGCGCGGTAACTCCACCATGAGTATTGCTTCGAGCTCGGATCAAAGTGCCTGAAGGTGTCCACAAAGCCGGAGTCGATAAGTCGGGTGAAACCTTCGCGCTCCTCATCACTAAAACCGGGATTCCGCCGGTTTTCTTTCGGGCGCGCGAGATCAATCTCCTGGTGCGCCACATTCAGGTCGCCGCAAGCAAGAACGGGCTTCTGTTTCCCAAGCCTCTCCAAATAGATGCGATACTCCTCATCCCACTTCATGCGATAGGGCAGGCGCTTGAGTTCCTCCTGTGCATTCGGAGTATAAACATTGACCAGATAAAAATCAGGAAACTCCAGCGTGATGACGCGGCCTTCGTTGTCGTGCTCCGGCAGGTTCATGCCCAGTGCGTGTGACTTGAACGGCAGCCTGCTGAATACAGCGGTGCCGGAATAGCCTTTCTTCGCGGCGGGATTCCACACCACCTTATAACCGGTGAGCCAATCCAGCGGTGCTTGATGCTGCTCCGCCTTTACTTCCTGTAGGCAAATGATGTCGGCATCAGAACTGGTGATGTACTCGCGCAGACCTTTATCCATGCTGGCACGGATGCCGTTGACGTTCCAGGAGGTGAGTTTCATCGCGGCTTGTATGGGTTAATTTATCTGTCTCTCCGGCGCATGATCAAAAATGGCAGGTCGAGAATCGAAAAGAAGAGCCAGGCTATCGGCAGGATGGCAACAATATACCAGGGCCAGAAACCCAAATAATCGAAGAGGCTGGCCGTCGGTGGCTTGGCACAAAGGAAGCCAAAATTTGCCTCATGGCCAGCTAGTCGCAGGAGAAAGTTGGCCGTGCCAGCCACCACGGCATAGACAGCCAGCCAGCCAATGGCTCGAATTGCCGCGCCGCGCCGCGGCGTAATGCCGCGACCAAGTACAACTTGCAGCGCCGCCAGGACCACGCCGCAGTGCAGCACGAAAAACATGACAAAGCGCGGATGCGGCCAGTCCAGTGTCAGCGCGGGTGTGATCAGTCCCTGAAGCGTGCCAGCCAGCCCCCAAAAATACAAGAGCTCGCACACCTCCGCCTGTCTCCTGACCAGCGCCAGCGCACCGAGGAACGCTGCCACATCACAAAAATGCAACGGCAGCACATTGCTGACCTGAAGGATTTCGTAATGCCATGCGACCCAGAAGTTGAAGGGCCACTGCAGCAATAGCATCGCGGCCAGTATCAACTCCAACGGCCGCACCACACGCAGCGATCCAGTCCGCGTCAAAAAAATTAGCGTTATCGCGGCCAGCACAAAAATGCCCAGCACGATTTGGTGCGAAGCTCCGAACGAGTGAAATGCGACAGACAAAGGGGCGTTCATTTTCAGTTGGAAAAGCTTTAATGCATCAGAACAAAGGGCAAACGCCAATCCGGAAAAAAATCCTGCTCACCCAGAGACCGTAACCCTGCCGCCCGGGCAGCCAGTTGTTGAAAGGGTTTTCTCCAGCTTGATTCCGTGTTCATTTTTTGTTATGGATACTTTGGGTAGTCACAGCCCGAAATTTTGAAGCCCAGCCTCATCAAGTTCACCTGCCCCGCCTGCAACGCGCGCCTTGCCGTGCCCGATGCCATGGCGGGCATGGAGGACGACTGTCCGAAATGCTCGTCCCGCATCACCGCGCCGTTCCCGGAACCTGAACCGGCAGCGCCAGCGGATCCCATGCCGACGGCTGTCACGGCAGAGGCAAAGGAAAAGACCAGGCACGGGGTTCTCGACGCAGTGCTGGGAGCACCGGAGTCTGTCGCCAAAGTGCCGCGCTCAACCAAAACCCGGGATACCGTGACCGAACCACCCGATCGCGATATGTTCCGCTCGACTCTTTTTGATGAATTCCTCTCGACTCCAGCCACCCCCCCCAAGGAAGAAGTCGCGACTAATACTCTCGCAGCCTCAGAAGTTCCATCCAATGCGTTCCCAAGATTAAAGTCAAAGCTACTGCGGTCAGCAAAACCAGCGCCCGATCCGGAACTCGAGAAGCCTCCACTGGCACCGCCAGCCACGCTCCCTGTTCCTGAAAGTGTTGCCACCACCAACCCTGCGTCACGGACTTTGCTCGAAATAATCTCGGCCACAGGCCTGAAATCAATCCCGCCGCCGCCGATAACTACTGATGAACTTTCATCAACTGCACCGGATATGGAGTCAGTTCCGGAGAGTCACGCACCAGACCTCGACATGGGTGACATAATCACCGGCCAATCGAGTTCGCCATCTACCAGCGTCATTCGCCATATCCTTCCATCGCTGGGTGTCGGATTGATGCAGGTGGAGGATACTCCACGGCACCACCGGCGGCAGCGCCGACGCCGCGCGACCGTAATGGGCATCCTGCTCTTTCTGCTGTTCGATGCGGTGGTTTTTTGCTGGGTCTTCCGCCATCGCATCTCCGAATGGTGGCATGATCGGCGCTCCGTCACCGTCGCGCAAGCAGTCGTCTCTCCATCCTCGACCGAACCGCCGATCAATCCTCCAACGTCTATGCCCACTGCATTGCCCGCAGAAGTGCCCAGCCCATCGATCACCAATCCTGAAAACGAGCAGGGAATAACAGTCCCGGTGTTGATTCCTCGCCCGCCATTTCCCACCGTAACCGTAAACACTCCGTCGCAGACTGACCTGTTTGCCCCAAGTCCCGCCCCGCCACCCATGGCCCGTATTTTTGACAGCCCGATCACGGACAGTCTGCAAGCTGTCAGCAATACCATAGGAAAGATTGATGGCCTCGCCACACCGCTCCCGCATCCTAATCCATCCCTGACGCAGGCAGTTAATGAGTCGCCCGCCAGTCCTGATGCTCGCGCAATTGATCCGCCAAAGCCGGATGATATGCCACCTCCGCCAGTTCCGGATGGTTTATTTGCTAAAACCGAGATCACTCCCCCACCATTGCCGCCACCTCCCTCCTCTGCGGCGGTTCCGGATGTTCCAGAAAAACCGGCGATATCTGAAACGATTCCGGATATGCCCGTGACCGAACCTGGCGATACCACGCCCGCATCCGCGAAGATCATCGAGAGAGGCATCACCAAGACCTCCCGACCGGCGCTCGAAGCTCTGAAATGTTTTCTCGCGGCACCAACCTGGCAATACCGCCTCCGCTGGGTGCAAAAACCGGACGCCGTGAAAGCAGCGATGGAGAAGCATTACCGGAAATATACAGACGGCCCGATCGAAGTGGCGCACATCGAATTCATCGAACGCTATCCGGCGAAGAGCAACACTCCGCCCTACTGCATGTTCGAAGCGAGCGGCGGTGTTTTGAAGCGGAAGACTCTCGTCTTGATCGAGGAAAAAAACAAAAACGAATGCCTCGTGGACTGGGAGGCGTTCGTCGAGTTCAAGGATCAGCTCCTCTGGGAGTTTCTCATCAAGCCCGGCTCTCCTCCAGGAAAGTTTCGCGTCATGCTACGGCGCAAACACTACTTCGACAAGGACGTCCCCGACATCAACCGCAAGGATGCCTTTGAACTCAGCCAGCCCGGAACCGACACAACCGTCAATGTGTTTGCAGTCAAAGGCGGCAGTGTCGCGAAGGTGCTTTCCCAGCAACTCGCCTGGGGCGACGGCATCGCGGTGATCGTTCAACTTGCCTGGCATGGCGAAGCGGAACGCGGCTGGGTGGAGATCAAGTCCGTGCCAGCATTTGGATGGCGGGGGTGAGTCGAGCTTTTCACCCTGATGAAGAAAAATGCAACTGCACTCCCCGGACCGACGGTCGTAAGCGAGAAGCAATATAAATTTGTCCCGCCCCGCGAAAGCCGCTTCTGGCCGTGGTTCTTAGGATTCTTTCTAAAATCGTATCTGCACAAAGTTCACGCGATCGAGTCCACGGAGATTACTGGGATTGAAAAACTCATCGCCTCGCTCAAGGCTGGTCACGGGATCCTGATCGTGCCCAATCACTGCAATCCAGCGGACCCCATGTCCCTCGGATTGCTCACCCCCCCATCGGGCAGCAACATCAACATCATAGCCAGCGCCCACCTGTTCCTGCAAAGCAGGCTGATGACCTGGCTCCTGCCGCGCATTGGCGGATTCAGCGTCTACCGCGAAGGCATCGACCGCGAATCGCTCAAAACCGCCGTCAGCATTCTCACGCGTGCCAGCCGCCCGCTGGTCATATTCGCGGAAGGAGTCATCACCCGCACCAACGACCGTCTCATCACCCTTCAGGATGGCGTTGCCTTCATCGCCCGCCTTGCAGCCAAACAACGGGCAGAGCACAAACCCGCAGGCAAAGTTGTCATCCACCCGCTGGCCATTCGATACACATTCGGCGGCGATGTCGAAGCCTCCCTCTCTCCAGTTCTTGACAGCATCGAGGGCCGACTGACCTGGCAGCCGCAACGCGGACTGAGCGTGCGCCAGCGGGTGGCTAAACTTGGTCTCGCTTTGCTGGCGCTGAAAGAGCTGGAATATCTCGGCGCAGCGCAGCCGGGCACCATCAATGATCGACTAACCCGGTTGCTGAACCAGGTGCTTGATCCGCTCGACCAGGAATGGCTCAAGGGCCGCAGCGAAGGCACGGTGGTCCAACGGGTGAAGAGCCTCCGCAAAGCGATCCTGCCTGGCCTCATCGCCGGAGAAGTGACCCATGCCGAACGCGAGCGTCGCTGGAGGCAGCTCTATGATCTCGAAGTCGCCCAGCAAATTTATCATTTTCCGCCCGACTACCTCGGCCCCAATCCCTCCCCGATGCGCCTCATCGAAACCGTCCAACGCTACGAGGAAGCGCTCGGCAATCCCAACCCGGCCGTGCACCGGCCACTGCATCAGCGATTCATCATCGGCGACGCCATTGTGGTCAGCCACGTTCGAGACAAGCGCGCTCCATCGGACCTCTTGATGGACCAGATCCGTGCCAGCCTGGTGGAAATGCTCGACATCAACGATTCGTGGCCAGGATCATCGATTTAAGCTAAAAAGGAAACTGAAAGGTGGTGGTGACAGTGCAAAAGCGGGACGAACCAGCTTGTGGTGGAGCAGCTGGCGGCGGGATCTGGAGCATTTTAAAAAAACGTAGCCGCATCTCGTACGAGTGCGGGAAGAAGCCACGGCAGCCAACGAAGCATGCCTATTCCCCGCGTTTTCACTTCGCGGCTGCGAAATTATTTAAACCGCTCCAAGAGTGATTTTTGGATGTTACAGACTGACAACACCCGATCACTCCTCCGCTGGCTTGGGCTCGCGTCGAAATCTCCACTGCCATTCGCCGAGACGCATCTTGTTGAGGACATAGGCCGCGATTGCAAAAATACTGATGACCAGCGATCGCCAGACCCACGTGGGCATACGCCAGGCATCGCCGGTAGTGATGATGAAACCCGGCGAGGGTTCGGCGACTTTTTCGTCGCGATCCACGCCCATGATTCTTAATTCGATTTGTGTCGCGGGAGGGAGCGGCTCAATGATCGCGACAACGCGGCCCACACCGGCATCGACGATTTTCCAGTTCTTCAGCGGCACCCAGATTTTCACCAAGCTGCCACCACCTTCACTAACGCGCGCCATGGTGGCACCCTCGATGATCCAGCCTGCGGGCGTCACGGATGGCATTTTCCAGGCAATGGTGAGGCTGTGCGAGGTGCGGGCGAGAAGATTCAAACTGGTTACTCGCTCGAGAAAGGGATTTATCCGGTCCTTCATCACGGGCAAGCCTGAAGATGCGAGGTGAGCCATAAGTAGCCGCTGCAATGGCGTGCGTAAGGCTGCATCACTGCCCGTCAGCGTGGGCGGCTGCAACACGCGGGAAACCCCAGCCTGTGTGATCTGCGGGGTCACCACTTCGGGCGCGGGGCGTGCGTCTGCGGGCAAAACTTGCATCTGCACAACAAGGCGCGGCGGTGCATGATCACCACTGAACGTCAGATCCCTCGTCAACGGGCCGGGTTGATCGCCGGTCATCGTCAGGACAAACACAGCTTTGCCACCCGGTTCCAGCCTGACCGCCTCTCCGGAAGGACTAACCATCAGTGGGGCGCGCACCTGCGCCTGGATGATAGAAGCCGTGCCGCCGATATTTCTAATTGTAACTTCACCGCGAGCAGCCTTGCCCACCGACACTCTCCCCAGATCAAGCAAGGTGCCGGCTGGAGATTCAATTCGCAACTCCGCCGGTTTGGCGGCAGCCTCGACTGCTACCACTTCGCCACCCTGTGTAGAGGTGACCTTCACTTCGCCTGAATAAGACGCAACATCCTGTGACGGCAGTGCGAGCAAGACCCGCGCCCTTCCACCACCCGGCACCTCAATCAAGCCGCCACCCTGAAGGCGGCCGACCGATTGCACCTGCACGCGAATCGGCTCCGACTGTCCGTTGGTCAGCTGCAGCTCCCCCTCCCGGGCACCGGATGAACCACTCACTAAGACCAGACGGCCAGGATTGACCGTGAGCGGACGCACACACTGGCCGTAAAGTGACAGCTTGCTTCCCGGCTCGCCAAACTGTAAAAATTTCTCCAGACGATAGATCCCCGCCGCCCCCGGCCGGAACAACACGGTGTATTTTCCCGTCTCTCCCGCCTTGAGCTTGATCCGCGCCGGCCCCTGCCAGGGATCCTCCCACGGTATATCCGCGGCAAAATCCGCGGCCCCGCTGTTTCTTACTGCAAAATACACTGTGGCCTCGCCACCCAGAAAAACTTTGTCCACAGCCATGTAATCAACCAGTTCCAGTTTCGGCTCAAAAATTTTTCCCGTCAGCGTGACAATCGCGGATGCCGACACTGCCCCGCCATCTACGCGGCAGGCAAAGGTGAAACGATCCGCCAGCGGCGCGGCACCTCCACGGTGAAGATAAGTCACAATCCCTTTGTTTGTCTCACGGGGATGAGAGCGCACAGCGGAAAGGGTGCCGTTCTCCGGTTGCTGGCGGATCAAAAACTCCACAGGCTTGAGCGTGCCGGTGGAGGCGGCAAGCTCAATGTCAACCGCTTTTCCAGCCACAAACGTCGCAGCCATGTCGCGAACCTCCGGAATGAGTTGATCCAGATTCGGCTTCTTTTTCTTATCCTCAGGCTTGGTTTTCACGTCCGCACGCGCCAAGCCCGCCGCTGCTAATCCCGCTAAAATCAACGCCAGCCATGCCGCGCCCTGCGACGGAAGAATGAAAAATCGGGCTGATCGAAAAATCGACATGATGGGAGGACAACCTACTCGGGAATTTCATATCCGCACAAACGGCGTCGCAGAAAATCAAGCGCCGACTGGCTGGTCAAAGTCTTGAACCATTCACGCTCCCCGCGGAACCAGCGGCGGCGCACCACGACCTCGTGACCCTTCGATGCCAGCGCGATGAACACCGTGCCCACCGGCTTCGCCTCCGAGCCACCGCCCGGACCGGCGATCCCGCTCACCGCCATCGCATGATCCGCGCCACTCACCCGAAGACAGCCCTCCGCCATCGCCGCCACCACGGGGGCGCTGACCGCGCCGTGTTCCGCGATGAGTCCCGCCGGCACAAGCAGATGCTGCGTCTTGGCTCCATTCCCATAAGTCACAAAACCATGAGCTAACACGTTCGATGCTCCCGGCACGTTCGTAATCCGGTGCGCGATGAATCCGCCGGTGCAGGACTCCGCCGTCGCCACCCATTGACCGCGCTCTTGCAGCATATCCACCACCACCTGCTCGATCAGGCGGCGGTCATCAGACACCAGAAACTCGCCCAGCTTGGCAAAACACAGCTTCGCCGCCTGCGCCATCGCCGCACCGGACCCCGACAGTCGCACATCCACATCACCTTTCCCGATGCAAAATCCAATCTCCAGCCCCGCGATCTTTTCCAAATCACCTTGCAAGGCCATCGAAATGTCCGATTCCCCCAGTCCTGTGAATTTAAAATAGCGACATTCCCAAACTTCCAAAGTGGCGGCGGCTTCCAGTCGCCCGTCCCCCAAGCGGCGACTGGAAGCCGCCGCCATTTTCAACTCACGCAGGCACGGCTCCACATGACCCACCATCATCGGCTTCAACTCCCGGGGCGGACCCGGCAGCAGAAAAACCGCACACGATAAATTGTTTTTCTTACCAAGCTCCGCCGGCAAAAATAATCCCGGCGCCGTCCCGTTCGGATTCGGCAGCACCACCCCGCCCCGAGGCACCATCGCCTGACGCCTGTTGTGTTCGTTCACAATCTTTCCGCGCTTCGCGAAAAATTCCTCCAGATCCCGCAGCACCCCGTCATCCAAGTCCAGCGGCAGGCCAAAAACTGCCGCCGCCGCCTCGCGCGACACATCATCGGACGTCGGCCCCAGCCCTCCCGTCACGATCACCACATCCGCCCGCATGCAAGCCTCGCGCAGCGCCAGCTCGATGGCTATTCCATCAGGCACCGTCGTGCAACGCTCCACGTTCAGCCCCAACTCCACCAGCCGCTGTCCCAGCCAAGCTGCATTAGTATTGATCACATCACCGATGAGCAATTCCGTGCCGGTGTTGACGATTTCAATGCGCATCCCCGTCCCTAGCAGCCGACACCGATCAGCTCAAATGATTTGCCGTCTAGTGGGTCGGCAGCCCTCTGCCGACATCCCTGCGCCCAAAGATCGGCAGAGGGCTGCCGACCCACTTGTCCGCTTCAATTATCTTCACGGCCTCGCCGCCATATCATAAAAATGAGGGGCAGGAGTGCCCGCGCTCAGGTTCTCCCACTTCGTGCGCAGCTACTTCGCCACCTTTTTCTTCGCCGCAGCAGGCGGACCCGGCGGCGACCACTTCACGCGCGGCGCGTCATTCCATAAATCTTCCAGCGCATAGAAATCGCGCTTTTCCTTGAGGAAAATATGCACCATCACATCGCCGTAGTGCAGAATGAGCCACATGCTCTCGAAGTTGTCATCGCGCACCAGAGGACGGATGCCGTGATGCTCGATAAGCTTCTCCCAGACTTCATTGCGCACGGCACGAAGCTGCGGCAGCGAGGTCACCGTGCAGATGACAAAATAATCCGTGATCGGCGAAATGCCGCGCGCGTCCAAAATGACGATGTCCTCGGCCTTCTTGGCATCAGCATAGTCCGCAGCGGCCCGGGCTGTGAGTTCACCCTCGGATATGGCAGGAGCGGCGGCTACGGCTTTCTTCGCTGATTTCTTCGCTGATTTCTTTGTTGCCTTCTTTGCTGCTTTCTTGGTGGGTGCTTTTTTGGCCATGTGAATTGAGAATCGTTCCGTGATGATTTGTTCCAGTCAGGCTCAATAGAGCAGATAACGCTGCCGTCTCACGCGAAAACTGTTCTCAAATCCGGCCCACGACGCCACGATGCGCGACGCTGGAACCCCGCGCCGAAGGTCTTTATAGAGCAAATCGCTCCCATAGACCTTGTTAAATAGTGAAAGCTGGTCACCCCGCAGCCTGGCCATGGCCGCGCCCTGGGTCTGGCGGTTGATCTCGGCCAGCAGATAAACATCCAGCGCAGTAAGACTCGCGGATGTTCGCGGATTGAATGAAAGCTTCACCCCGCCGAATCCACTACGCGAATACGGCGTGAACCCCACACCCGGAAAACCCATGCGCCGACAAGCCTCGGCCATGGCCTGCGGATTCACGCCCGCGCCTCCGGCATGGCCAAAGGGCTCGCCCCAGCCGATGCCGACATCCACGCCTGCCGCGCCTCCGAGGATTCCCGTGGCGACATAATAAAACGGCGACATCGCGTTGGGAATGTTTGGCGAGGTCCGCCGCCAGCCCAGTCCCAAATCCTGCCACACCATGTTCCGCCCCCAGCCTTGCATCTTCACCACATGCAAGTGCGGACGTTTCACCCAGCCCTCGCCGCAGGCCATCATCGCCAGCTCCCCCACCGTCATGCCGTGGACATAAGGCGTCGGCACCTGGCTGACAAATGATTTCCAGGAAGGTGAAACCGGCGGTCCCTCCACGCGCAACCCACCCAGTGGATTCGGACGATCCAGCACCGTAAATTCTTTTCCGTTCTCCGCGCAGGCCTCCATCGAGACGATCATGGTGCTGATGTAAGTGTAACTGCGGCAGCCGATGTCCTGAATGTCGAACACCATCATGTCGATGCCCGCCAGCATCTGCGGCGTTGGTTTGCGAGTCGCACCATAGAGCGAATAAATCGGCAAACCCGTCGCGGAATCACGCTGATTTCCGAATTTCCGTCCCGCACCCAGCGTGCCATCGATGCCATGCTCCGGCGCGTAGAGCGCCACCAGATTAACCCCCGCGCGCTTCATCGCCACCCGCGTGGATGTGCCGGAACCGGTGACGCTGGTCTGATTCGTGATCAAGCCAATGCGCTTCCCGCGCAGGAGATCGTAGCTATTTCCGGCCAGCACATCCAAGCCCAGCCGGAACGGTCCGCTTTGCGCGCCACTAAAAACCTCCGGCGGCGGAGTGGCACAGGCAGCCAGCAGCAAAACGGAAACAAACAGGACAAAACGGTGGACGACGGTCATGCGCTGACGTGTCGGCGAGATGCGGATAATTTCAAATGCGAATCAGTCCCGCCGTTTCACTCCGGCCGCTTCATTTCAAACTTATCGCCCGTCCGGCAATACCAATGCGGCGCCGCCATGCGCCCCACGGTGCGCAATCTCTCACTGCGGATGCGCAGCGTCTCCGGATCGAACAACTCATCGCGGACATGAATGCGTTTCACCAGTCCGATGATGAGCCGGTTGCCGCCTATTTGAAGTGTGCCCCACTCCGTGCATTCCAAACTCGCGGGCGATTCCGCAATGCGCGGCGGCTTCACGACCGATGATGGCAATGCGCTCAACCCCGCGCGCACAATCTCGCTTTCGCCATAAGGCAGCGAGGCCGCAGTCTGGTTCATGGCCTCAGCGACCGATTCATCCACGAGATTGACGACAAACTCATGCGACAACCGGATGTTGCGCGCTGTGTCTTTCGGCGTGCCGTCCTCACGATCGCCGGGACAAAATCCAACGATGGGCGGGTCCGCTCCCAGGAGATTGAAAAAACTAAACGGCGCGGCGTTGACCACGCCATCGGGACCGAGCGTCGTGACCCAGGCAATGGGCCGCGGCGTCACCAGCGAGGCCAGCAGTGCATAAGCACGACCGGCATGTTCTCCTTCAAGATCGAGTTCTATGCGGAGATATACGTTCTTCGATGCCGAGCAACAGTGAAAAAAGTAGTCCGCCTGTCCTCAGGCGGTCATGACACAAACTACCGCGTGGGGACACACGGACTACATTCCGCCCCCCCAACTGCTTACTTTAATTCCTTGATCCGGAGATTGCGCCAGCTCACTTCTTCACCAGCGCGCTCGACGTTCTTACCGATGCTATGAACTTGAAGACAGATGTAGCCCTCCTTGGTCAGGCCATCCTTGAAATCCGCCGCAGCCACCCCGTTGATCCAGGTCTTGATGCTGTCTCCTTTGCACTCGATCCGACCCTGATTCCACTCGCCCTGTTTAAAAGCCTTTCGCGCTGCCTCGTTGTTCTTCAGATCAAACAACCAGCCGCGCCGCGCCTCATCATAAATTCCGCCCGTGTAAGCCCGCGCACTGGGATCAATCTCAAACTGATAGCCGAACACCCGATCAGCCGGGAATTTGCGCTTCTTGCCGCCAACTTCCACCTCTGTTTCCTTCGTGTAATATTCACTGCGGAACTGCACGCCGGAGTTCATCTGCGGGTTGACCTTGAACTCAAACTCAAAGATGAAGTCGCCATACTTCTTCTTGGTGCACATGAAGGAATTTTCCGTGTTGACCACGGTCTTGCCCACGATGGCCCCGTTTTCCACACGATATTCGGCCTTCCCACTGTGCTGCTCCCAGCCATCCAGAGTTTTGCCGTCGAACAGGCTGACAAATCCGTCTTCTTCAGCAGCAAGATGGAGGTTCACAACGGCGACAAGCGCGACGGAAAACAAAACGCGGGGTAGAATATGTTTCATGACAGCTTCTATTAATCCGGCATGTGGATAGCGCACACCGCTCACTGGTTAAAGTCAATGCAAACGCATGTCCTATCATGGTGCCGGATTAATAATAATGCAGGGAATGGCTATTTCTATCATCAATTGATTGTGAAATTACCGCCTGCGGAGAAACTTGCGTCCCCCGCTCCCACCGCTAGTCTGCCCCTCCATGCCTGCCAACTCCGCCCTGCTCGGCCAGCTTCTCATCACCGGAATCCCCGGTCCCGAACTCGATACTGCAACTGCCGCTCGATTAAAAAAACTCCAGCCCGGCGGCTTCATCTTGTTCAGCCGGAATTTGCAGGACGCCACTCAATTGAGAAAACTCTGCGATGATCTGCGCGACCTGAGCGAGATCGAACCCATCATCACCATCGACCAAGAAGGCGGTCGCGTCTCGCGCCTGCGCTACATCGGACAGGAACCACCGAACGCGCAGCAGCTTCGCGAGAAAGGCGATCGCAAACTGATCAAGCAACACGGCAGACTGACAGGAAATCTATTGCGCCTCTTCGGCATCAATCTCGATCTCTGCCCGGTGCTCGACATCAGCTACGACGACAACGCCGACAACTCGCTCAAAGGCCGCTGCTATGGAGGCGATCCACAGGAAGTGGTGAACAACGCCGGCGTCTTCAATCGCGCCATGCGCGGTGCGGGCGTGCTCAGTTGCGGCAAGCACTTCCCCGGGTACGGCCCCGCAGAATGCGATCCGCATGAGTTCCTGCCGGTCATCACCAAATCGCGCGAAGCCCTCGAGCGCGAAGAACTGCTTCCCTATCGCACCCTCATGCCTGAGCTGGACAGCGTGATGATCTGCCACGCAAACTACCAAGCATTCGACCCCGACAACGCGCGCTGGCCCGCTTCACTCTCGCACAACATCGTGCAAAAACTTCTGCGCGACCAGCTCGGCTTCGATGGTCTCGCCATCACCGATGATCTCGACATGGGTGCCATTCTTAATGAAGTCACTTTCGAGCAAGCCATTCAGGAAGCCATCAAAGCCGGCAACGACATGGTCATGATCTGTCATCGGCTGGAGATGGTCGAGCAGGCCAAAATCCATCTCGAAGCGCTGTCAAACCCCGTGGTGCATGACGCGCTCGCCCGCATTGAAAAAACCAAGCGCAAGCTCAGCAAGCCGGCGAAATTTTCCTTGGAAGAGTTCGACGCCATCAATAAAGAAATCTGGCAGCTCCGCGTCGATACCCTAGGCGACGAAGGTGCCAGAAACCTCAGCGTCGAAGACGGCAAACGATCACCCGTCGAGCTCTATTAATTCATCATTCATCATTCATCATTTCTTCTTATGTTAGCCGTCGTCCAACAACTCCTCGTCCTGCAAGATCGCGATCAGCGCATCCGTGCGCTCACCAAAGACCTGAAGGATCTCCCGCTTCTGCAACAGCGTGCCAACTCCCGCCTGGAAGACGATGTAGCCGCCGTCGCCAATGCGCTCGCTGCGATGCGTGAGGTGGAATTGAAAATCAAAAGCCTCGACCTGGACGCCCAGACCCGCCGCACCAGCATCGCGCGCATCAAGGAGCAGCAGTTTCAGACACGCAAGAACGAGGAGTTCCAGGCGCTCGCCTTTGAGGTCACGCGCTACGAGAACGAAGTGCGCACGCTCGAGGATCAGGAACTGGAATTCATGGGGCAGCTCGAGTCAGTCAAGCCCGCGCATGTGCAGGCCACCCTGCAACTCTCCGAAACAAAAAAGCATGTGGACGAAGAACTGGCCGCCATCGCCGAACGCGGAAAGAACGTCGAGGTTCAACTGGCCGAACTCAAGGCTGACCGGGCCCAGCTTGCCACCGCCGTCGATCCTGATGCACTCAGTCTTTACGACAGGCTCATGAAAAGCAAGGGCGATGCCGCCGTGGTGCCGCTGTTGGGCCCCATCTGCCAGGGATGCCACGTCAGCGTGGTCATCGGCACCCAATACAAACTCAAGGCCGACGAGGAAATCACGCAGTGCGAACAGTGCGGACGGGTGCTGTTCCAGGAGGGTTGACCGGGCTATACCACGGCTATACATTAGGCCATGACAACTAAAATTCAGAAATGGGGAAACAGCCAGGGATTGCGCATCCCGAAGGATTTGCTCGATACTGCTGGATTCGCCGTGGGACAAGAGATCGAAATCGAAGCCAGCGGACGGCACATCCTTCTAAAAAAATCATCTCGCTCGCGACGCAAGCCTTGCCGGATTGATGATCTGCTGGCCCGTATGCCCAAGGGAGTGAAGTCACTCGCGGAAGTTTCCATCAAGGCACGAGGCCAGGAGGTTTGGTGATGCCTTGGTTCCCCGAACAGGGCGACCTCGTCGCCATCAGCTTCGATCCGCAGGCCGGCCATGAACAAAAGGGAAGACGCCCGGCACTGGTCGTCAGCAACTCAAAGTTCAACAAGCGCACCGGCCTGATGATGTGCTGCCCGCTGACCAACACGGACCGCGGCATCCCTTTTCACATTCCCATTCCGACTGCTTCCAGCTTGACCGGCTTCATCATGGTCGAGCAAGTGAAGTCTCTGGACTATCGCGCGCGGCGCGCCACGCGAATAGGAAAGGTGAATCAATCTACACTGGCAGAAGTCCAAGCCATCCTCGAAGCCTGCCTGCACTGAAATTCTGCGCGTGCCCCACAAAGACCACCATCTCCGCCGCAACTTCTGGATGCATTGCCTGGAAGGAGGAGCCTACATGGCCGGGCTGGCCTTCATCTCGCCGGAGACGGTGCTGCCCTCCTTTGTCAACTCGCTCGGCGGCTCGGACAATCTCATCGCACTGATGCCGGTGCTGCTGCCAGCTTCCTTTTCCGTGCTCGGCTTGTTCGTGGCGCCGCTGGTCGAGCGCCTGCAGCACTTGAAACCGTTCGTGGTTTTATTCGGCGCAGTGCAGCGGCTGCCTTATCTCATTGCCGCGCTGCTCATGTTCTGGCTGCCGCAAACTCGCGCCGCGCTGCTGCCCATCGTGGTGCTCACACCCATCGTCTCCGGCTTGATCGGCGGCGTGGGCGTCAATGCCTGGATGGAAATGGTCACCCGCATGATCCCCGAACACCTGCGCGCATCGGGCTGGGCCATCCGCTATGTCATCCAAGGCGTCATCGGTCTTTCCGCAGGGCCAGTGATCCACTGGATGCTCTCCCGCCATTCCGATGCCGCCGGTTACGCCTGGCTGCACCTCATCTGCTTTGCCTTCCTCGCGCTGTCGTTCTGCGCGCAGTTGATGATGCGGGAAACACCCGATCCTCATCCGCTGCGTCTGCCGCGCCCATCCTATAAGGCGTATCTGCGCCAGTTGCCGGTGATGCTGGCTGAACAACCACGCCTCATCCGCCTCATCTTTGCGCGCTTCACAGGTCTGGGCTGGCTCATGCTGGTGTCTTTCCTCACCATCCATGTTCTCAATGCAACAGGCCGACCCCAGGCGGATGTGGGCCACCTCGTTCTCGCCAGCATGTTCGGCTCTCTGGCCGGCAATATATTCGCCGGCTGGTTCGGTAATCGCAACGGCGGCCGCGCTCTGATGCTCCTCTCACGCTGCCTTTGCCTCCTGCTCTGCGCCGCACTGCCATTCATCCATTCATTTCCGGGTTTTCTTGCCATGCTTTTCATCCTCGGCTTCGGCTTGTTTGTGGATCGAGTCGGCGATCTCACTTTCAGCGCCGAACTCTGCCCGCAGAAACGCCGTCCCACCTATCAGGCCATTCTCTCCTTCTGCCAGGCCCTGGCCTTGATCATCGCCGCCTCACTGAGCGGACTGACATTCTACCTCACGCAATACTTTCTCGGCGTTGTGGCGCTCATCGCCATCTTCGCGGCGACATCCCTGCTGATCCTTCGCGGCATCCCTGAAGTTCGCAGCCGGGGTCATGCGTCGCCGGTGATGGGCGAGAACAATCCGATGGTGTGAAGCCGTGGATGAATCCGTTTACTGCTGCCAGTTTCATCGTCGCTGCCGCGACGGAATGTCGCCAGACTTGAGAAATTGAATGATTCAAGTAAACTCACCCCATGACCACTGCAACCACCGTCATTGATGAAGCCCTGGCCCTGCCTGCCGCCGACCGCTCCTACGTGGTGCAGCGTCTCCTCGTCAGCCTTGATGAAGAACGCGAACTCTCCCCGGCGTGGCGCGATGAAATCGAGCGCCGCATCGCACGCCGCCAGCGCGGTGAGACGCGCACCCACACCCGCGCGGAAGTGAGCCACGACGTGGAAAGCCTGCTGGCCTTGTGAACCTCATTTACTTGGAAGAGGCGCAGCGCGAACTGCTCGACTCCGTGTCTTACTACAACGCCTGTGCCGAGGGTCTGGGGCATAAGTTTTACGCCGAAGTGCAGGCGGGCGAGGACGCAATCTTGCGCATGCCCGAAGCCTCGGGCCGGGTTGCTGGCGGCTACCGGCGCAAATTGCTTAACCGGTTCCCTTACGGACTCGTGTATCATCCCGTCAACGACGACACCCTCGAGATCGTGGCCGTCATGCACCTGCACCGCGAGCCCGACTACTGGCGCGGACGCGGTAAGGATGCGACCTGAGTTTTCATCATCGGACATTCGCTTTGCGTTCTCGTCCACAACAGAACCACCCATGAATACGCAAATCAAAAGCAAAGGAATCCCGTTGAGCGAAATCCGTCTGGAACGTTTCAAAGATCCCAAAAGGGCAAACTACCCCGTCAAACTGGCTCTGGAAGAATTCGAGAAGGACAACGATGTTGACGCCTTACTCGACACGCTGCGGCTCGTTGCCCAGGCTCAGGGGGGCATGGCCTCACTCGCCCGCAAGACATCCGTCAGCAGACAGGCGCTTCATCAGGCACTTTCGCCGCGCGGCAATCCACGGCTGCGCACCTTTCAAAGCATGCTTGGCTCACTTGGATTTCAAATGAGTTTCAAGCCTGTTCACTCCAAGCCCACGCCGGCCATCAGGAAGTCGCGCCTGCGGGCCGCGCACGGGTAAACCCACCGAATATGGCGAAGTCATCGAGGTGGCGCTTCGCTAGATTGGATGGGTAAAAGCTGATGGGATTTGGAGGCTGAGGCAACCAGCCATCCAATAGCAGATAGCTTTGAAGTTCTCGAAGTTGCGGAAGCCTCTGGCCCGGCGTCGGGCGGTTCGGATGATGCCGTTGATGGACTAGATGGCTGCTGAGGTGATCCGGTGAGGGTAGTAGGCCAAGATGCCATCCCAATGACTCTTGAGGGTTTGTGCCAGTTTTTTGAAAGGGGCCAGACGACTACGCATCGCCCAGGAGCACCAGGCTTTGAGATGCATTTCAGCGCTGGCTGCTCCAGGCCATTGCCAGGTCTCCCTGAGATTCTCTCGCAGTGCCATGGCCCGGCCCAGCTCTTTGTGTCGGGAGCAGAGGTCTTGACGAAGCTCCATCTGTGCATGGCTCAGACGACTCTCATTACCTCGCAGCACCCAGAGCGCCCCCTTCATTTCTGCTCCATCCCGCTGGAGTTGTTTGCGCACTTCATCCAAAGCTTTGCCCGCCAGTTGCATGACATGGAAGTGATCAAATACGATCTGAGCCTGCGCCAGATGCTCTCTTATACCCTTTTGGTAGGCCGCGCTCATGTCGATGGCAGCGAGTCGCGCTTGCTCGGGCTTGGCCCCATGCGCAGGCATCGCCGCCACGAACTGGCCGACACTCGCCGCCGTTCGTTCGGGGGTCATGAACAATAGTCGCGCGGGATGCTCTTGTTGCGGATCAATCTCCACCACCACGGTGGCGTAGCGATGTCCTTTGCGCGTGGCCGTGTCGTCCACAGCCACGGCCTGCACGGTGCTCCAATCCTGCCGTCCATGCGCCAACCCCACATAATGGCGCACCACGCGCCACAGGCGCGTGTCGTGCTCCATCATGAGGTCTGCCACGGCGGACACGGGCATCTCCCGCGCAAGTGCCATGACAAAGGCTTCAAACATCAGCGTGAAGCCGCTCTCGGGCCGCGCCCATGGCACCTCAACTTGCTTCACTTTGTGCTGCGGACAATGCACTCGCGGCACCCGGGCGCTCAAATACGTCGGGTGCTGCCAGAAATTCAGATGCCGCCAGCGCTTCACCTCGTGATCATAGAGCGGGCAGAGTTGAGCGCAGAGCGGACATGGCATTTGCGCCCCCGCCTCCACTTCAATGTCCACAAACAGGAACTTACTCCCCGCCCCGCCATCTTCCAAGCCGCTTTGCACGATCTTCCAAGGTGAATTTAATCCTAGCGCCAAAGTAAAAAGGTTGTTCTGATCCATCCTCCTGCATACCATTGCGCCCCCCTCAATGCCCACTCAATTCAGCGAAGACCCGACTTTTGATGGCCACGCGGGTGTTGTCCTTTTCCCGAACCGCGCGATACACGGCTCCGAAGCCACCGCGCCCGATTTCCTTTTCCACTCGATAGCCGGGAAGCTGAAGGAGCGGCTTTCCTCCACCGGCCTTTTTCACCTGGAATAGCAGCGCTGCCAGTTGCTCCGGGGTGAGCTTGTCCAAATCCTTCAGTTCCGGGGGCGGGGCAGGCAGATCGGGCTTCTCCTCCGACACCGTGACGCCGACCTGCAACACGGTGCGACCAACTCGAATGAGATCGCCGTGCATCGATTCGATTTTGGGATAGCTGCGCCTTGCTCCCTGTTGGAAGTTTCGCCGGGTTTGCGGCCACCGCAGACTTTGCCATTCATGAAGGTGCCGTTGAGGCTGCCGAGGTCGCGCAGGGATGCCTGGGGCGGACAGGCTTCGAGGAGGAAGTGATGCCGGGAGACGTGGTCGTCGTCTTTGATGCAAGCATGGCAGTCGTCCATGCGTCCGAGCAGGAAAGTGTCATGCGAGAGGAAAGAGAAGGTCTTCCCCTTCGCATTTCCTTCGGTGACGAGCAGATGAACCTTGGCTGGCATGGTCTTCGGGAGTGGATTTACATGGGTGACGGAGAAAGGTCAACTGGCTGGCTGTGCGTGGCAGAATCTACCCCCACAGCAGGCACCATGGGTGCGCTACGGGCGCAAGGACAATCCTACATGAACTGCGGCGACCTTTTGCCTGAGGTCGGCGGAGATAAACTGGTTTTGCCCGGCGGCTTTGCTACGGTCGCCACCGCTCGCAACTCGCTAGAGTGACCTCCGCCCGCGATTCTACCAGTTTCCCTAACGCCGTTGATATGATAGAATGCCGCATGAGTCTGACAATCACAATCCCCGATGAAGTAGCTGCAGCATTGGGGGCCACGCACAATGAGCGCCAGCAACGCGCGCGTGAGGCAATTGCCCTGAATCTTTACCGCGAGGGCCGGATCACGCTTCGGGTGATGGGCCGCCTCGCAGGCACAGGAGAAGATTATTGGGCTGCAAATGCCTTCCGCGTCCAGCATGGACTGCCCGTGAACTACTGCGATGCTGACGCATCCGCAGACGAAGATGCTGTGGCTCGCCTGCTGCAATCATGATTCTGATCGTGGCAGACACCGGGCCGATCAATTACCTGGTGCAGTGCGGCCATGTAGACGTGCTCCGCAGCTTGGTTGACCGAGTGATGCTGACATCTTTGGTCTGGTAGGAATTGAAAGATGCGGGTGCTCCAACAACAGTCAAGGCGTGGTCCAAAACACTGCCCGACTGGATGGAAGTGCGTGAGCCATCATGTTTGATGGAACTGCCGCAACAGCTTTCCACCGCAGACAAGGCAGCAGTTTCGCTGGCTGCGGAGATGGGGGCGACTCTTCTGATGGATGACCGCCGAGGCAGACAGGCGGCCAGTGCAGTCGGCGTGACCACGATCGGCACCTTGGGAATTCTAGAGGCAGCTTCAGCGAAGGGATTGTTGTCTCTTCCCGCCGCCATTGAGCGACTGCGGCAGACGAGCATTTATCTGTCGGATGACCTTTATGAAAAGGCCCTCGAACGAGATGCCCGGCGAAAGGCGACATGAGAACGGCAAAGTGAAAGCGTCGAGCGCTTTTCAGGATCCCGCAATCATCCTCTCTACTTCGCGCGTCCCATGCGCGGCATCCACGCCAGCGCTATCTCCCAAATTCCAGTGACATGCTCCCAACGACGCACGGCGATGTCGACTAGAAATAGAAGCAGCATCGCCATCACGAGATACGGCCACAACTCCACATAACGTGACGCCTTCGCACTGCCGAGGTCAAGCTTGTAATCAGCGTCGAGATACTTGCCTCCCGCGATCGTGCACACCTCGCGCAGAAGTTTTTCATTCACCGTGCCAAGACTCGCTTCGCTGCCGGGATTGTGCACCAATCCGGCGGTTACCATCTGCGCACCACTTTGCGCACGCACGAGATAGACACCAGCCTGATCCGGTTTGAATCCGCCCTCATACAAACCGGGGCCGCTCTGACGCAGCGCAAGCGTCTGCACCGGCTTGAGCGGCGCACCGAGCGATCCGGCAGAAACAAAAAAGACTTCCGCACTGACTCGTTCGTTATTCCCGCGAGTGCCCGCATCCACCAGAGCATCAACGGTGACGCGCGCTTCATCCCCATCCATCTCCGCGCGCAAATCCATGTTCTGACCCTGCGGCGGACGCGCCGTTTCACGCAACACTTGCGACCAGAACTGGCCATAGCCCGACCAGCGGCTGATCCACAAACTCGCCCAGCGACTCTTGGCATCGCTGGTGAACGCCGTGACTTTTCCCAACCCAAAACGCCAGTGCGCCAGCAGCGGATCGCCGAGATCAGTGACCAGCGGCACTTGCGCGGTGCTCTTGCGCAGCGTCTTCACATAACCGAGCAGCGGCGGCGGCTCGAATTTTTCCCAGCCTGCGAGCATCGGATGCCGCTCTGCCAGCTTGGGCTCGAATGCCTCCTCGCGAATCATGCGGCCCGTATGCATCAGCGTGTCCTGCGTAAAGATGCGCATGATCGCACTGGCTTCCATCGTGCTGTAGGACTGGCCGCCACCGAGACTCGCCACCGCTTGAAGAAACGGCATCCGCACAGCACCACCAATGCCAACAGTGGAAATCGTGATCCCCTCGCTGCGACACTGCGAGGCCAGCGCCTCGTAACCGCTGCCCGCAGTCTCGCCGTCAGTGAGGATGAGCATGTGCTTGATCTTCGCCTTCACGCGCTGGAGCGCATTGCGCGCATCGGTCATGCCGGGATACATGTTCGTGCCGCCGCCCGAAGTGACGCCAGATATCTGACCCGCAACCGCTGCGCTGGAAGTGAGCCGCGTCATCGGCACCACGACGTGCGATTCGCTGTCGAAAGCCCAGACGCCGATGTAGTCATTGCGCGTCAACACTTCTGCCGTGGCAATGGAAGCGGACTTGGCCATTTCCAGCTTCTCGCCAGACATGGAGCCGGAACGATCAATCACCAGCGCCAGTGCGCTCGATTGCTTTTCCTCTTCGTCAGGCGACTTCAATCGCACTGGTAAAATTTCCTCGATTGGCGTCCGAAAATATCCACCGACACCGAACGAGTTCGGCCCGCCCAGCATGATGAAGCCACCGCCTAGCTTGTCCACGTAGTCACGGATCGCCACCATCACATTTTCGCCGATTTTGTGCGCCGGCACATCGGAGAGGATCACGCCATCGTAACCGCTGAGCTCCTGCGGTGTGGTCGGGATGCTGCCCGGTGCGCGCAGATCAAGCAGAATGCCTTCCTTCTCCATCGCCTGCGCCAGATATTGCGCCTCTGCCGCATCGCCCTCGATGTAAAGCAGTCGCAAACGCCCCCGCACATCGACCAGCGTCAGCCCTTCGTTATTCGAAGCAATCGAATCGCCCGCAAACCCCTCCAGCACCGCGCGGTATTTATAAATGTTTCGCGAATTCGGATGGCGCACGAAGACCTCCTGCTGCGCAGCACCGCTTTTTACCATGAGATTCCGCCGCTCCACTTCCACGCCGTTTTCAAACAGCTTCAGCACGCCCGCTCCATCCATTGTGCTCTCCACATCCACCGTCAGCTTCAGCGCTGCACCTTCGTGAATGCGCGACTGCGCGGGAGTGACCTGCCGCACGCGCACGTCTGGTTTCCGCGGACCCGCGACGGGCATGACATGCAGTTGCACGTCCGCCATCGCGGCTGCCCGCGCCGCACTGAGCAGGCTGCCGCGCGTCTCATGTCCGTCGCCGATGAACACCACATGCCGCGCCGTGCCCGCAGGAAACAACGCGCGCGCAAACTCCAGCGCGGATGCGTAGTTGCTCTGCGCGCCGTGCTTTTCCATCGCCTCCTTCAGAGAGACAAGATTTCCGTCATTCAAATCCGCGTCACTCAGCAGCCGGGTCTCATCGCCGAAGCTTGTGAAAGAAACTTCGGCATCACCCGGCAGCGTCTTGCGCAGCGCCCGTGCTTTTTCCACGGCCGATTTCAAACCCTCCTCACCGAGGCTTTGTGAATGATCCAGCGCAATCACCACCGCACGCCGCGTGCTCGTTACCACCTTCGCCGGTCCCGCCAGTGCAGTGAGGAGCAGGATCACTCCCAAGGCACGCACCATGAGCAGCCACCGCTTTCTCTGTCCTAACATCGGATGCGCTGATCGACTCTCCGCCCACAGCAAAAATGCCAGCGCAGGAAAAATGAGAAGTAGAAGATAAGGTGATTCCCAGTCCATTAATTTCAAAGTAGATGAAGCTGGGCGCTTAATCTACAAAACAAAGCGAAGCCATGGGCATTGCCTATATTTTCACATACGATAAAAAAATACGGTAAAAAATCTTGCCAATTCCGCCATCGCCTGCCAGCATTAGATTCCATGACGCCTCCGATTAAAGCTCAACGGCTCAACGGCTCAACGGCTCAACGGCTCAACG
>VFKE01000176.1 GCA_009885695.1 Verrucomicrobiota bacterium | reverse complement strand
GCTGCGAAGCGAAAACGCGGGAAGTATCGTGCTTCGCCCAGCCTAGGGAAGTCCCGCACTCTCACGAGTGCGGCTACGAAGAGATGAGGCTACGAAGAGATGAGGCTACGAAGAGATGAGGCTACGCCGCCGCGAACGCCGCCGCGTTCGTAGCCGCGTTCGTAAGAACGCGGGTAATATGGAAGCTCTCCCCACCGCCGCGTTCGTGTTGCGCCGCTGCGAAGCGAAAACGCGGGAAGTATCGTGCTTCGCCCAGCCTAGGGAAGTCCCGCACTCTCACGAGTGCGGCTACGAAGAGATGAGGCTACGCCGCTGCGTTCGTAGCCGCGTTCGTAAGAACGCGGGTAATATGGAAACTCTCCCCGCCGTCGCGCTCGTGTTGCGCAGCCGCGAAGCGATAACGCGGGAAGTATCGTGGAATGATGCATGCCGACAGAATTCTGTCCATGAACGCTCCGGGCGGCGCTACGCCTCGGCCACCACTGGATTCGTCAGTTGCCCAATTTTCTCAATCTCAATCGTCACCGAGTCGCCTGGTATCAGCCAGCGCGGCGGGTTGCGGGCCATGCCGACACCGTGCGGGGTGCCGGTGAGGATGACGGTGCCAGGCAGAAGGGTGGTGCTGCCGCTGAGGAATTCGATGAGCGCGGGCACATCGAAGATCATGTCGTTCGTGTTCCAGTCTTGCAGCGTCTCTCCGTTGACGATGGTTTTGATCTGAAGCGCGTTAGGGTTGGGGATCTCGTCGGTGGTGACGATGCAGGGGCCGAGCGGGCAGAAGGTGTCGAAACCCTTTCCACGGCACCATTGGCTGCCGCCCCAGTCACGCTGCCAGTCGCGCGCACTGACGTCATTGGCACAGGTGTAACCGAGGACGTATTTCAGCGCATCGGCTTTGCTGACGTTTTTCGCCCGCTTGCCGATGATGACGGCGAGTTCGCATTCGTAGTCCACCCGGGTGCTCGCGAGATGGGTGGGTATCTCGATGGCGTCTTCCGGATTCTGCACGGTGCTGACCGGCTTGTGAAAGAGCACCGGCCACTGCGGGATTGGCGCGCCGGTCTCCGCCGCGTGTTGACGGTAGTTCAATCCGACACAGGGGATGCTCACGGGCATGAGCGGTGCCAGGAGTTTTTTTACCACGGCGCGGGCGCTGCCCTCGCGGTGTTCTCCGAAGAGATCGCCTTCCAGCAGAACAGTGCTGCCGTCATCCTTCAAGACGCCGTGGCGGATCATGTCGAGGTTGTCGAGGAAGCGGATGATTTTCATGAGCGGGCTGGTGTTGTCACCGAAGTGACCTGGCTGAGATGCCGCATTTCCTAAGCGAGATGTTGGATGATGAAAACCGAAATCTAGAAGTCTCAGAGTCTGTCCGTCAAACAAACCTAACTGTCATGAACATCGCCGCGATTCATGCTCCTGGAAGGAGTGAAGAAAATAGCCGGTGGTGCAAGAAGCGAAGCGACTGGAACCACCGGATTAGGCAATGGCAAATGCAGCGCCCCGGAGGGTGCGCAAGAATGGTCGGACATATCTTGCGCACCCTCCGGGGCGCAACGAATTGACTGCGTAAACCGGTGGTTCCGCTTTGCTCCACCACCGGCTATGTTCTTGTGAACCCTCAGGTTCTGTTGGCTTTCCATCACTTCTTTAGAACTACCTGATACTGAGAAGGTAATCTCTATATCGGCGGGGTGGATCACGAGCTTCTCGACGACCCCTTCGATGATCCGCCGCTTGTTCTCGGCGGGGGTGTGGGGCCAGTTGGCATGGAGGCTGTCCACTTCCGCTTGCACCGCGCCGGTGCTGATGGCGCGGATGCGAAGAAAATCTACCTCGGCCTCAAGTTTGGGTATCTCGGCCTGGAGCTGCGAGGCGCGGTCGGCGAGTGGTTTGTGGTAGTTGCCGAAGTCTTCCAACGCAATTTGACCAGCGAGATAAAGCTGGTGCGTCTGGGACATCTTGTCGCGCACGCCCTGGACTTCCTGCCGGTGTGCGGCGAGCTGGCGCTCCTTCTCGGCGACCCGCTGCTCGGTGTGCGAGATGCGGTCGCCGAGGCGCTGGCGGTTGGTGAATACGTCTTTGAGTTCTTCCACGAATACTGCCTCAAGATCCTCCATGCGAATCTTGTGGCGGCACTTCTTGTTCATGCAGACATATTTTGGCGTGTTTGAGCCGACATACATGCGCTCTCCGCAGTGGCAAAAAATGAGACCGGCGAAAAGATGCACTGGTTTCGGGCCGGGCCGCCGGATGTGCACCTGCTTTCGTTCTTCGAGGATGCGGTTGGCCTCGTTCCAAATTTCCTCGCTCACCAGCGGCTCACACGGCACCATGCCCCACTCGCTCTCGTCCTTGATTTTGCTCTGCCACGGCCCGGCGCCCTGATGCACATTGATACGATAGGTGCCCTTGGCCGCCCAGTCGGTGATGCCGCGCATGACAGCCGTATCCGACCACTCGT
>VFKE01000015.1 GCA_009885695.1 Verrucomicrobiota bacterium | reverse complement strand
GCGAAGCGATAACGCGGAGAATAGGCATGCTTCGTAGGCTACCGTGGCTTCTTCCTGCACTCTTGCGAGATGCGGCTACGTCTTATTTAAAAATGCTCTGGGTGCAGTGACGACTGTTGCTGCCGCGCGCGGTCTTGAAGGTGGCCAGTCTTGTGGCGGCAGAACGTCCTCAAAGAGTGGGTGCCATTGAGTGAGGCGCAAGGCATCGGCCCGGCGTGCCGTGCGGGCCAGCAGCGCGGCCGCAGTCACGGGCTTGCGGCCAAAAAAACGTGATGAAAGCCGGTAAATAACAGGGTGTATACATGCATCCAAAATATTAGCAACTACATAGACTAAATCAATCCCAAACATGCCTTATTTCAGCGCCATTCGGGTCTCAGCACCATTCAAGTCCTCGCATTTAAACATTCCAGTGAGCTTTTCATAGGCTTTACATAGTTTGGTAATCTGGATTGACGAGCGCAAGAAACACGTGGGGCACTAAAGTAAGATAGCTATGATATGCGACGAATTTTTCCGATAGAAGCTATCGCGTCACGGCCTCCAAAAAACAGTCCAAAGCATGGCGCGCCAGCTGACTGCCCACTCCGTCGTAGCACCAGTCGAATCCATGAGCGGCCCACGGCAGTTCCAAATACAGATGGCTTACGCCGAGTTCATCGAGCTTCGCGGCGAAACGCTGGCTGTGACGGTTCCAAACAAGGATATCATGCGAACCATGAAAAATTAAGGCGGGCGGGCTGTCGCTGCGAGCGAGCAACATTCCAGATGCGGACGCATAATTATTGCCTGCCTGCTCGGGATCACCACCCATGAAATTGCGCACCATGCGCAGGGAGTTGAGCACATCATCTTCCACAGAATATTTCCGGGCAAAGAACATGTCCTGCGGGCCATAGAACGAAACACAACCGCGAACGGCAGGATCATGCAGGCCATACGCGCAAGCCACGGCGATCTGCGCACCCGCGCTGCGTCCGAGAAAAACAAATCGCGTCGGATCGATGCCGAGTGACGCGGCGTTGGTCTTGAGATAAGCCAGTGCCAGCCGCACGTCTTCATCCTGCGCGGGCCAGGGATGCTGCGGCGCGAAGCGATACTGCACGGAGGCCACGGCATATCCGTTTTGCGCCCAATGCGTGCTCCAGTCTGGAAGTTCATTCACCTCGCCTCTTTCCCAACCGCCGCCATGCAGCAACACGATGCAGGGCGCGGGCTTGCCAGACTTGGTCCGGAAAAATTCTATCCGGCGCGGTCCGTCCGCATCCTCGGCATACACGAGGGACTCAGGCTTCATGTTGGTCCGCCGCGTTCCAATGAAGAGCGACACGATGCTCAATGGCCTAGCATCCGCAACATGAGTCGCGCCAAATGTCCGGCGCAAGTCTTCCGGGAGTGTTCGGGATATAGCCACGGCCTGCACCAGCGGCCACAACAGCACAGCCGCCGCTGCGACACTGGCGATGGCGGTAAACTTCGCGCGTCTGCGCCAGCAAATCCAAGCGAGCACGAACGCACCCAGCGCGAAACGATGGCCATATTCCGCCGCAATGACAGTGATGCGCCAGCTCCAGATATTGTCTAACACAAAGATCACATGCACCGCCAGCACCAAGGCCAGTGCAGCGCAAGCAAGGAGCAGGCATGACCAGAGACGCGATTTCACTGGGGTCCGGCAAAGATAATCGGGCCATCCGATGATTTCTTAGCCACGCCACCCAGGGCCTCGATGCTGATGGCAAACTTTGCAGCGCTGGGCACGGGTTCCGCAGGCTTGAATGCCACGGATGCGATGCCGCGCGCGTCCACCTTGATCACGCCTGCACTGACGGGTGCTGGATTTTTTTTGTCGATGACCCAGAGCTGATAATCTCTGTTGGCCTGCACTGGTGGCATTTTTTCCAGCTTGAGCTGGCCCTCCTGTTTCTCGCCGTCCCAGACGATGACGGCAACGCCCTCCTCAAATTTGCGCACGGTTGCGCGCAGGGACGTGACTTCCAGGCGGGCAACCACATTCATCTGCTTCAGATCAGTGATCTCACCGGCGAGTCGCTGCGATACGTCAGTGGCATCGGCCAGTTTATTTTCCAGTCCGGCCACTTTGCCCAGGGCATCAGCGGCCACGTTCCGTGCCGTGGATTCACTTTGCGCCAGAGCCTCCATTTCCTGCGTGAGGCTGCGAATGACACCGCGACTGTTCCACGCGATCACAGCCAGACACGCGGCGACGGCCCATGCGACCCCCGGCTGGCGAAGGATGCGGAACGTTGCGCCGATGGGAGTCACCGTTGCACTGCGGTGTTGTTTGAGCCGCTTGAGCAGCAGTGCCCTGTCATCTTCCGGTGGAGACTCCGCAGGCAGCAAGAGTGCGATCTTCGACGCGGCCTCCTCGAGTTCAGCAGCCAGAACACGCAAGCGCGGATTTATACGAATCTCAGCATGTAATATCTGCCGCTCGTGGGCATCGAGCGAATGCAAGGCGTTGAGCGCCGCCTGTTCTTCCTGTCGTTCGGTCATGACTCGCCCTCCTGGAGAATATCGCGCAGCCGCATCAAGCCACGGCGGATGTTGGTTTTCACCGTGCCCAGCGGTTCGCCGAGCAGCTCTGAGAGCTGGAGGTGCGTCAGTCCGCGCAGGAACGCCCACTCAATGCACTTTCGTTGCTCGTCCGGCAGCGATCGCATCGCGCGTCGCACGGCTTCGGCGCTCTCGGCGCGCTCCACGGAGAGATCGGCCCGCTCGGCGAGTGGTGACTCAAGATCGAGCAGATTCACCGCAGCCGTTTCATTGAGCCGGACACGGCGACGGCTAGCGCGGAGGCGGTCGATGGCCTTGTTCCGGAAGATCATCACGAACCAGGTGAAGGCCTTGCTCCGGGCCGGATCGTAATCCGCAGCCTTGTCCCAGATGTAGAGAAACCCATCCTGCAAGGCATCGCGCGCCTCCTGTTCATCACCCAGAATGCGCCGGGCGATGGCGAAAAGTGAGGGTGCAAAACGGTCATAGAATTCCGCCGTCGCAGCCTCATCGCCCCGGCCAACCCGTTGCAAAATGGCTTCGTCAGTCTCTTTTTCCATCGGTGTTACGGGATGACATGCGTCCGGCAAGTTTTCCTTGAATCGCAATCGAAAAAAATCAAGCGGCACTCGCGGCAATGCTGCGGGCGGCATGAAGACAAGCGAGTCTGTGGACACACTCATTCCTGCGCTTCATAGCCATCATCGGATTCAACGGACGCGCAGGATAATTTCTCCCGCCCCACCGGGGCGGAAACATCAGGTCAACGGGGAACCGGTGGTTCCGCTGCGCTCCACCACCGGCTATGCTCTCTCGTCTCTCCGAGACGAATACCTGATCAAGTTTCATCGTTTTTATGCGTCTGTGCTTTTCCATTCTAATTGAATTGCATCCTGGAGGGATGAAAGAACTAAGCCGGTGGTGCCAACCACCGGACAAAGATGACCGCCACATTACGCCCCGGCAAGGGCGTGAGAAAGGCTAACGCTTCCAGCAACACATCCTCAAGGCTGCGTGGCCGGCGGTTTCGCCGTTCCTTTCGTCACCCCACCATCGATCTTCTTGATGAACTTGAACAAATCACTATCAGTCGTCAGGATGAGCGTGGTGTCGCGCCCGAGCGAGGCTTTGTAAGTTTCCAGCGTCTTGCTAAACTGATAGAAGTCCGCCGCTGCGGGGCTGGTGTTGTAAGCTTGGGCGTAAATTTGCGTGGCTTGGGCGTCGGCTTTTCCCATCAGTTCCTGCACCGTGCGATAGGCTTCAGATTGTATCTGATCCAGTTCCTTCTGACGCCGGCCATTGATCTTGGCGGCTTCGCCCTTGCCATCGGACCGGAAGCTCTCTGCAATTTGCATGCGCTCGCTGATCATCTGCTCGTGGATCTTGGCGGTTACGGTGGGGTTGTAGTTGATGCGTTTTAACCGCACATCGAGCAGCTTGAGCCCCCAGCGTTCGACTGCCGGTGATGCCTGTTCCAGCACCTGTTTCTCCAGTTCCTCACGTCCGAACCGGATGGTCTGAAGCGTGCCCGGTGTGGCCGATGTAATCGTTGCCGGAACCGGGGCTACGGCTTCCCCAGGCAGCACGACTGGGCCCGTCTTTTTCACTTTGCGATTCTTGTCGGTGCGGATCACCTCGACCAGATCATGCCGGGCCACGACGCTGCGCACGGCGTTGCCGACCGTGTCATTAAGCCGGGAGAGCGCACTGCGCTCGTCGCGCAGAGTTTGAAAATACTTGAGCGGATCAGCGATGCGCCAGCGGGCGAAAGCGTCCACGATGATGGTTTGCTTCTCGTTAGTGGTCATGGGCGTGGAGGGCCCGTCCCATTCCAGAATGCGCTTCTCGAAGCGGTTGACCTCCTGGATGAATGGTATCTTGAAGTGCAGGCCCGCTTCGTTCTTCGCCATATCCGAATTGATGGGTCCGCCGACCGGCTTGCCGAACTGCGTGATGATCACCTGCTCCTGTTCACCGACCGTGTAGAGCGTGCCGCTCAGAACGATGAGCACGGCGACGACAATGATGGCTGCTAAAATGGATTTAATGGATTTCATGGATTCGAAAAAAAGTTATTGGTTCAGCGCTGAGACGACTTCTGGGGCTGGGCATACTGCAATTGCTGCAAGTGCATCAGCGGTAGAAACTGTTTGGCTGCGTCATCGAGGATGATTTTGTTTCCCAGGTTCGGAATGACCTCGCTCATGGTTTCGAAGTAGAGCCGCTGCCGGGTGACGTCGGGCGCTTTCTCATACTGCTCGAGAAGCGCCTTGAAGCGGGCCACATCCCCTTCGGCTTGATTGACGCGCTTGAAGGCATAGCCCTCGGCCTCGCTGATCTTCTGAGCGGCCTCGCCCTTCGCGCTGGGGACGACCTTGTTGTATTCACCATTGGCGACATTGATGGCGGTCAAACGCTGCTGCTGGGCATTGTTCACCTCGTCGAACGACTGTTGCACGGGTCGTGGAGGATAGACATTCCCCAGTTGGACGAGTTCCACGCGCAATCCCATTTCCAGCTTGGTCACGAGCGGCTGGAGCTTGGCGA
This sequence comes from Verrucomicrobiota bacterium, assembly GCA_009885695.1. GTDB lineage: Bacteria > Verrucomicrobiota > Verrucomicrobiia > Verrucomicrobiales > Verrucomicrobiaceae > VFKE01. The sequence goes on along the minus strand of VFKE01000015.1, from coordinate 44,696 downwards.
GCACCGCGTCCCCGATCTCCTGACGCCCGCTCGTGAGCACCTCATCCACGGTGCGGTCGCCTACGATTTCGCGCATGATGGATTCGGAGAGGTCGCGCAGAGTTTCCTCGGGATCGCGCAGATGAAAGAGATACGCCCTGGGGTCACTGATGCCGTATTGCACGACCCATTCCACGGATGCCGCATTGAGGTCTCCCGTGACCATGTCGCGTTCGAAGTTTGATTCGCTCGACTGCTGGTAACGGTTCGAGGCGTTCTGGGTGCCGTAGCCGAACTCCAGCTTTAACTGGCGCTCCACCGGCACGAAGGTCACGCGATCAACGCCGAAGGGTATCTTGAAGCGGAGTCCGGGCTTGGCGATCTCGTGGAACCGGCCGAACCGTTGCACCACGCCGATCGACTCCGCCGACACCTGGTAGAAGCTGGACATGGCACCGATGATCACCACCACTCCAAGAATGGCGGCAACAATCAGAGAAGGATTGATCCGGATTTCCGGCATCTGGGGGAATGAAGGGGGTGTGATGTCGCGTTGCATGGAAATGAGATGCTAATGGCAGACCACACGAAGGCAATGAACTTGTTTGCTTCTCTCAAGCCTGCGGTGATGGATTCTGCTCAAGTTCTTTGATACGAGCCTCAAGCGAACGAAGACGCTCAAGAATATCGGGCACCTTGGCCGGATAGGTCATCATGCGACGACCTTCGATGAGCGGCTTGGCGGGATAACCCGTGTAAACACCTGGCTCTGGGTAGTCCTTGGTCACGCCGGACTTGGCCATGAAGGTCACCTGGCTGCCGATGGTCAGGTGCCCGGCTACTCCGACCTGTCCCGCCATGACGACATAATCACCCAAGCGTGTGCTGCCAGAAATGCCAACCTGGCCGCAGATCACGCAATGCTTTCCGATAATGCAGTTATGCGCAATCTGCACGAGATTGTCGATCTTGGTTCCCTCGCCGATCCAGGTGCGGCCCAAGCGCGCGCGATCAATGGTGGTGCAAGAACCGATTTCCACATCGTCATCAATCTGCACGATGCCCACCTGTCCGATTTTGATGTGCCGCCCGTCTTTGAGTTCGTAGCCGAATCCATCACCACCGATGACGCTGCCGCTGTGGATGATCACCCGGCTTCCGATGATGCAACGGTCCTTGATGGTGACATTGGCGTGTATCACGCAGCCGGAGCCGAGCCGGGCTTCGCGGCCGATGAAGGCGCCGGCATGAATCTCGCAAGCGTCGCCGATCTCCGCTCCATTTTCGATGACGGCATTGGCTCCGAAATAAACTTTATCGCGATTCCATTTCACGCCTGTGCCAATCACTACGGACGGATGAACGCCGGGTTCCACGTTAAACTTGAGCGGACCGAAGCGATCGACGATCGCTTGAAAGGCCAGCGTGGGATTTTCCACTTCGATCACCGCCATGCCGGATGGGGCATCCGCAAAACCCGGCGGAGCCAGCACGGAACTGGCTCGGGATTTTTTCAACTTGGGCAGGTATCGCGGGTTGCCAAAAAAAGTGACATCACCCGGTTCCGCCTCCTCGACGGTGTTATATCCCGTGACGGCCAGCGCTGAATCACCGGAAGCGATGCGGCCTTGCGTAAGGCCAGCGATTTGTTCGAGCGTGGCTTTCACTTGAAAGATTGATATAAAAACTCCCTGTGTTGAAGGCGGCCTTCAAGACAGGGAGCAAAAATTTGTCCGAAAAATTTACTTTTTAGCGGGCTTCTTCTTGTCTGGCTCAGCTTTTTTTGGTTCAGGCTTCGGTGCAGTGGCCGCAGGAGTTGGGACACCACCCGCTGGCGCGTTCTTATTGAGTTCGACGATGACCTCGGCGGTGAAGTCTTCCACAGCACCGGCCTTGGAGTAAACCAAGAAGGGCACACCACCGACACCCAGGTTGGATTTATCGAAGACAAGGTCGTAAGCCGAAGCTGCTGCCTTGTCGTTCACCACCTTCACAATTTCGGCGTAAAGGCCGCTGGCCTGCTGACGCTGCTCCTCGTCGATTTGCTGCTGGCGGCGGTTCTTAAACTCATTGATGTCCTGTTCCAGCGAGCGGAGTTCCTGCGCCTTCCCGCGCAACTCAGCCTCTTTCTTCCCCCGGGCCTCGGCTCCGAGAACGGGATCCGTGCGCTCTTTGTCGAGCTTCTGAACATCGTCCATCAGTTTCTTGTAGGCCGCGAAGCGCTCATTGATTTGTTCTTTGGCCTCGCCGACATGCTGTTGAAGCGTGTTGGAAGCCTCCTTGGACTTGTAGTATTCTGAAAAAGCTTTGCGAAGGTCCACCAACCCGACCTTGAGATCGGCAGCGGGAAGAACACGGGTGGCGAAGGAGAGGAGGATACTGAGAATCAGGACATGTTTCATGATGGGCATTTTGTCTGGGAATCTTGTCTGTGCAGGGTGGTGGTGGACCAGCGCGAGGGCTGAACCTTAGAATCGGTAACCGAGTTGAAAGTTGAAGCGGGCACCGTTGTCATTGAACTCATCGGACTTCGTTGGGAAGCCAACATCGATTCGAATGGGCGTGCCGGGGAGCAGGAAGATGCGCACACCGATGCCGGCGTTGGCATTCAATCCACCGCCGAAGGTGCCCGGGCCGCCAGTGACCTTGCCCACGTCATAGAAGATTGCACCGCGCAGCTTGGGATCTTCGCGCTGGCCGATGATTGGGAAATCTAGTTCCGCAGATCCCCAGTAGGAGGTGGTGCCGCCGAGTGGTTCCCCAGTGCTGTCTTTCGGGCCCACATCGCGGAATTCAAAGCCGCGAAGATTAGTGGCACCCCCCAGGAACAGGCGGGTGAAGATGGGCGAGTTCGCCGAGTCACCCTCATTGCTGATGGTGTTTGCGGCTCCAGAGACACTGAAGATGATATCGCCTGGGAGAGTGAAGAACTGGGAAGCGGAGGCATGAGCGCCAAGGACATCCACATCCCCGCCAAGGAACACGCCAACGACTTCGCCACCGACTTCGACCCGATGGCCGCTGCGAGTGATGGTGAGCGAATCGCGCGTGTCATGGGCCACGCTGAGAGCCAGACGGCTTTCGAGATACTTGCCTTTCTCGGCTTGAATCTCAGGCGAGGCTCCAGGAGCGATGTCGTAAATCTCCACATTCTGCAGCGTGTAGGCCAGGTCGGCATAAGCGTGCTCGCCGATGGGCTTGCGCAGGGCGATCGTGCCGCCGTATTCCCGCTGGTCATATTCATCGTTCGGGCTGAGATAGAGCAGATCACGATAGAACAGCTTTCCGCCGAGCGAGAGGCGCTTGCCGAGGAACCACGGTTCGGTGAGGCCGATTCCAAAATCACGCGTTTCATTACCAGCCTGAATATGGATGTTCGCACGCTGACCACCGCCCTTGAAACGGTTTTTCCAGCCGGTGATGTCGAAGTTGGTCTCCGTCAGGTCAAAGAAGCCGCTCAGGCTGTCAATGGAGCTAAAGCCGACGCCGAGGTTGAGGGAGCCGGTGGACTGTTCCTTGACATCAATCTGGATGTCCTTGTAGCCGGGAGTGCCGGTGGGCGAGGGACGGATGTCCACTGCGCTGAAATAGCCCATCTGCTTGAGACGGTTCCGGGTCTTGTCGATGCGCACGGTATTATAGTCATCGCCGGGCGCGACCGTGACTTCACGGCGGATGACCTTGTCCTTGGTCTTTTCATTGCCGGCGATGTTGATCATGCGCACGATGGACTTCTCGCCCTCGGCGACGCGGAAGACGATCTTAACACTGTCCTTGCCTGCCTGGACCACGCTGGTCTCGACACGCGCATCGGCGTAGCCGCGCGAGCCGTAATAATCACCGATCATCTTTTCATCATCCGAGATGTTTGTCGCCGAATAGGCCTTGCCGGCCGCGGTGAGCAGCGCTGGGGCCAGTTCTTCCTTGGTGAAGACCGTGTTGCCCTCGAGCGCGACCTCCGATACTGAGTAGCGCTTGCCTTCCTCAATCACGAACACAAGGTTGACCTCGTCGGCCTTGACCGGTTCGCGCCGCACCTGCACGACCTTGGCGTAGACATAGCCATGGTCCTGAATGGCCCGCTCAATCGTGCGCACGTCGGACTGGAGCATTTCATTATCAAGCTTTCCCGCCTTGCCCCACAGATTGTAGAAATGCTTGACCTTGAGCTTCATCTTCGCGGCAAGCCGCTTCGAACTCAACGCGGTCGCGCCTTCAAAGCGGATCGCATTGATGATGTTCCGCTGACCCTCGGTGATCGTATAAACGACCCGGACAAAGCCTTTTTTGTCCGACATGGACTGGCTGGCGTAAGTCACATTCACGTCGGCAAAGCCCTTCTTCGCATACAATTCGCGAATCTTATTCTGACCGGCGAACAACTTAGTCTCGTCCACTGACTGGCCCACTTTGATTTCCACTTCGCTCTTGAGCTTCTTGGAATCAACCACCGAGTTCCCGACGAACTCCACGTCACCAACGATCCCGCGACCACCCACCTTCACGATCACGCGCACGCCGCCTGAAACATCCTGAGTGCTGATGTCCACGGTCTCGACAAGGCCGGTTGCATAGAGATTCTTGATGTCGCGCTCCACGGTCTCGTCACTGAAGGGGCCGCCTTCACGGGTGGCCATATTGGCGCGAATGCGATTGGCATCAACCGGAGCACCGGAGACGACCACTTCGACCGACTTCACCATTCTCTTGGCGGGAAGTGCATTCTCAGGGGAGTCGGTGGGTGCGCTGAAACCGCAGGTGAGAAAAGCTCCGGCAGCAGCCAAGCTGAGCGTCCAGCGTAAAAAGGGGCGCAAAATCATAGAATGGGAGTGTGGTTTGATTGAGGTTGGGAGTATGCCAGATCGCAGCGCCGCCGCCGGATCGTCGGGCCTACTTACAGGCAAACAGTCAATATGGCAAAATAAAAGATTTTGCCACACAGGGCTTGTCAGCCCCCCGTGACCGTCGCAGCTTCACCCTCAGCACCCGCACATTCCATGCCAGCCCGCTCCAACGCCGCCTCACCCACACTTTGAGCAGCAGCTTCTACGATCAAACCGCCAGCGCACCCGAGTCGCCCTACGACATCGCGCTCCGTCCCCCTGACTTCTCCGAATTCACCGGCCAGGAGAAGGTGAAGGAACGCCTCATGCTCATGGTGGAAGCCGCCAAACAACGCGGCGACACCCTCGACCACATCCTGCTCTGCGGCCCCCCGGGACTCGGGAAAACCACGCTGGCTCACATCCTCGCCACCGCAGTCGGCTCGAAAATGAATGCCACCAGCGGCCCGCAGATCGAGCGCGCAGGCGACCTCGCCGGCATCCTCACCAACCTCCAAGAACGCGACATCCTGTTCATTGACGAAATCCACCGCCTCCATCCCAGCATCGAGGAATATCTTTACCCCGCGATGGAAGACTTCCGTCTCGACATCATCATCGATCAGGGGCCGAAGGCCCGCAGCGTCCGCATCGACCTCCCGCCCTTCACGCTTGTCGGCGCCACCACCCGCGCCGGCATGCTCACCGCGCCCATGCGCTCGCGCTTCGGCATTCCGAATCGCGTCGACTATTACACGACCGATGAACTGCGCACCATCCTCGAACGCTCTGCACGGCTCATCAAAGTGGAGATGGAATCCGCCGGCGCGAGTGAGATCGCCCGGCGCAGTCGCGGCACCCCGCGCATCGCCAACCACCTCCTTCGTTGGGTGCGCGACTACGCCCAGGTCCGCGCGCAGAACATCATCACGCAAACTGTGGCCGACGCCGCGCTCACCATGCTGGACATCGACCTCGATGGCCTCGACGAAATGGATCAGCGCATCCTCGATGCCATCATCAACAAATTCGACGGCGGTCCCGTCGGGCTGAATTCCATCGCCGTTGCCGTGCACGAGGACGCCAGCACCCTTGAAGACATGCACGAGCCCTTTCTCGTCATGCAGGGATATTTGAAACGCACCCCGCGCGGCCGCGTCGCCATGCCCGGCGCCTACAGGAAGCTAGGCCTGCCCGTGCCCACCGGATCGCAGCAGGAATTGTTCGACTCATAAAAATCAGGGTAATTTCCCTTTTCACTTGCCCCTTTTCACTTATCCCTTTCCCCCACGGAGATGCTTTCCAACCTCGAGATATTCCTCTCCCGCCTGCGCGACTCCGGTTACGCGTATCTGCTGTTTGAGCCGCTGCTGCTCTACGGCATCCTCTTCGGAGTCATCTTCTATGGCATCGGCCATTACATGGGTCAGCCGAAATGCCGCACCGCCGCCCTCATCGTCATCGGCCTCTGCAGCCTGAGCATTGCCCCCTATCTCACCTTGCGACACCGGGCCCAGCCCCGCGAACTGGAAAAACGTCCAGCGGATGCAAAAATCATCAAAGAACAATACCAGCGTCGCGTGGATGCAAAGTGGATTTACTTCGCCCTGGCCATCGCCTCCGGACTCGCGCTCATCAGCGGCGGCAAGCTCGCTTCATTCTCCAACATCGCCATCCTCGGCGGCGGTGTTCTCGTTATATTATTCTCCGCCTGGATGCACATGAAGGAGGCGGAAATCTACCACCCCAACATCATCCAGCGCGCAGTGCCGGTGAAGTGAGCGGCGCAGCCACCTCCCCCACCACCCGCTCCACGCTCACACCCGTCAGGCACGCGTAGTGCCCCAGCGGACATTCGCGCGCAAAACACGGACTGCACGGCACGTGATGACGCACGATCCGATGATTCAAGCCGAGCGGCGCCGTCAGAATCGGTTCCGTGGATCCGAAGATGCTCACCGTCGGCACCCCGAGCGCCGCAGCCAGATGCATGGTGCCCGTGTCATTGGTCAGCAGCAGACGGCAGCCGCGCAAGCGCGCGATCAATTCCGTGAGTGAAGTCTGGCCCACAAGATTCTCGTGACACGACTGCGCCATCAACGCGCTGAGCTTCGCGCCCATCTCCTTCTCGCCGGGAGCACCGACGAGCACCCATCTGATGTCCGGCATCTGTGCGGACAAATGATTGGCCGCTTCCGCAAATCGTTCCAGCGGCCAGCGCTTGGCCGGACCATATTCCGCACCGGCGCAGATTCCGATTTGAACGGTCGCACTGCGCTGCGGTGCGGGCGTGGCAAACAAAACCGGGTCATCCGTCTTCGCCCCGCAACATTCCGCGATGCGCAGATAGCGCCGCGCGTGATGCAAGGGCGGCCGGTCGCCGCATGGTTCTCGAATAAACTGGTTCAGCAGCCGTGAACGCAAAGCCCCGCGATAACCCACGATCCGCGGAATACCCGCACGCCAGACTTCCAGCGCACTGCGCACGGAGTTGGTGAAAAGAATCGCCGCATCGAATGTCGCCGCATCGCGAATTTTCCTCGCCACGCTGCCCATGCCCTCTTTCGATTCCTTCAAGATCACCGCGTCCACCTCCGGTATCATCTTCCACAACTCCCCCAATTTCGCCGATGCCAGCACGGTGAGTTTCAAATCAGGCCGGCCTTTCTTCAGCGCCCGCACCGCCGGCAATGCCATGCAGGCATCACCCAGCCAGTTCGGCGAGCGCACCAGCAGATGGAACGGCTGCAAGCGCCGCGTGTCATAGCCTTCGTAGAATTTCACACCGCGTCGCGCGCTCGACAGCAGAAAGCCGGGGTTCGGCGTCTTCCAGCGGTTGTGTACCCAGAACCAATTCTCCGGCGCCCGGCGGATCATCAGTTCAATTCCGTTGTTCAGCATCGCGGTCATGCCTTCAGCCGTCCGCTTCACCTCGAGTGAATTCACTGGCGGACTGAAAACCAGACGCCAGCGCGCCAGCCCGTCGTCGAACACCGCCAGCGGCAGCAGCGGCGCATCGCAGCGCAAGGCCATCAGCGCTGGCAGCGTCGTCGTGGAGGCGAGCCGGTCGAAGAACGGACACCACAAGCCCTTGTCGCCCGCGTGCTGATCCACCAGCACGCCGATGGTCCCGCATTGTTCGCGCAGATGCTTCATCGGCGCGGCGAAACCCTCATTGCGGTCGAAGAGCACATAGCCAAGTTTTTCCCGACGTCGCTTCACATGCGCGTCCAGCCAGGGATTGGCCAGCGGCTGGTAGATGCTCGATGGCTTTTTATCCAAAGTGATGAGCGACGGAACCTGCGTCAGCAGCTCCCAGCATCCCATGTGGCAGATTCCGTAAATCACGGGCCGGCCCGAGCGTGCCACGGCTTCCATGTGCTCCCGACCTTCGCAGGTCACGCGATTGAGAATGTCAGCCACGCTCATCAGCGGCAGCTTCAAGCTGCAAAGTAGATTCCCGCCCAGGCTCTTGAAATGCGCCCGGGCCACCGCCCGTCGCCAGTGCTCATCCTTCTCCCGTCCGAATGCAATGCGGAGGTTTTGCAGCGCCACCTTGCGATGACCAGCATCAACATAATATGCCGCGCCACCCAGCATCCGCCCGATCCACGCGCAGCACTCGACCGGCAGCAGCCGCAAGACGCACTCCACCGCGCGGAACAGCAGATACACGATGAACTGCCCCGCGCGCGTCAGCCTGCCTGTCGTGGAAACCCCTTGCGCCATCCTCTCATATTTCGCAGATGCGAACAAAGCGCAAATCAAAGCGCATTGCTTCCGAAAACGTCGACACCTCCTCCATTTTTTCCAGCGCGCGACAGAAAGCCTGCACGACGACCGCCGCACCCTCCTCGTCCTGCATGGCAGGCACATCACTGCAGCCGCAGTCGTCCACACCGATGGAGGCTGCCTCACTGACCAAAATAAAACGCGGATCCTCCAGCATTGCACCACATCGATTCCAGTCCCTTGCGCCGTGCCGAACAACGAAGGAACATGATGGCCGCTGAAGATTGCCATCAATGGGAAGGTGCAACCACCTCAGTCTGCACTACAATCCGTTTTGGAAAGCGACCCTTGCAAAATCAAGGGTTCCAGCGCCGTGAACGATCGAAAATCGCTGTTTTTCAGGTCGAGTCCGCCAAGTCGGGCTAAGGCATTGATTGAATTGAACCCAGATTCGGAAGTTGCATGCCAAGGGCCTGAAATATCGGCGAATCGTCCCGGCAACGACGATTTGCGTGGCTTCCAGGACGAACAGGTGTGTTAGCGCTTGTGGAAAATCGCCCTGTATTTGGCATGTATCGCCCCCTTGTGGTTCTAACATCGTAATCCAAGATTCAAAGATCGCGCTGATCTCGAACGAAGCTGCGCTCGATATGCTGAACGAATTGCAGAGCAAGACTCAAAAAAATATTATCCAGCACCATAAGTATTCAATATTTGCCCGCTCGATTTGAGGACTTTTATATAAATCATATAATTTTTATTTTTATCGCCACAAGTAGTGCTCGACTCATGAATGCCTCCACCTCCAATGTGAGCATCATATTTTTGTCATGATGAAATTTGGAATCATTCCACGCACCGCGTGCCTCTCGGTCTCCCAACTTCCCGATGCCGCTCTGGCATCGTGCGCCCCGCTCGAAACCACAATCGCCCATTAACAGTTTCGCATGTGCCGCCCCCGTCCCGCACAACACATCCGTCACAAAGGAAGTCGCGCGCGCGGAGTGATCGCATGGGTCTGGTCCGCGGCGGTTCTATTCAGCCTCATGACCCCTGTAAGGGCTCAGACCCAGGGGTTGAGTAGCAGGCAACCTATCGGCGCATTCTTGAATAATGCGTTGCCTTCATCATCTCCTGGATCAGGCGGCGCATTCATTGTCGAAGATGCCTTTCCCGGTCTCACGTTTATTGACCCCATCAAAATGGTGCAGCAGCCGGACACCCCGTTCATGTGGGTGATCTGCCGGGCGGGACAGGTGTGGCGTTTCGATAAGAACTCACCCACCACCACTAAAAAATTGATGCTCGACCTGAGTTCGACCACGTTCAGCGCAGGCGACAGCGGATTGCTTGGCATTGCCTTGCATCCCCAATTCGGCCGGGCTGGTTCGGCGAACCGTGGCTATCTCTACCTGTGGTACAGCTTTCGTCCGAGCGGCGCGAGCGGCAACCTGAGCTACGATCGCCTGTCGCGCTTCACTCTGGCTGATAACGCAACCTCCATCACGCCATCAAGCGAGCTCGTGATGATCAACCAGTTTGACGAGCAGGAATGGCACAATGGCGGAGACATTTTTTTCGGTACTGATTCATTTCTTTACATCGCAGTTGGTGACGAAGGCGCTCTGGGCGAGCCCTACAACAACGCCCAAAAAATCAATGTCAGCCTTTTTTCTGGCGTGCTCCGAATCGACGTCAATCAGAATCCGGCGCTCAGTCATCCCATTCGTCGTCAGCCTCTTGCTGGCGCCAGTCTCACAGCCGTTCCCGTCGGATGGCCTCCAACCTCCACGCAAGGCTACTTCATCCCCAATGATAATCCCTGGGTCGATCCCAGCGGTGCCGTGCTGGAAGAATTTTACGCCATTGGATTGCGAAGTCCTCATCGCATGACGTTCGATCCCCAGTCCGGCAAGGCGTTTATCGGTGATGTGGGACAGGAAGCCGTCGAGGAAGTCGATCTGCTCGAAAAAGGTGCCAACTACCAGTGGTCGTATCGCGAAGGAACCATCGCGGGACCCAAACCCAAGCCCGCCAGCGTGCTCGGAACCGAAACGCCTCCACTCTATTCGTATGCGTCGCGCGCGGAGGGAAACCGATGCGTCATTGGCGGTTACGTCTATCGGGGCAGCCGGCTGCCCAGCACCCTTCTGGGCAAATACATTTTTGGCGACTACTATTCGGGGAGAATTTGGTCGCTCGACTGGCAGACGCCGGGCGCGCAGCCAACACTGCTGACGCAAATCGGTGCCAGCCTGCTGACTGGCTTTTCCGTGGATTCAAACAACGAGATCCACTTCACAACGCTCGGCAGCGCGGCGAAGATCTACAAGTTGTCGCCTTGGGGTGGCGCTGTGGAACCACCTGCGACGTTGTCGGCTACGGGTGCCTTCGCCAGTCTGGCCAGTCTCACACCTTCCGCAGGCGTGGTGCCCTACAACGTCAACTCACCGCTCTGGTCAGATGGCGCGTTCAAGCAGCGCTGGATCGCACTGCCGAATGACAGCGCTCCCTACTCGAGCAGCGAGATCGCCACCTTCAGCGCGACGGGCGGCTGGGCGTTTCCCGTGGGCACAGTGCTTATCAAGCACTTCGAGCTGGGCGTGAACGACACCGATCCCTTCATCCGCAAGCGCCTGGAGACCCGCTTTTTCGTGCGCGGCACCGATGGCTGGTATGGCGTCACTTACAAATGGCGCGCCGATGGATTAGATGCGGATTTGCTCGCAAGCGGTGAAAGCATGAGCGTGAACATCACTGGAGCCGGCGGCACTACGCGCACCCAGAATTGGACTTTCCCGAGTCGTGGAGATTGCATGAATTGCCACACACCGGCCGCTGGTTTCGTCCTTGGAGTGAACACCCGACAGCTCAATGGCAATTTCACTTACCCGTCCTCAGGCACCACGGCGAACCAACTCGCCACCTGGAGCGCAATCGGAATGTTTGATTCGCCTCTGACCGCCGCCCAAATCGCCGGATATGACAAGTCCGTGCCGATGAGCGACACCATCGCCCCGCTCGAACTCAAGGTGCGCTCCTACCTCGACGCCAACTGCGCCCATTGTCACCGCCCGGGTGGTGTGCGCGCAAACTTCGACGCGCGTTACGATACGCCTCTTGCCCAAACGAACATTCTGAATGGTCCACTTTACAATGATCTGGGCGTTGCGGGCGCAAAAGTAGTCGTGCCGCAACAGGTCCCGCAAAGCATCATGCATGTCCGAGCGAACAGCCTGACGGAAACAAGGATGCCTCCGCTGGCAAAAAATGTCGTGGACTCCGCCGCAGTTTCGACCATTGCGCAGTGGATCAATTCGCTTCCCACCTCGACCAATTCACCGCCCGCGCTGGTGCAACCGGTCGATCAAAACACGGTGCGCGGCGCTCTCGCCAGCCTGCAACTGCAAGCCAGCGATGCGGAAGGCAACATCTTGACTTACAGCGCCAGTGGATTGCCGCTGGGTCTTTCCATCAACCCGGCCACCGGTCTGATCAGCGGCACTGTCAGCACCACGGCGACAGCGATCAACAACGTCAGCGTCAACGCATCCGATGGCTCGCTCAGCAACAGCAAGAGCTTCGTCTGGACCACAACCGCCCCACCCACGGCTCCGACACTGACGTCGCTGGACGTTGGTGCCGTGGGCCTGACCGGCAGCACCGTCCTTGGAACCAACGGCACCTACACCCTTAAAGGCGCAGGGGCGGATATATACTTCACAGCCGACGGTTTTCGATTCGCTTACACTCAGCTGTCCGGCGACGGCGAGATTCGCGCGCGCGTGCTCTCGCAGACCAAAACCAATGATTGGGCCAAAGCCGGTGTGATGATCCGGGAAAATCTCACGGCCGGATCGCGTCATGCCATGACGATGATCACCCCGTTCGATGGTTTCGGCATGGTGTGGCGCACCAGCGCCGGCGGCTCAACCACCTATGCCGGCGGTTCCGTGCTCAATCCCGCGCCCAACAACTGGGTGCGCCTGGTGCGCGCCGGCAGTCTGCTCACCGGATATCGCTCAGCCGACGGAATAAACTGGACAGCGGTATCTGCTGTCACTCTCACCAGCCTGCCGGCCAATGCTTACGTGGGACTGGCGGTAACCGCCACGACCACTTCGGCGCTTTCCACCGCAGTGTTTGATAACGTCCAGATCACGGGCGGCAGCACTCTGCCCAATCAGGCGCCGGTGCTGGTGCAACCGGCGAATCAGAGCACGGTGCGCGGGACCCTGGCCAGTCTGCAACTGCAAGCCAGCGATCCGGATGGCAACACCCTGACTTACAGCGCCAGCGGATTGCCTCTGGGTCTTTCGATCAACCCGGTCACCGGTTTGATCAGCGGCACCGTCAGCACCAACGCAGCGGCAACCAGCAACGTCATCGTCAGCGCATCTGATGGGGCGCTCAGCAACAGTAAAAACTTTGTCTGGACCACGACTGGGGCAGTCGCGCCAGCGCCACTCACAGGAACGGATGTTGGCTCGGTCAGGATTGCTGGAAGCACCAGCTTCAACAGCGCGAGCGGCGTTTACACGGTCAGCGGGTCCGGAGCAGGGATTTTCGGATCGTCCGATAACTTTCACTTCGCCAATACGACACTCACTGGTGACGGTGAGATCAAAGCACGCGTGACAAGCCAGACCAACACCAATCCCTGGGCCAAAGCAGGAGTCATCATTCGCGAAGATCTGACTGCGAACTCGCGAATGGGCTTGGCGTTTATCTCGCCAAGCTACGGATTCGGAGGAAACTATCGCAACCCGGCTGGAGCTGTTCGCACCTACGCGGGGGGACCGGCGCTCAATACGCCCCCGAACAACTGGGTGCGTCTGGTGCGCGCCGGGAATGCGATCACGGCTTACACCTCGGCGAATGGAACGAGCTGGACGCAATTGTTCTCAGTCTCACTGACCAACCTCGCCAGCACCGTGCGCATCGGGCTCGCGGTAACAGCGACCGACTACACCAAGCTCGGCACGGCAACTTTTGACAACGTGCAGATCATCGGTTCGCCAGCACTCGCAGCGAGCGCGAGTGCGTCAAAATCGATCGCCTTGACCCCATCTGCAAGCCCAAGCGCGACGTTATCAGCAGCTCCAACCAATTGGAGCCAGTGGCAGAGCAGAAACGCTGTCACAACGGCTAATTCAGATGGCGATTACAAGGCTGATCTCATGGAATACGCGCTGGGCGAGGATCCTCGCAGCGGTTTGGGCGATGGCGGCCTGCGCCTGGTGAAGAATAGCGACGGAAGGTTCGGCGCCCAGTTCAAAGTTGCCCCCGGCGTGACCGATCTGACCTGCGGAGTTGAAACCAGCGTCGATCTCTCCAAGTGGACTGCGCTCGGCATCCCACCCGTCACGGTCACCGCCTCTGATGGCGCGCGCATCGTAACCTACCCCGCGCTGGATGCGTTGCTCGGCGCTGGTGATGCCACTCTCTTCCTCCGAATGCGCGTCACGCATCCCCTGAGCGGACTCAGCGTTGCCGGAGAACCCTTGTCAGTGGAACGCGTCTCCTTCGTCGCGGGTAATCAGACATATGGCTACGCCAATGTAAACCCGCCGATATATGCGGGTCGCCTTGCCGACATGCCTACAGTGCTCACGTCAGACTGTTACCTGGAAATGCGTAATGGCTCCTATACCGGGCATCGCTTTGAGATGGGGAAAGTCGGCCGCATCGACCCTGCTTCACCACTCAATACAAGCTCAACGTTGCCCAATCAAAGCGCCGAGCTGGTGGTCGTCCGCAGGCACGTGTCGCTCGATGACGTGTTCGACAAGACCAAGCTCATTGGCGAACGCAGCGCGAACCTCGCGGCTACAGTCAGCTTTTACGACGGCACCGGGTATGTGAGCTTCTGGCTCTACAATGCAACCCTCGCCGATCCATCGAAGGCCGTCTGGGTCAGCGCCGACAACACAAGTCTCGCCAATGCCGGCGGAACTATCGTTGAGCCCGGTGAAGGCATGTTCATTAAATCCAGTCGCAATATTTCCATGGTCGTCGGCGGCCATGTGCGAACGAACCCCTTCGTGCAAGTGCTCCGCCCCGGCCAAATTTTTCTCGCGCTACCATTTCCATTGGCAAGCAGCGCCGCCAGCAACGGCTTTAATACCACGAACGGGCTGGTGGCATCCGCTCAGACAAGAAGTGCGGACCAATTACTCATCTGGGGCGGAGACTCTCTCCCTCGAGTAGCCGCCTTCAACACTTTCTGGCTTACGCAGGCCGGCAAGATTGAATTCTGGATCCGTGAGGATGACGCCAAGAAAGCGAATCAGTCTGGCGCACTCCTATTCCAACCGCACCGGGCATTCATTCTGAAACGCGGCAGCGCAGCAACGACAACCGTTCTGATTCCGATGCGCTGGAATTTGTCGCCGTAGCGCGCAAAAACTAGCCTGCGCGGCTGATAAGATCGGCCACGCGGTCGATTTCCATCTTCGTATTATAGAAGTGCGGACTGAATCGCAGATGGGCGCGACCGGCGCGGTTGTGACGCAAGGAAACGACGACGTGGTTCTTCGCCAGGTATTCGAACACCTGATCCAATGGCACCCCACCATGGCGCGTGGCCGTGGTAATGCTGGATGCGGCGGCACCACCGGAAGGCGGAAGAATCGTGAAGCCAAGCGCTTCCAGTTTGGGCACCAGATGCGCCTTTAATGTCAGTAACTGAGCGCTGATGTTTTCGATGCCCAGTTCCAGCAGCATCTCCAGACCGGCCTTCATGCCGATGATGCCCACGGCGTTCAGCACTCCCGGCTCGTAGCGGCGTCCATCTCGCTCGAATTCAATTTCGCTCTGGGCAATGAAGTTGGGCGATTTCACATTCCACGCGCCCAACAGCGATGGGCGGAGCATTTCCTGCAGTTCTTCGCGCACATAGAAAATGCCGGCCGCCATGGGGCCGAGCATCCATTTGTGCGCGTCGGCGCTGAGAAAGTCCACGTAGTCCACGCGGGTGTCGAACGCGCCGATGGTCTGGATGGCGTCAAGACAGAACCAGATGCCGCGCGCGCGGAGCATTTTGCCGATGGCATCCACATCGATCCGGTAACCCGTGAGGAAGTGGCACGAGGCGAGCGCGACCATCTTCGTCTTCGGTGTGAGCGCGCGTTCCATCGCCTCCAGGGTGACGGCACCCGGCGCAGCGGTTTGTACGAACTTCAAGACCACACCGCGGCGTTGCAGATCCATCCATGGATAGACGTTCGCCGGGTAGTCGTCGTGATAGCAAACGATCTCGTCACCTGCCTCCCACGGCAGGCCATTGGCCACCAGACTCAGACCGAGAGACGTGGGCCCCAACAAGGAAATCTCCGAGGCCTTGGCACCGATCAGTTTCGCCGCAACGATGCGCGTCTCGTTGAGTGTGCGCCAGACCTCTCCGCTCTCCTGATGCGAAAGACAGCACATTTCCAAATAGTCCTCCATCGCCTGCGCCACACGCCGCGGCAGGATGCACACGCCTGCATGGGCCATGAAGATGGAATCGCGCGCGACGGGAAACTCGGCGAGACGGGTGGATTCGGTGGCGAGGAGGGACTTGAGTGTCATGGCAGAAAAAAGTAGTTACGAGCTTTAGCTCGTGTCACATCGCGTCGAGTTTGAGCTAAGCTCAAAACTACCTTGCCTCACACCATCTTGAGCGTCCGCTCGCCGTCTTCGATGAGCTTCCAGAAGCCTTTGGCCTCGCCGAGGGCTTCATCCTCACCTGCGCTGCCGAGATTGCTGCGAAAGAGAAAATCCTGAAGGGTGTTCTTGTGCAGAACGCGATGGATTTTCACATGTGCGCCCTCCACAGAAAAGTAGATGCGATGGTCGCCGGCGCGGCAGCGGTAGAGTTTGTTCTTGCCGTGCGTAATGACGCCAAAGCGTTTCGCAAGCCGGTCTTCCTGCTCGACGTCTTCGGGCTGGATGTTCAATGCCTCCAAAAGCGCAAACTGCATGGGCGTGGGCAGCCTTGAGAGTTCCGAGGCGCTGATTTCATTGAAAACGATCTGAAGCATCAATCCACGATAACGAGATGAAGCGCCGTGCAAAGTTCAAATTGACCGCGTTTTTCCATGTGCCAGCATTCCAGCCATGTGCTAGCCTCGCAGTTCATGGCCGTGCCATCCTACCAGGATTTCGAATGGGGTAATGTGCGGCGCTCGTCGTTCCAGATCGAGCGCTGGTCGTGGAGCCTGCGCTGGTGGTTTTTTGTCGCCATCGTGCTGGCGCTCGCTTTTCACTGGTGGCTGTATTTTCTTTTCAATAATCTCGAGCTTGGCCGGCAGGTGATGTCCCAGGGTCCGCAGGAAAATCCCCGTCCCGAGCGACTGGCGATCAGTCCGGAACTGCTCAAGGACCAGAAGGCTATCCAGCACATGCCGGACATTCTGGCACCTTGGGACAAGCCGCCGGAGCCACAGGTGAAGGCGGACCTCCAGGACATCGTGGACATGCTGCCGCTGAACAAGCCCATCGACCTCACCCCGCAAGTCAGCAAGATCACTAATTTCATTTCGCCCGAAAACCTGCCCCAGGCGCAACAGCCCGCGCAGGGACCGTCGCTAGCCTCGGTCGCGGACAATCTGCCCGGTCCGGACCTGGCCGCTGCGGCCAGCGCGCTCAAAAGTTCCGTGCTCAGTAAACCGGTCAGCAGCAAACAACTCCTGTTGCCAGGAAACCCGCTGGATAAAAAAATCGACAGCCTCGACAGCAAACTCCTCGATCACTTGAATCATCAGTCCGACGCCGGCAACGCCGCGGCCAAACGCGTTCAGGGCTTCAGCAATCTCGATGACCTGATGACTCGCGGCGGCAAGCTGTCCAGCAGCACTGCGCCGATTCTGATGCCCACGGACCTGCTTTTTGAATATGGCAGCGATGTCCTGGCGGAAAATGCGCGACTCAGCATGATGAAGCTCGGGCTGCTCATCACGCGCAATCCCAATAACCGCTTCATCATCGAGGGACACACCGATTCCTTCGGCACTGACGAGTACAATTTTAACCTCAGCCAGCGACGCGCGGTCGCGGTCGTAAGCTGGCTCATCTCATCACTGCGGCTCGACACCGGCCGCGTTGAGGCGCTCGGACTCGGCAAGACTCGCCTCGTTGCATCGCCGAACGGCAGCATCGAGGAGCAGGCGATCAACCGGCGGGTGGAAATCAAAGTGCGGCCGATGCGCTGACATGGGAGACGAGTGATGGCGGAACAACCGGCGGCGCTGAGCGGGGTAAAAAACGGATGGTGGAAACGCCCGTTGTTCCGGTGGCTGGTGTTCCTGGAGTTGCTCATCCTTTTCGGATTCGCTTACATTAACATCGGCGGACTGCTTATTGAGCAGACTAATTACACGAGCAAACAAATTCACAGTGGCGACCAGCTTCACAACATGCGACTGGCCACCGAGGCCCGATCCGACCTGCACCCGGATTACCGCAGCGGGTTCATGACGCCACTGACGAATATTTTCCCGCACCGCACCGACGGCGTGGTGAATCCGCTCTGGCCGTGGGTGGCCGCGTGGTTCACGGATGAGGGCCATACGATTGACGAGGCAAGAATGGCGCATCCCGCCATCACGGATCAAACACGGGCGTTGTTCGAACGAGGGCGTTGGTTCCATGTGTTCATGACCCTGACGTTCTTGGTCATACTGGGCATCGCCGCCTGCCTTAATTTCTCGCTGCCTGCGGCGTGCAATCTGGTGCTGCTGGGCGGACTGGGCGGACTGCTGCCGCGCGCGGCGTATTTCCAGCCGGAGCCGCTTTATTATGTGCTCTTCTTTCTGACGTGGGTGGCCTGTGTATTGGCGCTGAAGCGCAATTCACTCTGGGTTTACGGAATGATCGGCATGCTGGGCGGGGCGGCTTATATGGCCGATGGATCCATCACGCCATTGCTTGCGGTGTTCTTTGGTGTCAGCTCGTTGCGCTGCGTGTGGGAGATGGTTTCGGCACGACGGCGCGGCTTCGTGCTCAGCAGCACCAATCTCTGGCACTGGCGGAATCATCTGGTGGGGCTGGTCGTGTTGGTGGCGGCCCTCTTCATGACCATCGGTCCGCGATTGAAGGACGCACACGAGAAATTTGGCGATCCATTTTTCAGCTTTCCGAGCTGTTGGATGTGGTTGGATACCGGTGCGCAGGCTTACGAGTGGATGGGCCGACATCACACGCGTGAGACTCTGGCCGCATTGACACCGTCGGAGCGTCCATCTCTCTCAAACTATCTGCGCATCCACTCGCGTGAGGACTTTTTATCACGACTGCGGGATGGCACCTTTGGCCCCAATAACGGGAAAACCGAAATCATTGGCCGCCTGCCGGAATTTTTCTGGCCGCAGCAAACCAAGCTCGTTAGGAACCTCGAGCATTGGTCAGGCTGGCGCGGCATCCTTGAATGGCGCGGGCTGTATCTGGGCTGGCTGGCGCTGATCCTGCTCGGACTGCTTGGTGCCGTTGCGACCGCGCCCAAGGCGCAGCATGCGGGCCACTTTGTTTTCCGACACGGCACCGTCACCATCGTGTTGTTCGTGTTCGGAACCTTCTCGGTTTACTCGCTGTTCATCGGATTTGATGCACCGATCGTGCGGGGCAGTGGCGAGCGCTATATGCTCGCGCTCTATCTCCCGCTGGTATTCAGCTTGATTTGGGGCGCGGAATCGATCATCCGTCGCTTTCGTCGGCGCAAGGGCAGCCCTTGGATCACCCGCAGCTACCTGCTGGCCCACGGGCTACTCTTCGCCGCGTTAACTTGGCGCGTGGTCGAAATCTTACGACTGCCAAAATTTTACAATGGTTGAACCCAATGGCCTCTTCCCCTCCATCGCTCCTGCTCTGCTTTGATTTTGACGGCACGCTCGTGAACCACGAGGGTGACCCCCCGTTTCATCCGGCGCTGGGCGACCTGCTGCGTGACTTCCGCCGGCGCGGTGCAGCCTGGGTGGTGAACACCGGCCGCGGTCTCCAACAGACACTTGAGGGACTCGCGTCGCACAACATTTTTCTGCTGCCCGACTATATCATAGCCCAGGAATGCGAAATTTACCGGCCAGGGTTTTTTAAACCATGGAAGGACTTCGGCTCATGGAACCGAAGGGCGCGCTCGGCGCATCATCACTTTATGGAAAGGCATCGGCCGTTCCTCGCTGCCATGCAGCAGCACGTCACGGAGAACACGACCGCAGAGTTCCTCATGGGAGATTTTGGACAGGTTGGAATTGTCGCCAGGGATGAATCGGAACTGGACGGCATTTGCGAGGTCATTGGCGCCCATCACGCGTTGCACAGCGACATCGGCTACCACCGCAACGGACGCTATCTGCGTTTCGCCCATGCCAACTACAGCAAGGGCACCGCGTTAAGAGAGCTCGCCCGATTGCTCAGGATTCCGCGGGAGCGCATCTTCGCCGCGGGCGACAATTTCAACGACCTCGCGATGCTCGATCACCGCATTGCCGCGCACATCGCCTGCCCCGGCAACGCGCTGGAGCCTGTCAAATCGCGGGTGCGCGAAATCCGCGGGTTCGTGTCAGAAAAACCGGCCAGTGAAGGCATGATCGAAGCGCTGGAGCATTTCTTCATGAAACCGCCTTCCGCGTAGCGCCCTAAAAACGCAGCCGCACTCGTGAGAGCGCGGACATGTCTGCACACTCCAAATTTACGGCAGCGGAAACCGTTTATTTATCTCGACGACCTCGGCGCGGATATTAGCCAGAACCTCAGGTTGGTCGCGGCCTTCGAGCGCCTGGTGCATCCAGGCGGCGATCTGTTTCATCTCCGCCTCTTTCATGCCGCGAGTGGTGACGGCAGGAGTGCCGACGCGGATACCGCCACCGAGCGTGATCTTCTCGGTGTCGAAGGGAATACCGTTCTTGTTCACGGTGATGCCGGCGTGGTCGAGCGTTTCGCTGGCAATCTTCCCATTGAGCCCGCGCGGGCGGAGGTCGACGAGCATGAGATGATTGTCGGTGCCGCCGCTGACGATGCGGTAGCCAAGTGCGGTGAGCGCGGCGGCAAGCGCTTGCGAGTTTTTCACGACCTGTTGCTGGTATTCCTTGAAGCCTGGCTGGAGTGCTTCATGGAAGCAGACAGCCTTGGCGGCGATCACATGCATGAGCGGACCGCCCTGCGTGCCGGGAAAGACCATGGAATTAACTTTCTTCGCGTGGTCTTCGTTGTTCGTAAGGATGATGCCGCCGCGCGGACCGCGGAGACTTTTGTGCGTGGTGCTGGTGACGAAGTCTGCGTGCGCCATCGGTGACGGATGCACACCAGCGGCGACAAGGCCCGCGATGTGCGCCATGTCGACGAACAAGTATGCGCCGACGCTTTTAGCGATCTCGCCCATGCGCGCGAAGTCAATGATGCGTGCATAGGCGCTGGCGCCAGCGGTGATCATCTTCGGCTTCACTTCCAGCGCAACTTTGGCCAGCGCGTCGTAATCAATGCGTTCGTCCTTCTCGCTGACGCCATAGTGGGTGACTTCATAAAACTTGCCACTGAAATTCGCTGGATGCCCGTGGGTCAAGTGACCGCCGTGGGCAAGATTCATGGTCAGGATGCGGTCGCCGGGCTGGAGCACGGAAAAATAAACCGCCGCATTCGCCTGCGAGCCGGAGTGCGGCTGCACGTTGGCGAACTTCGCGCCGAAGAGCTGGCAGACGCGGTCGATGGCGAGCTGCTCGGCCTTGTCCACTTCTTCGCAGCCGCCATACCAGCGACGTCCGGGATAGCCTTCGGCATATTTATTGGTCAAACATGATCCTTGGGCGGCCATCACCGCGCGACTGGTGAAGTTCTCGCTGGCAATGAGCTCGATGTTGTTCTGCTGGCGCGCTTCTTCGGCGAGAATGACCTCGGCGATGGCGAAATCACTGCCACGCACAATGTCGGCGGCGACGGTGTGCAAGGCGTTCATCTTGCCGACGCGCCGATCATGACGGCCACCAGCAAAGGGAGTGGCAAGGAAAGCATCCGCAATCTTTTGCGCATCCGCACTGGAGGTCTTGGTCCCGCTGAGGCAGAGCACATTCGCATGGTTGTGTTCGCGAGATTGCGCGGCTTCCGCGGCGTCGGTCACCAGAGCAGCCTGGATGCCGGCGTGGCGGTTCGCCGCCATGCAGACACCGATGCCGCTGGTGCAGACGAGGATGCCGGCTTCCGCGCCGCCCGATAAAACCATCTCCGCCACGGCGTCGGCGTAATCAGGATAGTCCACCGAGTCTTTTGAAGTGGTGCCGAGATCTTTCACTTCGTAGCCCTTCTGCTTGAGATAACCCGAGAGCGCATTCTTCAATTCAAAGCCACCATGATCGGCACCGACTGCGATGCGTTTGATGGCGACGGTTGCGGCGGGTTCGGCGATGCTGGCGGCGGAGTGCATGGGGTTATTGGAGGAAGAGGGCTTTTCAAAAGTCTGGTCGATGTAGGCGAGCACGCTGGGGAGAAGTTTGCGCAGGGCATCCCGCACATCTTCATACGCGCGCCGACCCGCGCCGAAGGGATCATTCACGTCACGACCGCGCAGCGAATCGTCGGGGGTGAATTCGCTGATGAGATACACCTTGTCCGCAGCTTCCGGGAAAGCTGATTCGATGGCCTCCAGATGCGAGCGCGACAGGCCGACCACATGAGTGGCGGCGTCGAGCAAATACTTGCTGAGCTGCTGGCTGCGAAATTCCGAGGGGTTTACGCCAAGTTCAGCTAGAATGTCCGCCGTGTGGTGGCTGGCCGCGTCGCCCGGATAAGCCCCTACGCCGGCGGACGACACCTCATAATCATCGCGTCCCCGCACGAGTTCGCGGAACAACGCCTCCGCCATCGGGCTGCGGCAGGTGTTGCCGGTGCAGACAAAAAGGACTCGTTTCAAAGTGGAGAGGCGTTTGGTTTTAACGGGGTCATCAACATGCTGCGCGACAGGGAAATGTCAAAGCGGTGTGTTTCAAACTGCGCTTGTGAAACGTGGCGGCAGCCGGAGAGTGGCGTGCTTACCATGATCCTTGCCAACACGGACCACCCCGACGTGCGAACGCCGCGCCGGCTGTCCGCGCGCCCGGATGGCGCAGTGCGACTGAACGGCTGGTCAGGGATCCAAGGGCGAACGATCACGGCCGCCAACCCCTCGGAAGTCATGGATGGCAATGTGTTCCGTGACAGCGAACGAATTCGCCAGGTGCTGGCGCGCCATTCAACACCGGACGCAAGCGGGGGACTGATGGGCTGGGTCGGGTTCAATGGGGATTTCCGCTTCGGTGTATTTCCGCATTTTCATTCTGAACAGATGGTCCCGGTGCCGGTTCCCGGCCACAGGGGGTTCGTCCCAAAAATCCACTTTGAGCCTCAGTTGTCGCGCGCGAAATACATCCACATCGTGCGCCGCGCGCAGGAATATATCGCTGCGGGCGACATCTATCAGGTGAACCTGTCTTATCCGTGGCTGGCACCCTGGCCCGACGATCTGGAGCCACACGTGTTTTATGAACGGCTTCGCGCTGCATCGCCCGCGCCGCACTCGGCTTATCTCGATCTTGGCGGGATACAGGTGTTCAGCGCGTCACCGGAGTGTTTTCTAAAAATGAGCGGCAATCAGATTATCACGCGACCGATCAAGGGCACGCGACCGCGCGGATCCGATGCGCAGGAGGATCGGGACTTGGTTGCTGAACTGAAGCACTCGGCCAAGGAGCGCGCGGAACTGGTGATGATCACCGATCTGGAGCGCAACGATCTCGGCCAGGTCTGCGAGTTCGGCACCGTGCGGGTGACGGAGATGCTCGCTCTGGAGAGTCACCCGCAAGTGCATCATCTGGTGTCCACCGTGGAGGGCACGCTCCGCGGGGATATTGATCATCTGGGTGCCTTCCTCGCCTGTTTTCCCGGAGGGTCCATCAGCGGAGCGCCGAAGAAACGCGCGTTGGAAATCATTCGCGAGCTGGAGCCGCACGATCGTGGACTTTACACGGGGGCGATTGGCTGGTTCGGATTCAACGGCGAAAGCCAGTTTAGTATCACCATCCGCACCGCGTGGCGCACCGGAGACGTGGTGCAATTTCACACCGGCGCAGGGATCGTGGCGGACTCGGTGCCGGAATTGGAATATGAGGAGACGCGACACAAGGCGGCGGGGCTCCTGCGTGCGGCGCAGGGATGGTGACAAAAAAAACCGCGGCACCTAAGTGCTGCGGTTTATAAACTATCGCGGGATATTCCTTTGGCTGCTGCTCCTAGAGCGACTTCTTCAGACCGACGGAGCACACGAAGCGCACGGTTTTGGAGGCACCGATGGCCATGGCCTCGCCGGTCTTGGGGTTGCGACCAGTGCGAGCCTTGCGGTGCGCCACCTTGAAGGTGCCGAAGCCTACAAGTTGCACCCGGTCACCCTTCGCCACTGTGGCGGCGATGGCAGCTAGCACGGCTTCCACGGCGTCGCCCGCCGCGCGCTTGGATGTCTCGCCCCCGAGGGTATTCTGGACTGCGTCAATGAGTTCTGCTTTGTTCATGGGAGTTATAAGCGTTGATTTGATTCGCTCCCGCGTAAGTTTTACGGGACGGGTGTCATTATTGATGAGCAAGCTCCAAAGCGTCAACATAATTATCTCTGCATGGATTGTGAATTTATAAAAACTTTTCTCTTGCCTGCGGAAAATCCCGTCATTCACCCGGACGCGTTCATCGCGCCCGGCGCGGTAGTCGTCGGTGCCGTTACCATCGGTGAAGACGCCAGTTTTTGGTATCAATGCGTGGCACGCGGTGATATCAACCGCATCCGGATCGGTCCGCGCTCAAATATCCAGGACGGCACCATCATCCATGTATCGGATGATTTTCCCGCAGTGATCGGTGCTGACGTGAGCGTGGGGCATCGCGCCATCATCCATGCGTGCGAGATTGGCGACGGCACACTGGTCGGCATGGGCGCGATCGTGATGGATGGTGCGGTGATCGGACCGCGTTGCATTATCGGGGCCGGTGCATTGGTGACGAAGGGCATGCAGGTGCCGGAAGGTTCGCTGGTGATCGGAGCGCCCGCGCGCGTGGTCAGGAAGCTCGTGGGCGGGGAGATGGCGCATAATATCGCGCTAGCCGCCAAGTATGTGGAAGTGGCGAGGCGCTACCGGGAATTCGGCATGTAATGCGCGGTGTTTCTTGCGCGAGTGCCCTGCGGCGTGCTAGCTTAGCGTCATGAATAAGGAGGTGCTGGAGACCCAATTGCGCGCAGTGGTGCCCATGGACGAGTCGTATGCGGTCTTTCTCGGCAACCAGGAGAAGATCTTCGTGATCTATGTGGACGGCCCGGTGGGCATGGCCATCGCCATGTCCATGCGGGGAATCGCCAAGGAGCGCCCTCTGACGCACGACCTCCTCGGTCACGTGCTCCGGGCTTTCGGCGCGAAGGTGGAAAGGGTGGTGATCAACCACCTCGAGAACGGCGTCTTCCACGCGCGGATCATCATTACCGCAGAAAACGAACTGCAACAGCGCAAGGTGGTGGAGCTCGATGCCCGGCCGAGCGACAGCATCGCTCTCGCGGTGGCGCAGAACGCGTCGATCTTTGTCTCGCAGGAAGTCTGGGCGCAGGTCGAGGACGTGAGCGAGATGCTGCACGACATCGAGAAACGCAGCGACGGTGGCCGTGGCGGGCGCAAGAAGCCTGAAGGCGGGGAGTGATTTACCCTGAACATTATTAAATACCTCGTAGCCGCACTCTCGTGAGAGTGCGGGACAAAATCGCCTGGCTACAATACT
The DNA here is from genome assembly GCA_009885695.1 of Verrucomicrobiota bacterium. Taxonomy (GTDB): domain Bacteria; phylum Verrucomicrobiota; class Verrucomicrobiia; order Verrucomicrobiales; family Verrucomicrobiaceae; genus VFKE01. The sequence goes on along the minus strand of VFKE01000015.1, from coordinate 19,407 downwards.
TCCAAACTTCCCGCGCTTTCGCTTTGCGGCTTCGCAACACGAAGCGCGGCTACGTCCTTAATTAATCTGCACTACATACCGGCGATTTCCCAGCCCTTGCGATAGCTCCGTTTCACCAAGGCGTTGGCCTCAGGTGAATTTTTAAAAGTGAGGCTGGCACCATCGAACTCCAGCGTTTTTTCGGGAAACACGGAACAGAGGCAGCCGAGGAGCACGGATTCCGTGAGCGGACCTGAGTAGTCCCAGTTGGCGCTCGGTTTTTTATCCCGCTTCAGGCAGCAGTCGATGAAGTCAAACCAATGATTGCGCGGTTCCAGCTTGGGATACTTGTAGCCGGTAAATTTCTCCTTTGGATGCAGCGTGGGCGTGGAGTTGTGCGGATGCAACAACACGCCCTCGGTGCCCAGGTAAATGCTGCCTTGGTCGGGCCATTTACCCACGAAGGCATCCAGCACCTCCTTTGGCGGCATTTGCTCGCCGTCATACCAGGTGACTTTTACGAGCTTGTCCGCCGTGAATTCCGTGCCCGGAAAAACGTATTCGACTTTTCCATTGATAGCCCAGTTGTCTTTGCCCGGCGCTGGCCCGCGGGAGGTGACGCTGATGGGCGAGCCCAGAGCCAGCGCACGAAACCAGCCGCTGAACATGTGGCAGCCCATGTCGCCCAGTGTGCCAGTGCCGAAGTCGCGCCGCTTGCGCCAGTTACCGGGATGGTAGTAGCCATTGCCAATAAAAGGCCGCTCGCTGGCAACGCCGAGCCACTTGTCCCAGTCGAAGCCATCCGGAACTGGATCGGTCCTCTGCGGCGTTGGTTCCGGATCGCCCCATTTTTTATTCGAAAAGCTGTGAACTTCCTTCACTTTTCCAATCGCGCCAGCGTGGATCATCTCCGCAGCGAAGCGCTCGGTAAAGTCCGAGGAAATTTGGATGCCCATCTGTGTCATCACACCCTTGGCGCGGGCGCGCTCGGTCATGGCGCGGCATTCAGCGAGGTTCTGCGCCAGTGGCTTCTGGCCATAAATGTGGAGACCTTTCGCGACGGAGGCCATGCCCATGGCGCCATGCATGTGGTCGGGAACCGAGACATTGACGCTGTCAATGTTGCCGGATTCCTTTTCCAGCAACTCACGCCAGTCGGTGTAGGTTCTGACCTCTGGAAATTTTTCCTGAACCCGCGCAAAATTATTTTTATCAACATCGCACACCGCGACCAGTTCCCACATCGGATGATTGGAGAGCGAACTCATGTCCGCCCACGACATTCCGCTGGCACCGAAGGCCGCGTGGCGGAGTTTGCCATTCGGCGATGCAGCCCGCACTCCGGAGGTGACGAAAGGCGCGCTGAGCAGCGTGGCGGCGCCCTGTTGCAGGAAACGGCGGCGGGTGAATGCGGGTGCGTGTTTCATGGGAAAGTTACGATGTTGGCGGTGAATTCCATCCTCGGAAGTCACTCATATAATTCGCAGATTACGCGGATGCACGCAGAATTGTGACGTCAAGCTCTCCCCCTTGACTTGTATTCCATGCGGAAATGTTTTGTCAGCGTCCCGATAGACAGAACGCCAGCATTGCCAAAAAAAAGATGCGGACGAGATTGGGCTTAATTGGCGGGCTCATAATATGAATTGTGGCACATCTCCAGATCCGATTTTGGTAAATCGGGGCGGCTTGGGGCAGGCCCTTCAGAAGTCGCGATAGACTTCGGAGCGGTGCTGGATGCGGAAATCCGAATGAGTGCTTGCGCGGGGTAATTCCAGTAAAGGATGCGCCAGTCGCCGATGCGGAGTTTGCACAGGCCCGCAAGTTCGTCTGGCATTCCGACGAGACGCCGGTGAACGACGACGACGGCATTTTCCGCGAGTCAGAGAATTTTACGATCCACGCTCGACCCGATGGCGGAGTCCAGTGCGGCCGGTTAAGCGTCAGCCAGCGAGCCTATTTCGACCCGGTAGGGCATGGCAGATGCCGGTGTTTCCAGGTATTGAAATCGCCTGCGAGGTCTTCTTGCCGGGCCTGATGCACCTCGGCCATGATGTCGGGATGCTGCGTGGCGAGCCAGTCCTGAAGCTCATCCAGGGTCTCGACGGATGAGAGAATGGACGCGGGGATTCCCAAGATTCCGGGGTTCATGATGGGAACAATAACACGGGTTTTGGCGACATGCTCATGATCCGCCAGCCGTCCAGCCCGAACTCGCGAGATGCTCTGGGGCATGGTGGAAGTTTCGCGCGCCCCGTTGGGGCGCAAGGGTTATTTGGCACATTACCCAGGGAATCAGTCGCTCCGTCCTCATCCCTGGGTTCGGTCGGCCCGATGGGCCGATTTGAAAACCCGCCTACTGCGTCGCGAACTTGGTCAGCAGCCCTTTGCGCCGTGTGGCGCGGAGGGTGGAGGCGAAGATCCAGGCGGCGAGCGCCATGAAGACGACATTCAGTCCCGCCGCCATCCCGAGATGCTTCCAACTGGCGTGACCGATGACGGGATTGAGGACATCGCGCATGCCCTCGAAAATATGCGTGGCCGGCAGTGCCAGCGCGATGCCTTGCAGCCAAATCGGGAGTTTTGCCACGGGATAAAACACGGCCACCAGTGGTTGAATGAAAAAGGGAATGGCCCAGGCCAGGGACTCGGCCGCCTGACCCCATCGCAGGATGAGCGCGGTGGAAATCATCCCCAACGACCAGCCGAAGATCATCAGATTTACAAAAAAAGGAATCAGGCTCCACTTGAGGGAGAAGACGTTGAAATGATAACCGACGAACGCGAGCACGGAGAGAACCAGCACCGTGACGCAGATGCGCAGGAAACCGATGACAAACGTGGCGGTGACGTATTCCACGGTGCGCACCGGAGCCACGAAGACATTGAGCAGGTTCCGGGTCCAAACATCCTCCAGAAAGGAGATGGCAACTCCCTGCTGAGCGCGGAACAGCACGTCCCACAAAATCATGCCGCCAATGAGGAAAAGAAGATAATGGGCAAACTGGGCGCTGGTGTTTTCCTGAAGGAACATCGTGAGGTTGCCCCACACCATGAGATCCACCACCGGCCAAAAGACCAGCTCCACCAGCCGCATCGGTGTGCGGGTATAGAGGAAGATGTAACGGAGGACTAGAGCGGAGATAATGCGGAAGTTCATAAGATGTGGGCTGGCAGAGGGCTGCCGGCATCATGGATTCCAGAGCTGGCAGAGGGCTGCCAGCCCACGTTGGTGCGCAGACGTATGCTCATTCTACGATGTCGCCGCTGCGGGCAATCTTGATGAACACATCCTCCAACGAACTCTGCTGTGATTTGGCCACGATTTCCGACGCGGTGCCTTCGGTGACAACCTTTCCCTTGTGCAGGAAAATGACGCGGTCGCAGACTTCCTCGATGTCACGCATGTTGTGCGAAGTGTAGAGAATGCTGATCTGCCGCTCGCTTTGGACGCGGCGGATGGTCTTGCGAACCTTGTCGGCGATGTCGGGATCGAGGCTGGCGGTCGGCTCGTCGAGCAACAGCAGTTCCGGATCATTGAGCAGGGCCTTGCAGAGGTTGAGCCGCGTGCTCTCCCCGGCGGAGAGCTGGCCAGTGACGCGCTGGCGGAGGTCGCTGATCTCAAACAACTCGAGCAGCTCGGTGATTTTTTTCTTGTGGTCAGGCACGCCGTATATCTTGGCGAAGACCAGCAAGTTCTGCCAGACCAGCAAGTTGCCGGGGAGCGAGGTGTAGGCGCTGGAAAAATTCATCCGCTTGAGCAGCTCCACGCGGTTCTTGAAAAAATCCCGGCCAAATGCGTGAATGCTGCCGGAACTCGGTGTCGTCAAGCCGAGCAGCATGTTCATCGAAGTGGTCTTGCCCGCGCCGTTCGCGCCCAGGAGACCGAGCACTTCGCCCCGTTTCAGTTTGAAGCTAAAACGGTCCAAGGCCACCACGCCGTCAAACTCACGGCTGAGATCGCGGGCTTCGAGGATGACTTCAGGATCGGCGGTCGGACTCATGCGGGCGGGATTGATCGCGCAACATCAGGGGCGCGCAACTACTCGTCCAACTTATCGATCACCTGCAACTCCGGCACCTGCCGGAAGTCAGAGTCCAGCGTAAGCACCGCAGCATCGGCAGACAACGCGGACACGGCGATAACGAGGTCGGCGAGTTGCATGGTTACTCCTCTGGCGGCAAGTTTCCGCGCAAGGTCGGTGGCTTCGCTCCAGATTTTTTCAGTCGTGGGAACCCAGCACATGACGGCGAAATCCTGTCGGGCCGCTTCGTAATGCCGCCTCACGCGAATACCGCGACAAACTTCCAGCATTACGACTCCGCAAGAATAGAATTCGTAACCCATGACCGATTGCCGAAGAACACGAAACGGATCAACCAACCGTCGATAGCACCCGATGAACCAACTGGAATCAACGAGAACGTTTCTTTCCATATTTGGCGGCCGGTTCTGCGACGAGTGAAAGCTCCTCTTTCGTCAGCGGTGGATAGTGGCCGCGCAAGCCGAGTGCTACATCAGGATCAAATGAAGCACCTATTTCTTCAGGCGTCATTCCAAGATCACGACTCCAGCGTTCCCTCTGACGGAACTTGGTCGCGATTTTCCGCAAAGCCTCATTGACCGCCGCCGTCTTGCTGGTCGTCCCGGTCGCAGCCATGACCTCGGCCAACAAGGCCTCGTCGATGTGCATGGTCATTTTCATGGCCAGAGTATGGCATGGTTGCCATACTTTCACAAGAATTCTTTAAAGTTTAGGCAAATAATATCATATCTTCAAATCATGATGCGTTGATATGATTGTTGCACCCCGGCGGACTGTGCTTATTGTTTCCCCATGTCCGCCCGCCCGAATGTCCGCACCGAACTCGAAGCACTGATGCGGAAACGCATTGTCGTGATCGACGGCGCCATGGGCACGACCATCCGGGAATACAAGGCCAGGGGGATGCTCGACGAAGCGGCGGCGCGTGGAGAGCGCTTCAAGGGCAACGAAAAGGACCTGCTGAACAACGGCGACATTCTCTCCGTCACCAAGCCGGAAATCATCGAGGACATTCACCGGCGCTTTCTCGAGGCCGGGGCGGATATCATTGAGACGAACACGTTCTCCGCGACCAGCATCGCCCAGAGCGAGTTTTTCATCGAAGACCCGCGAGAAAATGGCGGGCGCAAAGACCCGGAGTTCTTTCAGAAAATCATCGATAATAAATTTCTGAACGAGCTCGCCTGGGAAATCAATTTCAACTCGGCGCAGCAATGCCGGAAGTGGGCCGACATCGTAGCGGAAAAAACCGGTCGCAAACGTTATGTCGCTGGTGCGGTGGGGCCGCTCACCGTTTCCCTTTCCCAGTTTCCCGACTTGCAGGATCTGAGCTTCCGCTACGTCACTTTCGACCAGGTGAAGGCCGCCTACGCCCATCAGATTCGCGCCCTGATCGCTGGTGGTGTGGACACGTTGATGGTGGAGACCATCTTCGATTCCCTCAATGCCAAGGCGGCGCTGACAGCCATCGAGGAAGTTTTCGAGCAAGACAAGGTTGAGCTTCCCATTCAGATCTCGGCGGCGGTCGGTCCTGGCGGCGAGACCATGATCTCGGGACAAATCACCGAAGCCTATCTCAATGCCATGCGGCATGTGAAGCCGCTCTCGATTGGTTTGAACTGCTCGCTTGGTCCGGACAAGATGCGGCCGTTCCTCGAAGAACTGGCGCAGAAGGCGGACACGTTTGTCTCCTGCTATCCGAATGCCGGCATGCCGAATCCGCTTGCGCCCACGGGCTTCGATTTGCTGCCTGCGGACATGGCGGATTTCGCCAAAGACTTTGGCGGGCATGGCTTCGTTAACATCATGGGCGGCTGCTGCGGCAACACGCCGGAGCACATCGCCGCTATCGCCAAAGCGGTCGAAGGCTTGGAGCCACGCCAGGTGCCGCACCCGGAGCCGGTGATGCGCCTGAGCGGATCGCAACCCTATAATCTTACGCCGGCATCAAACTACTTGATGATCGGCGAGCGCACCAACGTCGCCGGCTCACCGAAGTTTGCGAAGCTCATCAAGGAGAACAAACTCGAGGAAGCCGTGGCCATTGCGCGCCAGCAGGTCGAGAACGGCGCCAACGTCATCGACGTCTGCATGGACGAAGGTTTGATCGACGGCGTGGCCATGATGACCAAGTTTCTCATCCTGCTGCAGACTGAGCCCGAGGTGAACAAAGTGCCGATCATGGTGGATTCTTCCAAGTGGGAAGTCATCGAAGCGGGATTGAAGTGTCTCCAAGGCAAGGGCATTGCCAACAGCATCTCGCTCAAAGAAGGTGAAGATGTTTTCAAGGAGCGCGCACGAGCGCTGAAGCACTACGGAGCCGCGGCAGTCGTGATGGCCTTTGACGAGAACGGCCAGGCCGCGAGCTATGCGGAAAAAATACGCATCTGCGAACGCGCCTACCGCATTCTCGTGGATGAAGTCGGCTTCCCGCCCGAGGACATCATCTTTGATCCGAACATCCTGACCGTCGCCACGGGCATGGAGGAGCACAACAACTACGCGGTGGACTTCATCGAGGCCACGCGCTGGATCAAACAAAACCTGCCCTACGCCAAGGTGAGCGGCGGCGTGAGCAACATTTCCTTCAGCTTCCGCGGCAACAACAAGGTGCGCGAAGCGATGCACAGCGCCTTCCTGTTTCACGCCATCAAGGCGGGCATGGACATGGGCATCGTCAATGCGGGCATGCTCGAAGTTTATGAGGACATCCCGCAGGAGATGCTCGTCAAAGTTGAAGACGTTTTGCTCAACCGTAGGCCTGACGCCACGGAAATTCTGGTTGATTACGCCGAGCAATTTAAAGGCGTCGCCGGCGCGAAGAAGGCCGAGGTCGATCTCTCATGGCGCGACGCACCCGTGGAGAAGCGGCTGGAACACGCGCTGCTCAGAGGCATCACGGATTTCATCGATCAGGACACCGAGGAAGCGCGCCAGAAACTCGGCGTGCCGCTGAAAGTCATCGAAGGCCCGCTGATGGACGGCATGAGTGTCGTCGGCGATCTGTTCGGCGCGGGAAAGATGTTCCTGCCGCAGGTGGTGAAAAGCGCCCGCGTGATGAAGAAGAGCGTCGCTTACCTGGATCCTTTCATGGTTGCCGAAAAGGCCATCAAGGCCAAAGCCAGACAACTCGTCCTGCAAGCCGCCGCTGTGCCCGAGGGTGAGATCGTAACGCTCGCCGAAGGATTCGCCTATGTTCCTTATGAGGGTCTCAGCACTGAGGAGCGCCGCATCGAACGCAAGTTCGCCGCCGATCTCGCTTCGAATCTCGATGGCATGGCCAGACTCTACACAGCGGAATTCGCCAATGTTCTTGACCGCAACAACGCGCAGGAACTCAGCATCGACTATGCGCTCAGTCGCGAATCACGACAGAAATGGAGTGTGGCCACGCTGGAGCCGGCCGGTGCGTTCATCGACTGGCTGTGTGCCAGGAAGCTGCGCGAGCTGCCAGCAGAAAGCCTGATCGTATTCAACGCAGGCGGGCAGGGCAGCGGGAAGACTACAGCGACCGCCACATTTTCCAAGGCCAACGCCGCGCTCATCATGGATGGCACGCTGCAGAATCCATTGCGCAGCCAGTCGCACATCATGGCGGCATTGGATGCGGAGATGTTCGTTGAAGTGCGTTTTGTGTTTTGTCCCTGGGATCAGGCTGTGCGTAACATGGCGCGTCGTGCCGCTGAGGAGGGCGGCCGGGTGGTTCCTTTGCGACGTGCTGCCGGAGGGCATTTTCAAGCCGTGCGAACTTCGCTCGATCTTTGGGTTCAGCTCAAGGACCGGGAGGATTTCAGGCTTCAGGTGGTGGAAAACCAGTGCGATCAGCCGCCCAGGCAGCGTGATGCAGACTGGCTGTTGAAGCGAGTTCACAATTCTCTTGATGAACTGGTCAAATCAGGTGAAACTGCCCTTCATGAGCACTTCGCTGCAAACTCTGCCGACGAGCACTATTCCAAAACGCTCCTCAATCAATTCATTGAGGGCCGGACGCGCAGAAAAAGCGTTCCGAGCGATCGAGGAGGCGACGCTCAAGGACTTGATCGCAGCGGGCGAGAAACGCGCGATCAGATCAGCGAAACAGCAACAGAAGTAGCCGAGGACGACCCTGACGCCGCGGGCTGCATGGTCATCGCCACCGTGAAGGGCGACGTGCATGACATCGGCAAGAACATCGTGGGCGTCGTGCTGGCGTGCAACGGCTACCGTGTCATCGACCTCGGCGTTATGGTGTCGTGCGAGAAGATTCTCGAAGCCGCCGCAAGAGAGAAGGCGGACGTCATCGGCCTCAGTGGACTCATCACGCCGTCGCTCGACGAGATGGTGCATGTCGCGAAGGAGATGGAGCGGCTTGGCTTGAAGCAGCCGCTGCTCATCGGTGGAGCGACCACCAGCGCCGCGCACACGGCGATCAAAATCGCGCCGCATTACTCAAATCCCATCGTGCATGTGCTCGACGCCTCGCGTTCGGTGCCGGTAATGACTTCATTGCTCAGCGAAGATCAGCGCGCTGGTTTCGTGAAGCAAAACGAGGAACGCCACATCAAGCTGCGCGCGGATTACGCAGCGAAGGATGAGGCGAAAAAACTCATCCCGCTCGCTGAAGCCCGCGCGAAGGGTTCGCAGTTTGACTGGAGCACGCAGGAGATCGCGGTGCCGTCGTTCACTGGCGTAAAGGTTTACGATCCGCTGCCGATCACGGATTTGCTGCCGTTCATTGACTGGTCGCCGTTCTTCCACACTTGGGAACTGCGCGGCCGCTGGGACGAGAAGGAGCAGCGCTTCAAGAGCGCACTGCCGGAGTCGCAGGTGGAGATCGAACCGATCGCAGCCAAGCTTTATCAGGAGGCCCGCGCGCTGCTGGACCGCATCATCGCGGAGAACCGCTTCACCGTGCGGGCCTGCTTTGGATTCTATCCCGCGAACCGGATCGGTGATGACATGGAAGTCTATGCGGACGACTCACGCACCAGCGTGCGCTGTGTTTTTCACACCCTGCGCCAGCAGATCATCAAGAAGGATGCGCCGAACTACGCGCTGGCGGATTTCGTTGCACCGAAGGAAGGCGGTCGCGCGGATTATATCGGTGGTTTTTGTGTCGGCGTGCATGGTGCCGATGAATTGTCTGACAAGTTCAAGGCTGACCACGATGACTACAACAGCATCATGGCCAAGGCGCTGGCCGACCGCCTCGCCGAAGCCAGCGCGGAATTCATGCACAAGCAGGCCCGCGTCGCCTGGGGCTATGAGAAGCCGGAGGAATTCACGAGCGACGACCTCATCCGCGAGCGTTACCGTGGCATCCGGCCCGCGCCGGGTTATCCCTCGCAGCCGGACCACACGGAGAAGCCCATATTGTTTGATTTGCTCGATGCCACGGAGCATACCGGCGTCACGCTCACGGAAAGCCAGGCTATGCATCCGGGTGCGGCGGTGAGCGGACTATATTTCGGTCATCCCGAGGCGCGCTACTTCGCGACTGGGAAGCTGAACAAGGATCAGATCGAAGATTATGCCGCGCGCAAAGGCATGAGCATCGCGGAGACGGAGCGGTGGCTCGGCCCGTGGCTGGCGTATTGAAAGCAGGTGATGCGTCCCGCTTCACATCATTCAAAGACAAAATGCGAAGCGAGACGCATCGCCTACGTTGGGCACGACGCATCGTCTACATTCCTTGCCATCGGCGCGGTCGTGCGCCACGATGCGCGCCCGCATGTTCACTCTACTCGGCACCGACCCCCATTCTCGCGCCCGATACGGGAAGCTGGAGACGCCGCATGGCGTGGTGGAGACACCGGTCTTCATGCCGGTGGGTACGCAGGGATCGGTCAAGGGCGTGCATCCTGAGGAACTGCGCGCGCTGGATGCACAGATCATTCTGGGAAATACCTACCATCTCGCAGTGCGGCCCGGAATGGAGATCATGCGGGAAGCTGGCGGTCTTCACAAATTCGCCAACTGGGACAAGCCCATCCTCACTGACTCTGGCGGGTTCCAAGTTTTTTCGCTGGGAAAAATTCGCAAGATCAAGGAAGAGGGCGTGCATTTCCAAAATCATGTGGATGGCTCGCCGATGTTCCTCGGACCGGAAACGGCCATGGAAATTCAAGCGGTGCTGGGCTCGGACATTGCGATGCTGTTTGACGAATGCCCGCCGCATCCCTGCGACGAGACTTACGCCGCGCAGAGTCTTGATCTCACCCTGCGTTGGGCGCGCCGTTGTCGCGATTGGATTGATGCCAACCAGCCGCAGACCAACGGAAAGCCGCAGTTGCATTTCGGCATCGTGCAAGGCTCGTCCTATCCCGAGCTGCGCGCCCGGAGCGCGCGCGAATTGGTCGCGATGGGTTTTGATGGTTATGCGGTCGGCGGCGTGAGCGTGGGCGAGCCCGAGCCGGAGATGTTCGCGGCCGTGGAAAACAGCGAGCCGCATCTGCCGGCAGACAAGCCGCGATATGCGATGGGGCTGGGCACGCCACCGCAGTTGATTGAAATGGTGGCGCGCGGCATCGACATGTTTGACTGCGTGCTGCCCACGCGGCTGGCGCGGCACAGCACGGCGTTTACGAGGTATGGGTCGATCAATTTAAAGAACTCGCGCTACACTCGCGACTACGCGGAGATCGACGAAGACACGCACCCGCTCTGCCGGGGCTTCTCCCGCGCCTATGTGCGCCACCTGTTAAAGGCTGGGGAAATCCTCGGTTTGCGGTTGATTTCCCTCCATAATCTGCATTTCTATCTGTCCCTCCTGTCCCGCGCCCGCGCCGCCATCAAAGGCGGCGTTTTTCGCGAGTTCCGGGAGGACTTCATCTCGCAATACCAGACCCACACCGAACCCCCAGACTCATGATCCTCCCGACCCTGATGGCGCAGGCCATTGCCCTTCCCGCGACTCTTGCCCAAGCCCCGCCGCCAGCCCCTGCACCCGGGGGCCTTTTCGGCAATCCGATGGTCTTCATGGTGCTGATGATGGTCGTGATGTATTTCATCCTCATCCGTCCGCAGCGGAACAAAGCCAAGGCTCAGGAACTGATGCAGAAAGCCATGGCGCCCGGAGATGAAGTGGTCACCATTGGCGGCGCCCACGGCGTCATCACCACCGTGAGGGAGAAGACGGTGATCGTCCGCATGAACGAGGGCAAGGTTGAGTTCGACCGCAGCGCCATCGCCCAGCGTGTTCCTAAAGAGTCACCCGTGACCATCGAGGCCGCGAAGTAACCCCGCTCCTTTTCCGAAGCACCATTCTCCCCGCCATCATGTCACTCACTCCCGCGTTCACCTTCCTCTGGGGCTGCGTTTTGCTGTTCCTCCTGTTCTTCTATCTGGGCACCACCGACCATCGCGGCAAGAAGCTGTCTGGCACCATCCTCACGGTGCTCATGTCATTTTTCTGCGTCTGGGCCTTCATGGGCCTCGGCATCAAGAAGGGCATCGACATCGGCGGCGGATCATCTTTCACCGTGCAGCTCAAGCCGGGAACGGACGATAAGGGCGAGCCGAAGCCGATCACGAAGAACTCACTCGATCAGGCGATCGCCATTCTCGAAAAGCGTCTGAATCCCAACGGTGAAAATGATTTGCTGATGACGCCACAGGGCGAAGACCGCATCCAAATTGAAATGCCCGGTGTGAAGGAGGAGGACAAGAAAGCGGTGAAAGAGAAGATCGAGCAGGTTGCGCAGCTCGAACTCCGCATGGTCCACCCCAACAGCGAACGCGAAATCGAAAAGATCAAAACCAACGGCGGCGTGGCCATCGGTTACGTCGAGATGCCTCACAAGGAGATCGGCAAGAAAGAGACGGAAAAAGTTGAACCACTTCTAGTGAAAAGCCGCGCAGATCTCGCCGGCAAGCATGTCAGCCGCGCCATCGCCAAGCTCGACCCGCAGGAAGGCTGGGTCATCGGCCTCTATCTTGACGGCGAAGGCGCAAAAACATTTGATGAGATCGCGGCCCGTCATCGCGGTGACCGCATGGCCATCGTGCTGGATGGCGTGGTCATCTCCGATCCCGTGTTGAAGTCCGATCACTACGGCGGCTATGCGCAGATTTCCGGCGGGGCCAACGGCTTCAAGCAGGAGGAGGCCATCGCACTCGCCACCGCACTGGAAAACCCGCTGGAGAATCCGATGGAGATCATCGAGTCCAGCGAAGTCTCCGCCGCCTTCGGGGCCGAGACCGTGAAGCAGGGCATCTACACCGGTATCGTCGGCACCGTGCTCATCGCGGTGTTCATGCTCATGTATTACCGGCTCGCCGGCGTGGTCGCGCTCTGCGGCGTGGTGGTGAATCTGCTGATGATTTTCGGAGCGATGGCGCTCTTCAATATCACGCTGACCATGCCCGGCATCGCCGGCATCGCCCTGACCGTCGCCATGGGCGTGGACGCCAACGTGCTCATCTACGAACGACTGCGCGAAGAAATGCGCGCGGGCAAGACGCTCGCCACCGGTCTGGCAACGGCGTTCGAGAAAGCGTTCGCCGCCATCTTCGACGTGCACGTCACCACGCTCATCACGTCACTGATTTTGTTCTCTCTCGCCAGCGGTTTGGTGAAGGGCTTCGCCGTCACGTTGATCGTCGGCATCTTCGGCACCCTCTTCGGCGCGCTGATCGTCACTCGCGTGGTGTTCGGCTGGTTCATCGACACCCACAAGCTGGACAAGGTAAAGTTTGCCCAGTTCATTCCGACCGGCAGCTACGACGTGCTCAAGTATGCCAAGCCTTTCATTATTGGCTCCTTCGCTCTTGCCGCCTTCTCATTGCTCGGCTTCGTCTTCAAGCCCAACCACGGCATCGGCATTGATTTCCGCGGCGGTGCCAAGACGCAGTTCGACATCGCAGCCAGCCAAAGCGTGGATCCAGTCGCTGCGGAGAATGCGCTGAAAAGCGCCGGTCTCAAGGGCTTCTATGTCCAGGAAAACACCACCGTCACCGGCCGCCAGCTCAGTGTGCGCTCGGAGGAAAATGACAAGGATCTCGTGAAGAGCACGCTGGAAACCGCGTTCCCCGGAAAATTCTCGGGCACCTCCTCCGCCACCGTCGGCTCCATCGTCGGCAGCGAACTCGCGAAGCGATCCATCATCGCCTACGTCATCGCCATGATCGCGATCCTGCTCTACATGTCGTTCTTTTACGAGTTCTCCTTCGCGCTCGCCGCGATCATCGCGCTGTTCCACGATTGCATCATTGTCGTCGGTTTGTCCGTGCTGATGGGCCAGGAATTGTCCATCATCCACATCGGCGCGGTGCTCACCGTCGCGGGCTATTCGATCAACGACACCATCATCGTCTTCGACCGCATCCGGGAAATGATCAAGGCCAAGGGGAGCACTGGGAATATCCGCGACATCATGAATGAGTCGATCTCGATCACGCTGAGCCGGACCTTGCTCACCAGTCTCACGGCACTGATGCCGATGGTTGTGCTCTACATCTTCGGCGGTCCATCCATGAAGGAGTTCTCGCTCCCGATTGTCATCGGCATCATCGTCGGCACCTATTCGTCCATCTACATCGCCAGCCCGCTGGTGCTGTGGTATGCAAAGAAAACCGGCAAGAGCCTTCATCGCCAGGTGCTCGATACAGCAGAGCGCGCGGCGGCTATCAAGCCAGCGGCGACTGCCTGAGGCGTTCGCTCAATGAAAACACTCAGGGATTTTCAAGACCGCCCCGTGCGGCTGACCGACGAGCGGCTGGCCCACATCCTTGATCATCCTGAAATGGCCTCCTTGGAAGGCGCGCTGGTGGAAACACTGGCGCATCCTTCTTTGGTCATCCAGTCCCGTAGCGACTCATCCGCCACACTTAGCTATCGTTACTACCTTGGCACACAAGTCGGTGACAAATGGCTATGTGTGGTGGTAAAGTATTCCACAGATGACGCCTTCGTTCTGACGGCGTATCTTACCAACCAGCCGAAAAAGGGAGAACAGTTATGGCCGAAAAAATAAAAGTATGGTTCGACGCCGAGGGCGACTTTCTGGAAGTCCGCTTTTCCGATTCTCCCGGCTATATGAAAGCCACCGACAACGACGCCATCATGGAACGGTTGGACGAAAATGGACGCATCATCGGCTTCTCCATCATGCAAGTCAGTGCCCTATCTAAACAAAAACCACTGGAAGCCGAGCTGATTTCTGCTTGACGCTTTTGCCACCCGCCCATGTCCAGCAGCTTCGGCACCCTCTTTCGCGTCAGCACGTTCGGTGAATCGCACGGCCCGGCCATCGGCTGCATCGTGGACGGCTGCCCGCCGCGCATCCCGCTGACGGAATCAGACATTCAAGAGGAACTCGACCGGCGTCGCCCCGGCCAGAGCAAGATCGTCACCCAGCGCAAGGAAGGCGACCGTTGCGAGATTCTTTCTGGCGTGCTCGATGGAAAAACACTGGGCACCTCCATTGGCATAATCGTGCGCAATGAGGATCAGCGCTCCAATGCTTACAAGGAAATGGAGACCGCCTACCGGCCCTCGCACGCGGACTTCACTTACGACGCGAAGTTCGGTGTCCGCGCCGTGGCGGGCGGCGGACGCTCCAGCGCCCGTGAAACCATCGGTCGTGTCTCCGCGGGCGCGATTGCGAAGAAAGTACTGCAGCAGTCATTACCGGGCTACGAATGCCTGGCGTTCGTCCGGAGCGTGCAGGACATCGAAGCCTCTGCATCCGCAATTCAAAATCCGCAATCCGAAATCATCGAGTCCAATCTTGTGCGTACCTGCGACGCGAAAGCCGCAAGAAAGATGGTCGCGCTCATCGAGAAGATGCGGAAAGAAGGCAATTCCGTCGGCGGCGTGATTGAGTGCGTTGTGCGCGGAGTCGTGCCGGGTCTGGGCGAGCCGGTCTTCGATAAATTGGAAGCTGATCTCGCGAAAGCGATGCTAAGCCTGCCGGCGACCAAGGGATTTGAAATCGGCAGCGGCTTTGCAGGCACGCTGCTGACCGGCGCGGAGCACAATGATATTTTCATCAGCAAGGGCGGTCGCATCCGCACGAAGACGAACCGCAGCGGCGGCATCCAGGGCGGCATCAGCAACGGCGAGGACATTGTTTTCCGCGTGGCCTTCAAGCCCACCGCCACCATCTTGCGCGAGCAGGACACGGTGACCAAGTCCGGTGCCGCTACAATGATCAAGGCACGTGGTCGCCATGACCCCTGCGTGCTGCCGCGCGCGGTGCCGATGGTGGAGGCCATGGCCAACCTTGTGCTGTGCGATCATCTGCTGCGCCAGCGCGCAGTGTCTTGACGCGGCAGCACTGAATGCAGCTCGCGAGTGCCTTCGTGAGTCGCTAGATGCTCGTGAAGTGAGTAGCAAGCTATATAGTCGGGCGCTTCGAGATGGGACTGCTCAAGCGCGCAACTCAACGCGCATCATCCTGACGCGGCGCAAGTGTGATCGTCGCGGCGGGGCCGCGAAACGGGACGACCTCCAGCCGTTGCGGCCAGAAGCGCAGGGTGACGGCGCCGGTGCTGGCCTGGTCGAGCAGCATGATCTTGCGGGCCGCACAGGCATCGCGGATGCGTTGCGGCATCTTCTGGCTTTCAGGAAAGGTGTTGCTCGCGCTGATCACCAGTCGCGGTTGCGCGCGATTGAGAAACTCCGGCGTCAGGCTGGTGTCGCTGGCATGCTGGTTGCGGATGAGCACATCGCAGCGCGCAGCTTCGGGCGGAAGTTTTTCCACGATGAATTTTTCCGCAGCGAAGCCCGCGTCGCTGCACCAGAGAACCCGGAAGCGTCCGATGTCCAGTCGCAGCACCGTGGCCCGGTCGTCCGCACGGGCGGTGCGGAGTGTCGGCGGCGGAAATAATAACTCAGCGCGGGCGGGAAATGTTGTTCCTGAAAAATCCAACTGGTCACCTTGGGAAAGTTTGCCGGGTTGAACGTTCATGGCGCGCAGATTGCGCAGGCTGCCGCTGCGGGAGCTGGTTTCGAGTGCGGAGAGCAGGATGCGGTCGGGATGGTAGTCACGAACCATAAAAGGTGCGGCGCCGATGTGATCGGTGTCGGCATGGCTGAGCACGAGGCCGTTGACATGGTTGATCGCAGCGTGATTTAAATACGGGCGGAGCAGAAAGTCATAGTCCTTCACGGATCCGCAGTCGAAGAGCCAGTTTGACGACGTGGTTTTGAGATGCAGCGCCGCGCCGCCGGTTTGGAGGCGGAGAACGGTAAGTTCCGCTGGCGGCGTGAGCCGCGGACTGGGCTGGTCGATGAAGAAATTTCCGCCGGGAATGGCGGCGAAAGCCTGGGCGGAAACCAGGGCGGCGTGCGCGAAGAACCAGTTGGCATTTCCAAGCCAGAGCGGCACGAGCGGCAGATGCACCAGCGCGGCGGCGAACGTGAGGACGGCGATGAAGAGGATCATGAAGGCGAGAGGAATGATCACCATGTTGGCCAGCAGTGCGACGGGCGTGACCAGGTTGAAATGATAAACGCAGAACGGCAGGCTGCCGATCCATGCCGCAGTGGAGATGGAGAGCGTGCCCGCCATCCAGCGCCGCAGATGGAGCGCGGTCCGCTGCCCACGACCGAGAAGCACCTCGGGCATGAACTCATCCGGGTCCGTCAGGGCGCCCATCCGGCCGAGGATGGGATGATGCAGCAGGGCGATGCAGGCCACGACAGCGAAGGAGAGCTGGAAGCCGATGGAAAAAAGCTGGTTGCTGTCCAGGATCAGCAACAGGAGCGCCGCTGCGCCGAGGCTGTTGAGCATGTCTGAACGGCGCTGCCACACTTCGCCGCTGAGCAGCACCGCCGCCATGACCGCCGCACGCACCGTGGACGAGGGCAGACCGGAGAGGAAGGCGTAGCCGAAGAGCATGAGGCACACGATGGCTGCCATCCATCCGCGCCCCAGGCAGAAAGGCTTGAGCATCCGCCAGAGGATCAGGCCGACGATGCCGACGTGCAGGCCGCTGACAGAGAAGATGTGCAGGGTGCCCGTGTCCCGGAACGGCTGCTCCAGATTCCGCGTCTCCGCATCGGCACCGCCGAGCACCGTGGCGACGATGATCCGGTGCGCTTCGGCATCGCCGTTCATCCCGATGTTCAAGGTTTCCTTCAACCACTCCCGGCAGCGTTGCGCGCCGTGATCCAGCCATGCGGCGGGCGCCCAACTGTCCGCCTGCACCAAGATGGTCTCGCGCACGCGCATTGCGGCGACATGTCCGTGACGCAGGTCGTACCTGCGCTCGTCGAACTGGCCGGGATTGTCGGGTTCCCGTGGAAGGAAGGCCCTGCCTCCAACCCGATAGCGGCCCGGAGCGAGTTCGGCTTCCCTGTCGAGAATGAGCCGGAGCTGGACGGGGCCGGTCCATACTTTTCCAACAAGAGGAGCGGTGATCGTATCCGCGATGAACAGGGCCTGCCCTGGTTCCGCGCCCGGCAGATCGCGGCGCAGAGGTTTGATGACGCGGCCCTCCGCCGCGACATCCATGGGCATGTCGCGCTTCTCCAACAAAAGCCGGAGCTCATTCTTCCAGATGGCGTCACAGACGACCGCGTGACGAAAGGCGAAAACACAAAGTGTCAGCAGAAAAAATTTTCCTAACTGTTGTCCGCGGAACAGCCACGCTCCCACGATGATGGCGGAAGCGGCCCAAAACCAGCTGGGGAACAGTGCGGCGGTGGCATCGGCTGCCGTGATGCCGCAGATGGCGGCGAGTGCCAGCCAGGCCAAAGGTCTGGCGATAGTGATTTCGACCCGCCCCATGTCATGCGAGCCAGTGGGGGGTTCAGACTGGGCTGTCGCCTTGCGAGCGCGAAGCCTGGGATTCTTTTAATTGCGCCAGCTCGACCTCGCTGATCTTGTGCTTGGCATTCGCACTGTGGCGTGTCCCGGGGAAATTGCTCACCACCTGTTCGAGAATGTCCTTGGCGGAGTTGAACTCGTGAGTGGCCAAAAGCAGGTCCGACATGCGGAACATGAGGAAGGAGGCGTTCTCCTCACTCCAGTCCTTGGACTCTAGATGTTCATGAAGGAAGGCGAGTGCCGTGGCGGGATCTTCCAGCCTCTCGGCGTGTATCTTGGCGATCTCAGAAACTGGGAAGGGGTCATCGGGCTCGTCCTTCATCATGATTTCATACTCCTGGATTGCGCCCAGATAGTCGCCACTTGCTATTTTTTTGGCGGCCTTCATTCCTTCGTTAGAGGCTACCTCTTCTCCCGAGGAATACATCATGGTGCCTACGGCGTCGCCAAATTTTGGCAGGATGACCGTGATGAAGAGAATACCACCGCCTACGGCTACAAGGAGGATCGTGAGCAGCTTATATACCTCCTTATCATTTCCCCAAGATTTCCAATGGCGCCATATCCAGAGCAAGGCAAACGTGAAGAGGGCCAAGAGGCAGAGATGAATGATCTTGCGGGTATTCATGGTTGCCGGAAGTGCTGTGTAGGTGATCGTAACAAATTCCGCAACCATCCGAAAGTGGAAATTCAGTCTGAATGCAGATGAATGGAGGCCTCTTATAGAGCTTCGCACAACTGAATGCGCTTGGTCAGGGACTGGGACACTCTTGTCCCGTGCAGTAATCGGCACATAAGTGTGTTATCTTGGGAAACGCAATGGACGGGGGTTAGAGTAGAGAGGGGGACTGCAGTAATGCCGTCGCCCTCCCCCTCGTCAAACCGGACGTGCGGATTTCCCGCATCCGGCTTTCGCTCCAAACGTCTTTTCCACAAGGCATTCACTGGCATGTCCAGTTTGGCCCCGCGCCCAGCGTCGCTCTCTACCTGTTTTGTCCTGTGTATAGGTTCTCACCAATCAGCTTCAGAGTCTTCTGAGTCAGCTTGTTTGCAGCTAAGGCCCCTTCGCTCCATCGGCTTTCACCGGCTTCATCACTACTATGAACCTCTCCGACTTCCCGACAACAGCCCATCCTCTTATGGTTTCGTGGACACGCTCTCTGCGCACGGCTGACACCGCACACGCCGCCGGGATTATCCCAAGTTCCCAACATCTCTGTCCCATCGCGCTGCTCCCTTTGACCCCGGAGAACCTCATGCAGTTGTCTGGTTGATGCCTGCATGAGTGCTGGCTTCACATATCCTGACCCTCTGGCCGTTCCCCTCTTAGTTTTCGAGGCTCATTTGAATTCGACTTAACTGCGGCTCGATGGTTCGCCTCCCCAGGCTTTGACACGAAGAATCGCTCCCCCGCCCCGCTGGTTCGGCTACATGATTTCAACCTTTTGTCATGACTTCTTCTCTGAAAAAGTGCGTCAAGCTAAAAATGCACTGACACTTGGTAAAGAAACGCCTTGTAGCGCGTGAGCTTTCGCAGGCAAGTTTAGTCACTTGGGCATGATGATTCCATGCCGGTCGCGCTTTGTGGCGTGCGGCATCGCCTTCATGCTCCAAGTCAGTTGGGCGAT
>VFKE01000048.1 GCA_009885695.1 Verrucomicrobiota bacterium | reverse complement strand
CTACGAAATTATTTAAATCGTCCTGGAGCATTATTAAAAAAGACGTAGCCGCATCTCGTAAGAGTGCGGGAAGAAGCCACGGCAGCCAACGAAGCATGCCTATTTCCCGCGATTTCGCTTCGCGGCTGCGGGGAGAGCTTTTATATTTCCCGCGTTCTGACGAACGCGGCTACGAAATTATTTAAACCGCCCTGGAGAATTTTTAAGAAGGACGTAGCCGCATCTCGTAAGAGTGCGGGAAGAAGCCACGGCAGCCAGCGAAGTCTGCCTATTTCCCGCGTTCTGACGAACGCGGCTACGAAATTATTTAACCCGCTCTAAACTCCGCCCATTGCGTTTTCCAGGCTAACAGCCTGTTGGAATCTAGAAACACGCTGCAGCGCAAACACGCATCGGCATGCAGACGATGGGACTGCAAAATCCTAACGCATTTTTTCACCTGCCAATTAGTAAAGATCACTTGACTAAATTATGATATATATAACATTTCCTGATGTTTACGATATTCAAAAAGCTGGCATCCCGTGTTCGGGAAGAGGCTGCTGACCAGCGTCGCGTGCTTCCATGGGTCTTGATTGTCGTCACACTTTTGGCGCTTCCCAATCTGATTGCCGCGTTTGTTCCGGCACCCAATTCATACGGGCTGGGCCTTTTTTTCCATGTGATCGGAGGGATGCTTCTGCTCTGCGTTCTGGGGTTGAGCGTGCGTCCCCTCCTGCTCGCACTCGCTCCGGTCGCGCTTCTGGTTCCAGGTGCGGCGATTTACCTCCTCTTCACCACAACTCTGCCGAGCACGTTTACCTTTTTAGCACTGCTGGAGAGTGATGCGCAGGAGTTATCTCTTTTTCGAGGGCGCGCCATGCTTGCATTCATGCTGATGCCGGTTCTTCTTGTCGTCTGCATCTGGATCGTGAGAAAGCAGGTGCCGCGTGGATTCAAACTGGGATTGATCGCGCGTCTGTCCGTGGGGGTCGCGAGTCTGGTGCCTTTTGCCAGTGACTCCGCATTTCATGGAACGCAGGCTGCGTGCTTTGCCGAGTTCATCCGTGCTGGTGCGACATTTCCATTCGGCACATTATATTGCGCGGGTGAAGCAGTTTCCACCAGGCGCGAGGTGGTTGACCGCGCGTCAGTGATGCGTGATTTGAAAGTGAAGGAAGAAATGCCCATTGGGAAACCAGATGACCGGCAGGTGCACATCTTTGTGATTGGCGAGAGCGCACGTTATGCCAGCTTCCAGATCAACGGCGCGAAGCGTGCCACAACGCCGAAGCTTTGCAAGACGCCGGGGGTTCTCACTTTCTCCGACGTTTGCGCTCCTGCCCCGGTTACGCTCGCCAGCGTGCCGCAGATCATCACCCCATCCGATCCAGGATACATTCGGGGAACGACCTCCCTGCCGAGCATCCCTGCGGTGTTTCGCAAGGCTGGCTTCAAAGTTTATTGGCTCTCCACGCAAAAAAAACACAGCCTGTTCGACACCACGACATCGCTTTTTTCTGAGGATGCGAATGAAGCGCAGTTTATTGGGGGGAAGTTCGACGAGACCGCGACCGGTGGACTCGCTGGCGCGCAAGACTGGCAGTTGCTCCTGATCATGAAGAATATTCTGGCGAAGAAGGAGCCCCGCGTGCTCATCATCATGCATACCATGGGCAGCCACGGTGCCTATTACGACCGCTACCCCAAGGAGTTGGAGCGCTTTCCTGTGAATCTCCCCCTTGCTCGCGGGGCGCTCAATAAAATTATGCTTTCTGATGAGGAGCGCGAGGCACTTACAAACGCCTACGACAACAGCGTACTGGCGACAGATTGGTTTTTGGAAACCGCGATCGTGGACCTGAAGAATCAGCATTCGAGTTCATGGCTCTACTATATCGCCGATCACGGTGAAAACGCCGGTGACTCGCCCGTTGCGCCGTTCGCTCACGGCACCATCACGCAAGACGTGTTTCATGTGCCGATGTTCATCTGGATGTCCGATGAATATCAAGCCTCGCGTCCGTCGCAGGCTGCGGCATTGCGTTCACGCACCAACACGCCCCTGAGCGCAATGGTCACCTTTCACACTGTGTTAGGAATGTCGGGCCTCAGTTGCGAACGGATGTTGGAGTCGAAGAATGTCGCTTCGCCCGAGTTTAATCCAGGGCCGCGGCTTGTATCCGTGACCAAGACTCGGGCATTGGACTACGATCGAGAGGTGATTCCTTCGCTCACGAAACGCGGAGGCTGGCATCCGATGCTTTCTCTGAAACCCATCACCGAAACTGCGCAGGTAAAATGAGCGGGGTCAGCGTCCGGTGCCAGCCATGGCAGCACCAGAGTGAGGCCAATGTTCACGTCCAGAGCATTATTAAAAAAGACGTAGCCGCATCTCGTAAGAGTGCGGGAAGAAGCCTCGGCAGCCAACGAAGCATGCCTATTTCCCGTGATTTCGCTTCGCGGCTGCGGGGAGAGCTTCTATATTTCCCGCGTTCTGACGAACGCGGCTACGAAATTATTT
>VFKE01000030.1 GCA_009885695.1 Verrucomicrobiota bacterium | reverse complement strand
CCGATGAACATCTGATTGTCGAAGATGAAGGTGTTGCTAAACGTGTGGAAGGGCACGGTTTCCAGAAGCTTGCGGGTATAGGCGCGGTAGCCAGTGTGATATTCGGTGTGCTTGGTGCCGAGGCAAACATCCATCGCCCAAGTGATCACGCGGTTGGGCAGGAGCCGCCAGAACGGCATCGCCCCATGGGTGTCGCTCCTGCCGCCAAGCCGGGCACCCAGGCAGAGGTCATAGGAACCGGTCGCGAGCATGGCGGCCATCGGCAGCGCGAGCTTGGGCGGGTATTGATAATCCGGATGAAGCTGGATGATGATGTCCGCGCCGGAGTCGAGCGCGAGTTGAAGGCAGCGCTTCACATTGCCGCCGTAGTTGAGGTTGGCCTCATTGCGATGCGTCTGAATGCCCAGACCCTGGGCGACCGCGGAGGTGTTGTCCTTCGAGCCATCATCCACCAGGATGACGGTGTCTACGAACTCGAGCGGGATGTCACGAAAGGTTTTCTCCAACGTTTTTTCCGCGAAGTAGGCCGGCATGGTGACGGCGATTTTCTTGCCTTGAAGCATTTTGTATAGAGTAAAAGTTTTGCCCGGTCAGTTTGATTTCTTTGGCCGCGTGCTTTCCCAGGCCATCCTGACGATGTTGTCGGGGATGTCCACATCGGAGAGCATAATCGTCTGGCCTGCGGAGACGGAGTGCCTCAGCGTGGCACCGGAGAGAAGCCCGATGGGCGGAGCGTCCGGCAGTACCTCGATGATGACGGCTTCGCCGCGCACTTCGTGGCCTCCGATGGCGGTTTCAATACGGGTGCCGGCAGCCAGATCGTTCTTGGCCACGGCGGCCACGTTGATGCGGGGCGCGGGTGAATTGTTAAGCAGTGGACCGCGCCCGTCAAGCACGCGGCGGATGGTGCGCGGGAGTTCGAGATGGCAGAGATGGTAGGGTCGCAACAGCGTGTAGAACGGTCCTTCGCCGAGCTTGTAGTAGCGGAGCACATCGGGCGGCTCCGAGAGATGCTCCGACACGATGAAAACGCCGGCAGGGAGTCGCGGGTTCAGGACATAATCTACAATCGGCGTGTGGATGGACAGCGCCTTGCGGCCGTAGGCGATGGCGGCATCTTCCAGCAGCGCGTTCTGCAGGCCGATCATGCCGCGCTGCATGATGGTGGCACCCAGTCCGTTGGCCACCAGCGCGTTCTCAATCTGCATCTTGGTGCCGTCGGTGAAACTCGTCACCTGAACCGGGCTGATGCCGCCGCGCCGAGCCCAGTGCTCAACCTCTTCCTTGATGGGATTGTGATTAAGGAAGCCCTTCATGTTTCCATAGACCAGCGGATGGAAGCCCATGTCCACAGCCTCCTCGTGAAGCGCGGCCAGCGATCCCGGCTGGTCGCCCTCCGCGTCCGTCAGCACCCCCCTCGTGCAAAAATAGGAACCAACCGTCACATGGAACTCGGCGCACATGGTGACCACCGGAAGCCCGGCGGAAAGAACGCGGTCAATGACCGTCGACGCTCGCAACACATCGCCGCTGCACTCCACGACCAGGTCAGAGTTCTCGATGAGTTCGTCGATGGAATTCGTCAGCAGCGCGGCATCAATTCCCCCCACCGATGCCAGGGGTCGCCGCGTGAGCACCCGGCCGATCTTCATGCCGGCGCATTGTGGAATCCGCCGGTGCAGCCCGACACCGATGAATCCCGTTCCGGAAATGCCGATACGTGCCTGTTTAATTGTTTCTTTGTTTGCCATAAATCAGCGTGCGACTTTGGCAGAATTGCCACAGAAGGCAATCATTAGCGGCTCATTATCTGCCGGGAACGGCAAACTCGAACCTCCATGTTCAAGAATCCACCAGGAACGCGCGAAGATTGTTGTCCCACAAATCAGAGTCCATCGGCAAAGAATCCGTCTCCAATTCTGCGCACCGTGCCATACTTGAAATCCAGCGCCCAGCACTCGATTTTTTGTTTTCCGGGAGGAAGCCTGGCGCGGTCCAGATCGATTCGCCATTCCCCAAAGCGCTGAGGGCGGTCCAAGTTCTTGACGATGAAGTGGTAGTCCTTGTTGAAATTTGATTCCAGCCACGCGGGCAGTTCATCACTATAGCCGATGTCAACGATTATGGGCTCGGCATCAGGTTCGCCCGCAGGTTTCGAAGTCACAAGTATTCCGTCTGCGGGCCGGCCGACGGATTTGAGCAGGGCATAACCCTCGATGTAAAATTTACTTTCCCTGTTGTATGTCGAAACAACGTCCCCCAGCGAGCGCGACATGTCTTTCTCCCGTTTGAATTGATTGAGCCGTAAATCCCTGGCCAGCGGACGGCGGAGGAAGCCAAGTTCATCGAGAGTCCTGGCCCGGTCTGCCGCCACTGATATCTGGAGTTGCCCACCGTCACGGCCATGGTGGCCGATGAGACCGAGCACCTGGCTGAAATGAATATCCACGGCCCCGCGCAGCCTGGCCCCCTGCCAGGCCTCCATCATTCTGAAGCCATGACACCAGTTCACTGCAAGCAGCATTCCCAGCGCCCCGGCCGCCAGCATCAGCGGCCCCCGAACGAGACGCGCGCCTCCTTTTTCAGGCGTGGTGGCACTCAGGATTGCACTGAGGCCCACGAGCGATACGACGAGCATGGCGGCAATGCCGGAGTAACGATTATTCAAGGCCCCTCCGAAGGAAGTGCTGGCCCATGCCCGTCCCAAGGTGATCAACATCGCCGAGCCGATCGAATATCCGCCCAAGGCAAGAAAGGGCGCTGCTTTCTTCAGCAGACCCTCTTTTCTTCCACGCCATGCCATGATCAGAAAGCCCAGATAGATTGCCAGGACCACGCTTCCTATCGTCAGTGCGACGGCTCTGCGGTCGGCATTGATGCCCCGGCAGAGATTGGTGCCGAGCTGCGCGATGAAATACGGCAAGCCTCGTCCGGGATTTGAAAACAAGAGCGTGGTTACGCTGTGCTTCAGCGTGTCGGCACCGCTCTCCTGGCCGTATGCGAAAGCTGGATCCACTTCACTCTTCAAATTGTGCAGGTAGAGCGCGATGACGATCACCATCCCAGCCGCGAGAATTCCAAAGAAGCGTTTGGCCATGCGGCGGTCCTGCATCCCGTAACCGCACAGCGCCACGCCTGGCAGCAGGATGGCCAGAGTCAGGCCGCTGGCACAGCTCAGAATCCCGCAACAGGCAGCCAGAAATGTGAGCGCCAGTTTCGGCCAGAAACTCAGACGCCGCGAACCGAGAACGAGCACTCCCATGACAAGAAAAAATCCCGGAAGCGCCAGCACGATCGCGGATGGCCACAACAGAATCTGCCAGTGCACCGCGCTGCACAACGCCAGCCCGCACAAAGCCCATGGCAGCCACATCTTCTCCCACGTTCGAAGTGCGCGCCACAGCAGCAGGCCGACTCCGAGCCATGAAAGTGTCAGCGAGGCAAACACCACCCAGTTCATCATGGTGACATCACCCTTGGTTAACAGCACGCCCAATATTGACAGAATTTTCGGGACTGGAATTCTGTGCTCCAAATACCCGGCCATCAGATCATGCAGTGTCAGCCCGCCTTTGACCGCCTTTTCATAGAGCGGAACATAAACCCAGTCGTCGAGGAAGTAAGTGTTGAACCGGAAACTTTTAACAGCGCGAAAAAGCAGAATCACCGGCAGCGCTAATACTGCAATCTGCGCGGCCAGCCCCAGCCAGCGGACTAGGAGTGGTGCGCGAGGGGCGGACGAGAGGGGCGGCTCATTCATGGATGGTGCGGACATGGTCAGGAAAAATGCGATTAGCGGATCGTAGCGGGGCGGGAGCTTGTTTGCGCGGTTTTCTTTCGTTCAGATCCATCAATTCACCCACATACATGAGGCAGGCAAATTCTCATCCAGAGAATTTCATTCCGGACATATTATCCACCTTCAGGACGGGCCGATCTCTGTTGACCTGTTGCGGATTCGCGTTGCGCAGCGGGCACACCCGCGCTTCATGCACGGCACAGACATGAAGGCTTTCATTTTCGATCTCGACGGCACACTCATCGATTCACTGGCGGACATCGCGGAAGCGGTCAACCGCGCGCTGGATCAGCACGGATTTCCCAGGCAGCCCTTGGAAAGCTTCCCGCAGTTCATCGGCGAAGGTGTGGGCACACTCGTGGAACGCGCAGTGCCCTCCGATGCGCTGCACACCTCGGATATCCCTTCAATCATCGCCGACTACCAGCTTCACTATGCCGACACCTGGCGCGACAAGACCAGGCCCTACGACGGCATCGCGGAAGTCATCAGCGATCTTCGGGCCAACGGCATCAAGACAGCCGTGCTCTCGAACAAGCCTGACCATTTCACGAAGTTGTGCTGCGATCATTTCTTCGCGCCGGGCAGCTTCGATATCGTTCTCGGTGCGCGCGAAGGTGTTCCGCGCAAGCCCCATCCACAGGCCGGATTTGAACTGGCTGCGGAACTCGGTGTGTCTCCGGATGACTGTGTTTACATCGGCGACTCCGGACTGGACATGATGTTTGCCGTGAATTCAGGAATGCTCCCGGTCGGCGTGCTCTGGGGTTTTCGCAGCGAGACAGAACTGCGCGCGAATGGTGCGAGAAAGCTCATCGCCACGCCGCAGGAATTGCTGCCGCTGATTTAGAGCGGTTTAAATAATTTCGTAGCCGCGTTCGTGTTGCGCAGCCGCGAAGCGAAAATGCGGGAAATAGGCATGCTTCGCCGGCTGCCGTGGCTTCTTCCCGCACTCTTACGAGATGCGGCTAGGTCTTCTTTAAAAATGCTCTGATCCGGCCAGCGCACTCAGCGCGGCGGTTCTGTCGCGGCACCGCCACCGAGCATCTCGTCCTCGTCAAGTTCCGTCGTTTCCAGAACGACCGTGCCGTGCTTGACCTTGGCTTTTGACATGGACACTGCGACCCAGCGAAACTCAACACTGTTCTCCAGCACCACCTTGATCATGATGGTGAGCGGCACGGCCAGGAAGGCGCCCACTCCGTGCCACATCCAGCCCCAGAACCAGACGCTGAGCACGATGACGAGTGTCGATACGCCGAAACGCCGTCCCATCAGCGCGGGTTCAATGAAATTGCCGATGATGAAATTGATCGCGAGGAAACCCAGAGCGATGCCGATGGCATCGCCGAATGACAAGCGCACCAAGGCCAGAAGCGTCGGAAGAATCCCTGCGATCAACGCTCCCACGGCGGGAATGAAGTGCATGACGAAGGCGACGATGCCCCAGAGAATGGGATAATCGAGATTGAACATCCAGCACCAAAGCCCGGCGACGATGCCGCAGATGGCGCTGATGATCGTCTTCATGCCGAGATATTTTTGAATCTCAGAAGCGGAGTTGAGCAAGCTGCGGAGATCGGGCCCGCCTGCCTGATGGATGGCCAGTGCGCGACTGCGGGAGCCATAGGCTTCGCTGAGAATGAAAAACATCAGGACCAGAACCAGCGCGATCTGCGCGATCAAAGTTACTGCGGTGCCCACGGCCACGCCCAGCCAGTCCGCGGCCAGATTCCGCACATCGGCGTTTTGCGCATATCCGATGATGGCCTGCCAGTCGAAAGCCTTCTGCACTTGTTCCTCCGCCCCTTTTACCCCCTGCTGCTCAAACCAGTGAGCCAGCTCATTCACGTGAGTCTGCAGACTCTTGAGATCATCGGGCAGGTCCTTGCTAAAACGAAACAACAGATCGCTTCCGGCATTGATGACCACGCCGATCAGGCACACGATGAAAATCAGCGTGATGATGAGCGCCAAGAAGCGCGGCACATGCACGCGCACCAGTATTTGCATGATCGGATAACTCAGCACGCTGAGAAAAAATGCCGTAACCACCGGAATGAAAAATGCAGCGCCGAGCTTTAATCCGGCGATGACCACCAGCACGCCAGCCACCGTCAGCAGTGCGCGAGTTCCAGCTACGCGCTTCACGCGCGAGACATCTGGGATTTTTTCTTCAACCATTAGTTCGGCGAGTCTCAGCCACAATACGTCTGGGCTCAACTGGAAACGTCAGCCAAGCCAGAACCAGATGCCATGCAACTCAGACCCGCCCAAAAAGCAGTCGGAGAAATTCCGCATCAGAAAACTCCGAGTCCCAGCCCTGCCGCACGATGATCAGATTCTGCGATCGCACCACATACAAACGCTGGGCACCCGATCCAATGGATGCCAGCAAATCGGACGGCGCGCTGCGGCTGAGGCACGCATTGCGCCACTGCTGCTTGGGCCACTTCTCATGCAGCAGCAACTCCACATCCACCTCCCGGGCACCACCACGACCAGCACTGTTATTGTTCCAAAATCCCAGGCCGAATGCCGCGTTCACTCGCGAGCCACGGCTGATCCCGTCCGCAATCGCCTCCGCCGGCGCAACATGATTCAACTCATTCAAGACCGCCTTCCCCATCTGCGCCCACTGCCGGGCACTGAGCAGAAATCCGGCGGCGAGCAAAGGGTTGCCATTCGCATCAGCGACATACCGTTGCGGCCCCAGCCCTAGCGGCCTCAGCACGCGACGCTCCAGATAATACGTCGGAGTCTGCCTGCGCGGCGCCAGCTTGCGTTTCAATATCTCATGAAAAACTTGAAGCGAACACGGCCCGTAAATAAATGCCTCACCCGGCTCGGCAGCGAGTTGCCGGTTCACGGCGAGCCGGTCGCGATCCTTGACCCCGTCCTCGTGCAGTTCGAAAAACGGATCCAGCCCGCTGGAAAAATCGAGCAACTGCCGGATCGTGATGCGGGACTTCAGCCGGTCGCTCTGCCACTCCGTGATCGTGTCCGCCGCCCGGTCTTTCAGTTGAAGGATCCCTTCTTCCTCAGCTGCCAACGCCGCCAGACACCAAAACGACTTCGTTCCACTGTAAATTTTGTGAGCCTCGTTGGCGCGACATCCATTCGTATAGGATTCGTGAAGAATTTTTCCCTGCTGCACAATCAGCAGGGACTTCCCGCGATTAGCCGCCGAATAGTCGGCCGCACGATTGATGCGATCCGCAGCCAGCGCATCGGTCTTGCTTCGCGCCTGACTCCGTTTTCCCGGAATCATCAGCGCCAGCATCAGTGCAAATTTTCGCCGTCTCATGACAAGTGTGACCTTAGTCGCAGCGACGCGTTCAGCAAGCTGCACGCTCAAGCCCCCGCGATCAATCGCGCCCAGCTCTCCGCCTTCTCCGCAAAAGTCTTCTCCGGCTCCGCATAAAGAATGCCGCGCGAAACATTGACCAGCACCGGCGCACTCCGCTTCGTTCCGCGTAGTGCCGAAAGGTCACCGCCCTGCGCGCCCAGCCCCGGAATCAAGAGCGGCACATCAGGAATGTGTTGCAACACCTCGCCTGCGTTGGTCAGTCCAACGACCAGTCCCGCCTGTGGCGCACCTTTGATCATGTCGCAGACCAGCTCAAAAACATGTCGCTCCCCCACCTTCTGCATCTCGATGTCCTGAGCGCCCGCATTCGAAGTGACGGCCAGCAAATAGATTCCCTTGTCCGAATATTCCAGAAACGGCTCCAGCGTGTCGCGTCCCATGAACGGATTCAGCGTCACCGCATCCGCGCCGATCACATCGTAACAAGCCTTCGCATAGTAGCGCTGCGTCTCGCCGATGTCGCCGCGCTTCACATCGAGAATGACCGGAATCTCCGCCGGTATCATCCCGCGCAATTCTTCCAGCAGCCTCATCCCCTGCCAGCCCAGCGCTTCAAAATATGCCGCGTTTGGCTTGAAGGCCGCCGCAAAGGGTGCGGTCTGCGCGATCACTTCGCGGAGAAAATCACGGGCTTCGTCAGCAGATGAGGCGCGAACATCAAGCCCGACGCATAAGCCGGAGCGGGTCTGGCGGATGCGGGCGTGGAGTTTCTCAGTGTAGGTCATGCGTTAACACGATTCTTAGACGCAAACTCGAGTGGCTCAAAGAATGATTTCACTCACTTTTTGAAAACCACCCTGCCCTTCTCCATCACGCCTTCAACCACGTCGCCGTCCTTGAACTTGCCGTCGAGCATCTCGAGCGACAGAGGATCGAGCAGCAGCTTCTGAATGGCGCGCTTGAGCGGTCGGGCACCGAAAACTGGATCGTAACCTTCGTCGGCGATCTTGCGCACGGCATCGTCACTAAGGTTGAGCGTGATGTTTTGCTTGCTCAAACGGTCGACCACCCGCTGAAGCTGAATCTTCACGATGGCGTCGAGATCGCGCGCCTCAAGCCGGTCGAAGATGATGACTTCGTCAATGCGGTTGAGAAATTCGGGGCGGAAGAACTGCTTGAGCGACTCGCGCACGAGGGCTTCGCGCTGCTCGGCATTGCTCATTTCCTGAATCGCCTGGCTGCCGATGTTGCTGGTCAAGATGATCACGGTGTTCCGGAAGTCCACGGTGCGTCCCTGCCCATCGGTGATGCGGCCATCATCTAAAACTTGGAGCAGCGTGTTGAAGACATCGGGATGCGCCTTCTCCACTTCATCGAACAACACGACACTATATGGACGGCGGCGCACGGCCTCGGTCAATTGACCGCCCTCCTCATAGCCGACATAGCCGGGAGGCGCGCCGATGAGCCGAGAGACGGCGTGCTTCTCCATGTATTCGCTCATGTCGATGCGCGTCATCGCATTCTCGTCGTCGAACAGAAATTCGGCGAGCGCCTTGCTGAGCTCGGTCTTGCCGACGCCCGTGGGGCCAAGGAACAGGAAGCTTCCGATCGGGCGGTTCTCGTCCTGCAAACCAGCGCGCGCGCGGCGCACGGCGTTGGACACCGCTTTGATCGCGATCTTCTGGCCGATCACGCGATGACTGAGGCGTTCTTCCATGTGCGTGAGCTTGGAGCGCTCGCCTTCCTGCAAGCGCGACACCGGAATGCCGGTCCAAGCGGCGACAACTTTAGCGATGTCTTCCTCGGTGACCTCTTCACGAAGCAACGTAGGATGAGCTTTAGCTCGCTCATGGTCTTGTTCGGGCTGAAGCCCAGAACTACTTTGCTTGATCTGCTGCTCCAGCTTCGGAAGCAGACCATACTTGATCTCACTGCCACGGGCCAGATCACCACGACGCTCCGCTTGTTCCAATTCGATACGCAGCTTCTCGATCTCCTCTTTGATCTTGCGACTTTCACCGACAGCCTCTTTCTCGTTTAGCCACTGCGCCTTGAGCGCCGAGACTTTTTCTTGAAGATCAGCCGTTTGCTTTTCAAGCTTTGTCAGTCGTTCTCGGCTGGCGGGATCCTTCTCCTTTTTGAGCACCTCGCGCTCCATCTGCTGCTGCATGATCTCGCGCTCGATCACATCAATCTCAGTGGGCTTGGAATCGAGTTCAATCTTGATCCGGCTCGCCGCTTCATCCACGAGATCAATGGCCTTGTCCGGCAGGAAGCGATCCGCGATATATCGATGGCTTAAAGTCGCGGCGGCAATGATAGCGCCATCCTGGATGCGCACGCCGTGATGGACTTCGTAGCGCTCCTTTAAGCCGCGCAAGATCGCGATGGTGTCCTCGACACTCGGTTCGCCGACCATGACCGGCTGAAAGCGACGTTCGAGCGCCGGGTCCTTTTCGATGTATTTCCGATACTCGTCGAGAGTCGTCGCCCCGATGCAACGGAGTTCGCCACGGGCCAGTTGCGGCTTCAAGAGATTCCCGGCGTCCATCGCACCCTCGGCCTTGCCGGCGCCGACGATAGTGTGAAGTTCGTCAATGAAGAGGATGATCTCGCCCTCGCTGCTGGTGACCTCCTTGAGAAACGCTTTGAGGCGCTCTTCAAACTCACCCCGAAATTTTGCCCCGGCCATCATACCCCCCAGATCCATGCTGATCAGCTTCTTGTTCTTTAATGAGTCGGGCACATCCCCGGCCACGATGCGCCGCGCCAGTCCCTCGGCGATGGCCGTCTTGCCCACACCGGGTTCGCCGATCAGCACCGGGTTGTTCTTGGTGCGCCGGCTGAGCACCTGCATCACCCGTCGAATCTCTTCATCGCGACCGATGACCGGATCAATTTTACCCTGCTTGGCCCGCGCCGTCAGATCAGTGCCATATTTCTCAAGGGTCTGGTATTTCCCTTCGGGATCTTGGTCAGTCACGCGCTGGGCGCCGCGGATGCTGGTGAGAGCCTGGAGCACGTCATTATATTTCAGCCCCCCAGCCTTCAGAACCTCCTCGATATCCGTTCGAGTCTTCAAGAGAGCCAGGATGAAGTGCTCGACGCTGAGGTAATCGTCCTTGAGCTTCTGCTGCTCCTTTTCAGCGTTGGTCAGAGTCTCCCGCAAGTCGTGCGAGAATTGCGGTTGCCCGCCGCCCGAGACCTTGGACTGCCGGGCCAGATGGGACTCGATGGCCGCTTTGAGACTGACGACTCCCGAACCGATTTTTTCCAGCAAAGGTCGGGTGACTCCGCCCTCCTGATCGATCAACGCCAGGAGCACATGCGAGGGCTTGATCTCCGGATGCCCGTATTGACCGGCAATCGACTGGGCAGAAGCGAGACCTTCCTGGAGTTTTTGGGTGAGCCGATCTAGGTTCATACTAGTATTTTCACAGTTAAAGTGCAGGCACCGGGCCAAGTATATGGATTAAGTTATAAAATACTCAATTTAAATTTAATACGGTTATAATTTACGCAATATATGCACTGTTAAATATGAGCCTTCCTAACGCTAAATGTTTTTACGCAATTTCCATCAGGTTAAAATTACGCTTTGCTGGCTTTCTTTGCCCGCTTCCGGGCTGGGAATAGCTCGCAGCACAATTCACATGACCGCCCGTCACAACCTCGCGCGCTGCAATGTTCCCGCCCATAATAAATGATCCTGAGATGCAGCCGGTTCCATTGGTCTCGCGGGAACAGCATTTTCAAGTCGCGCTCCGTTTGCAGCACCGACCTGCCGTCGGTCAATTCCCAGCGCTGGGCCAGCCGGTGAATATGAGTATCCACCGGAAAACTTGGCACTCCGAAAGCCTGGGCCAGGACGACTTGCGCCGTTTTGTGTCCGACCCCGGGCAGAGACTCCAACGCCTCAAGCGTTTCAGGAACCTGGCCCCCGTGCTGCTCGACCAGCAGCCGCGAGAGGCCGGAGATCGCCCGCGCTTTTTGCGGCCCCAGACCGCAGGGCCGGACGATCTCCTCAATCACGGCCACAGGCACTTTCATCATGGACTCAGGTGTAGCCGCCAGCTTGAACAGCCCCGGAGTCACCAGATTGACACGCACATCCGTGCACTGGGCCGAGAGCAGCACCGCGATCAACAGCGAGAACGGATCACGATGATCCAGTGGTATGGGCGGCTCTGGATAAAGTTCGGCCAATCGTTCAGCGATCCGACTCGCACGTTGCTGCCGGTTCACGTTGAACTGCCCGTGCTTAGGAGTTGGACTCGATGCGTTGCACCATGGCCCGGACGCGGTTGCTGACCTTTTGCCGGTCTCTCATGATGGCCAGGCTTTTAGAGAAAGATCCCCATCTGACCACTTCGATGTTCACCTTGCGGGCGCCCCAGGCTCTCATGTCGGACTTGGTGGGCTTGTAGAGGTCGATGGTATTCGTTCCGACCAGTGCCGAGCCGTAATCATCCACCTCATAGAGATGCGGATCCCCCTCGATCTTGAACACCGTGCCCACGGGGTAAACCGACCAATCAGTCGCCGCGCTGCGCACCGAACCGTATTTCAACTTCGAGCCGACCGCCGAGGCGTTCTTGTACTTTTTATGGTCGCTTTCCGTGTGAGTGTACGCCGTGGTCTTCACGCTGTTGATCTTGCCGGAATGGGCCATGCCCGTCGTGGTGCTGGTACTCTCACAGGAAACAAGACCGGTGAGAAGGCTGGCCAAAGCTGGCAAATAGATCAATCGCATAGGCAGTTTGTGATGAGGAACCCAGATGGTGGCAGACAGCTAAGCTTGCCGAAAATGCGAAATACAGTCAACTTATAATAGTTATAGCTATGAGAAATCAATTGACCGCAAAGATACACTTCATCCATTCCGACTCAACAGGAGTAAGAAGCAAGAAAGCGTGAAATTAAGTCTGTACAATTTGTCCACTTCAGGCCACAATCCTCCATGCGGATCATCAAGCCTTCCACGGTGCGGGTCCGGAGGCGAAAGCATCCCGCAGTCGCGTCGGGGCCGGAGTGGTGGATGGACGCCATCAATTCCGGAAAGTGGAAGAATCTCGTAGAGTTGAAGCGAACGTTTCCCGCCGCCGATCAGGTGAAGGTGGCCGAAGAAAGATCACATGCATTTGATACCGCGTGGAGGCGAAAATGTGAGGGTAGTTCGCAGAGTCCTCTGTGCTGGTTCTGACTTAAAAAATCCTTCGTGCCTTTGTGCTTCGTGTGATAATTTTCCAAGACATGCCGCCTCTTGCCTCCATGCCCTCAGACAACCTCGACTTCGCCTGGGATCGCCCAGAGACTGCGGCTACCCTCCATGCGAAGCTGGCAGGCACAGCAGATCCCGACTGGCTGCACACCGCTGCCTGGCTCATGCGGGAGGCCCGGGTGGATCAGGTCTGGCAGTTCCTCACGCTTCGCCAAATTGCTGACAGATTTCCCCAGCTCAGCCCCATGCTGGGCCGCCGCCGTTCTGTTTGGGAGCACCTCCTCCGTGCCGCTCATGAATTGGGAAGACTCTAAGGCCTGCACCCCGCTCAAGCGCGACTTTCTCCTGGCGTGGTTCGCGCAGGAGCAGCGCTTTTTCCTCACAGGCGGCAGCGCCCTTGGACTTTTCTACCTGGATCACCGGCGCTCCTACGACCTCGATCTTTTCACCCCTGATGAGGTCGAGGGCAAGGAAGTGCAAAATCTCGTCCTGCGCACTGCCCGCCAGATCGGAGCCGACTGCGCCGCTCTCCGCACCGCACCCGATTTTCATCGCTTCCGCCTCACTCGTGGTGAGGAGCGCGAGCTGGTGGACATCGTGGTGGATCGCGCACCGCAACTGGACACTCAGAAGGCCAGCTTCGGCAGCATCCGCGTGGACACCCTGCGCGAGATCATCGCCAACAAGCTCACCACCCTCCTCAGCCGCGCCGAGTTAAAGGACGTGGTGGATCTCTACTTCCTAGAGCAGGCCGGACACGACATCCTCGCCGCTATTCCCGACGCCCAGAACAAGGACGGCGGTTGGGAGCCTGCCGTCGTCTCCATGCTCCTCGCAGGATTACATGTCGGTGAAATGCCCGCATGGATGATCAAGGAACTGGCTCCCGCTGATCTGGAAGCCTTTTTGAATCGCCTCCGACTCGCCACCGCCAAGCTCTCCCTGCCTGAGACCTAGAGCATTTTAAATATTTTCGTAGCCGCATCTCGTGAGAGTGCGGGACAAAGTCTCCTGGCTACAGAACTTCCTGTCTTCCCGCATTCTCACGAAGCGCGGCTACGTCTTTAATTAAAATGCT
>VFKE01000179.1 GCA_009885695.1 Verrucomicrobiota bacterium | reverse complement strand
TCGTAGCCGCACTCGTGAGAGTGCGGGACTTCCCTAGGCTGGGCGAAGCACGATACTTCCCGCGTTTTCGCTTCGCAGCTGCGCAACACGGACGCGGCGGCGGGGAGAGCTTCCATATTACCCGCGTTCTTACGAACGCGGCTACGAAATTATTTAAACCGCTCCATCTATTTACGCGCCTTCGGAGCCTGCTCCACAATGGTCACCGGCGTTCCGACCTGCACGTTGGAGAAAAACCTCACCGCCATTTCCCGCGGAAGCCTGATGCAACCATGGGAGGCCGTGCTGCCGGGGCGAGGGATGGGTCCGGCGTGCATGCCGACGCCATCGTCCTTCAACCGTATATAATAGGGCATGCGGGCAGGCTTGAACTGCGCGCCCTCGGGCAGCGTGTCCTTCATGAGATTGAAGTCGCTGTTGATCACGTCGCCATTGGCATCGAGCAACTTCCCGTAAAGATTGGATATCTTGTCCTCATTCTTCTCCTTCACAAAGAATCTGCCGCTGGGCGTGGGATGCGAGGGCTTGCCGGTGGCGACATAAGTCCAGCCAACTTCCTTCTTGCCGCGATAGAAGTAAGCCTTCTGCTGATCGAGGTAAATGATGACGGAGGGGTTACCGCCGATGCCGTCGCCATGCCAGTCATACATTTGAAAGGCCTGCTTCTTCCCTTGCGGCGCAGGCTTTTGCTGATGCGCGGCGCATGATGCCAGAACCAGCGCGGAGACAGCAGTCATCACGCTTTGAAGCACCCTTCTTTTTCCCCACCCGTTTCGCTTCATTATGAAATGCTGAACCTGACCGGCAGGAATCGTCTTAACAGTGTGGGAGTTCATTGTGGATCGCCAGATGAATTGCCACAAAGTCGCGCGGACTCAAGTGAAACGCTGAATAAAGTGGCTCCTGCGGCCCTCCGCGTGAATCGAAATTCTTAGAGCGCTGCGCGCTCCTCTTGCTTTGATTCCTGCGGAGGGCAGCAGGAGCCACCTTCATGGGATGCGCGTTTGATTTGGGCTCAGGCTGTGCTTAGGGTCGCCCCTCATGGCCGAGCCCCTCCCGAAGTTTTGCGTGGTCATTCCCTGCTTTGACGAGGAGGAATCCATTCCCGTTTTGGTGGAGCAACTCGTTC
Source organism: Verrucomicrobiota bacterium (assembly GCA_009885695.1). GTDB lineage: Bacteria > Verrucomicrobiota > Verrucomicrobiia > Verrucomicrobiales > Verrucomicrobiaceae > VFKE01. Next base: position 2,495 of record VFKE01000179.1, on the reverse strand, counting down.
CCGCGCTGGAAACGGCTACAGCGGGAAACTGGCGCATCTTGTTCGTGGACGACGGCAGCCAGGACGGCACCGCGCGTTTGATCTGGGATTTGCACGCGAAGGACGCGCGCTTCCAAGGCATGCGGCTCAGCCGGAATTTCGGCCACCAGCCAGCGGTATGGACCGGCCTGCAACACGCGCGCGGCGAATGCATCGGTGTGATTGACTGCGACCTGCAGGATCCGCCGGAAGTATTGGTGCAGCTTTATCAGAAAGTCGCGCAGGAAGGCTGCGACATCTGCGCGGGCGTTCGCGGCAAGCGAGAAGAATCACCCTGGTGGCTGCGCGCCGCCTACAAGATCTTCTACCGCCTGATGAACTGGATGGCAGAGCATGATTACACTCTGGACAGCGGAGACTTCAGCGTGATGAACCTTCGCGCGCACCAGGCACTGCTGCGCCTGGGAGAGTCCACGCCGGTGCACCGCGGACTGCGTTCATGGATCGGTTTCAAGCAGGCGACCGTGACCTACCAGCGCCCGCGCCGCGTGCGGGGCACGAGCAAATACAACGTGCGCCGCCTGGCCGCGCTGGCCATCAACAACCTTGTGAACTTCAGCACCGCCCCGCTGCGCATCGCCACCTGGGTGGGCATGATCATGACCAGCGTCACGTTGCTGGCGGCGCTCCTGTTCACCGTCAACCGCTTCGTGCCCGCGTTCCATCCCCTCGGCTACGACATCAACGCCAACGCCGGCACCGCCACCATCGTGCTCTACCTCTCCCTGATTGCCAGCGCCCTGTTTTTCTGCATGGGCATCATCGGCGAATACCTCGCGGTCATCATCAAGGAAGTCAAAAAACGGCCCGTCACCCTGGTGGCGGAGAGCACGGATGATTCCGAGCTGGCCCAAGCCGTCACCAAGACTCTTCCACTCTGACTGGAGCAACTCCCTCATCTCTTCCCTTTTCAATCTCTCATGACGCACAAGATCTGGTCTTTACTCATACGGCATTCTTGGTGGTGCGTGCTGGCGCTTGTCCTGCTCATCCTCACCTTGCCACTCCTGCCGGAGGCATTGGTCTGGGTTCTGCGGGTGGTGCTGCTCGTGCTTGTCCTTGCACTGGGGCGTCGGTTGCTCGATGCGGTGCGCAACCCGAAACCGCTCGTCTTCGGTCTGGTGGCCGTCGCGATGGGGCTGTGCCTTGCGTACGGTTTGCTGGAATTAGCGTGCTACGTGTACCTCAAGAAGGCGCCGGTCACAGGTGATTCCTTCATGTTCACGGAGCGCCAGCGGAAAGCGGCGCAGGCCATCGTGGATGGCGCCGCTGGCTACCAAGTTTACAGCCCGTCTTTAGCGTGGACCATCGGGAAAAACCAGGTGTCCAAGCACGGACTCTACCGGTCGAATGCGCAAGGATTCCGCGCGGACCGCGAATACACGAAGGAAAAACCTCCGGGAAAGATCCGGGTGCTGTGTTTCGGCGACTCCTTCACCCATTGCGACGAGGTGGCCAACCATGAGACATGGCCCCATCGCGCAGAGGAGGCGGCACCCGACATGGAGTTCCTCAACTTCGGCGTGCCCGGCTACGGACTCACGCAGGCCTTCCTGCGCTATACGGAGGTCGAGACCGAGTTCCAGGCCGACTATGTGATCATCGGCTGCATGACCGAGGATACGAAGCGGAGCGTGAACGTTTACTACCCTTTCCGCTACAAAAACCCCGCGGACTCGCCGAATGCCTGTGCTCTGCCCTACGCCACGCTTGATAAGAATGGCCGACTCGCGATCCGTCCACCGTACCTCAAAAGCCGCGAGGCCTACGCAGCTTTCCTGGAAAATCCGCTGCCAAAGCTCAAGAAGATGTCGCGCGAGGACATCCTGCTGCGCTCGCAACCCGACACGCCCTTTCTCACCTTTTTGGACGACCGTAAAGAAAGCATCGAACCCGTGGTGGACCACCTGTCAGCTTCATGGAGCCGCATTTACCGACCCCAAGGGAAGTTCCGCAGCATGCGGGAGCGCGAAGGGCTGCGCAATGGCGAGCGCAGCCGCCTCATCGCCGAGATCAACAACCGCTTGTTCATGCACTTCGTGCGCGCAGTCCGCAAGAACGGTGCCGTGCCTCTCATCATGTGGTTCCCCAGCCCCACGAACCTCGAACACCACAACGATGACAAGAAGCGCACATACGCCGCTCATTTCGAGTTCTTCAAGAAGAAGGGTCTGGCTGCGGTGGACACGCTGGACTGGCTGGAGGAGGCCCATGGGGAAGGTGGCGAACTGCCAATCGAAGGCTTGCTGGAGAATGTCCACTTCTCTGCAGAGGCCAATGCCTTCATCGGAAGGCGCATCGCGGAGTCCATCCGTGCCATGGACAAGAAGGCTAGAGCATTTTAAAGATTTTCGTAGCCGCATCTCGTGAGAGTGCGGGACAAAGTCTCCTGGCTACAGAACTTCCTGTCTTCCCGCATTCTCACGAAGCGCGGCTACGTCTTTAATTAAAATGCT
>VFKE01000025.1 GCA_009885695.1 Verrucomicrobiota bacterium | reverse complement strand
TTCGTTGCGGTCTGTCAGGTTCTTTCCGTTGCTCTCCACCCCGCCTCACGGCGACGCAGTTACTTCAAGTTCTCACCCAGAACACGGTTCCAGATGGCCAAGGTCTTCCACCTCGAAGGGTTGTGACGCTTCACAGCGCACTAGAAGCGACGCCCTCGCCGCTTTGTCCGGTGCTGGCGACGCCTCGTCGCCAGTCCGCTTGCCTCAGATGGATGTGCTTTGATACACCAACTCAAGCGGCGATGGTGCCGCTTCCGCTTTTCAATCTCGCACTGCACCCATGTCGTCCTATTGCGCGATGCTCGATTCCAGAACAACCAGAATCACGATTTCCGCCAGTGCCGGAGCATTGGCGGAGGCAACGGACATAGCAGGGATTAGAGCGGTTTAAATAATTTCGTAGCCGTGTGCGTAGCCGCGTTCGTAAGAACGCGGGAAATATGGAAGCTCTCCCTGCAACCGCGAAGCGAAAACGCGGAAAATTTGCATGCTCCGTTGGCTGCCGTGGCTTCTTCCCGCACTCTTACGAGATGCGGCTTCGTCTTTTTTAAAAATGCTCTAAGAGGGACAGGGCGGTGATGAAAATGCTTTCCATGGATTTGTTTAACCTGGGTGGCTATAGCTGGAAAAAACCAGGATCAAGCATCTCTACTTGCGAGTGCCTGGCTCAGCGTTTGCCAGTTTCAACCTCAGCCCCCTCTTCGCCCTCATCGGGCACCATGTCCTCCGGAGCCGGGTCAACGGCAGCGGCATGTCGTACTCCCTTGGGTTGACGCCCGGCCCGTTCGCAAAAATCGCGATAGGTGATGACTTCAAAGCTCCGGTCCAGATGCTCCACAACCGCAGTCATGGACTCCACCCAGTCACCGGAATTAAGATAATGCACATCACCGACCTGCCGGTTCGCGGGCGTGTGGATGTGACCGCAGATGATTCCGTTGCAACCGCGATGACAGGCGAGTTCCTGAAGCTGCTCCTCGTATTTTCCAACAAAACTAACCGCGCCCTTGACCTTGGACTTGACCCACTTGGCGAACGAGAAGGCTTCTTTACCGCGCCAGTGACGGTAGTTGTTGAAGAGACGGTTGATCTTCAGCAAGGTCTCGTAACCGACCGCGCCGACGTGAGCCATCCACTTGTGATTGGTGGTGACATGATCAAATCCATCCCCATGCACCACGAGATACTTCCCGTGCGGCGACTCGTGGATATGCTCCTCACAGATTTGGAGATTGTCGAATGCGATTGGCAGAAAGCGCGCCAGCACGTCGTCGTGGTTTCCCCGGGTGTAAATGACCTCGGTGTTCTCCCGCTCCATCTTGCGGAGAACGGTGCGGATGAAGTGGGTGTGGGCCTTCGTCCATTGCCCGTTTCGACTCAGCGCCCAAGCATCGATGATGTCGCCGTTCATCACCAGTTTCTCACACAACGAATGGCGCAGGAAATGGCCGACCTGGGCGGCCTTGCATTCCGGCGCACCAAGATGGACATCGGAGATGAAGATGGTCTTGAAGCGGAGTTTTCTTTTCATGGGGAAATCGTGAGGACCGGCGCTCGCAGTGCTGCCGGTGCCGCGCTGGCCCGGTCCGCGCCCATGAGTTCGCGCTCGAACCGGGTGACGATGGCACTCCAAGAGAGAGTCTGCACGGTCTCCCGCGCCGCACGCCGGATGGAATGATCATTCCACCGGTCTGCAGCCGCGTCAACGGCGGCAAGATAGCTCCCGGCGTCCCGCATCGGGGCGACAAACCCGTTGCGTCCATGATCGATCAACTCGCGCGCGGCGGCATAGTGATAACTGACCGTCACCAGCCCGGAAGCCATCGCCTCCGGCAGCACGTTGCCGTATGTTTCCGTCAGACTGGTAAACAAGAAAATGTCCGCGGAGGCGTAGTGCCATGCCAGATCCATGCTCGTGCGGGCACCCGCATGGATAAACTCCGGATGGGCCTCCCGCAGCGAACGCGCCTTGGGGCCGTCGCCGACAAAAACTCCGCGAGCTGTTGGAAATTTCTCCATCACCCGCGCCATGGCTTTGACCGCCAAAGACAGGTTCTTCTCCGCGGCGATACGTCCGACAAAGGTCACCACTGGCGCATCCTCCACCGCGCCCCACTCCCGCCGCAATGTAGAATCACGCCGCGACGGTGCAAACAATTCCGTGTTCACGCCCCGACCCATCACACCAACATGATTCACACCCATCGCCCGCAACTGATCCGCCGTGGTTTGTGAAGGTGCGAGCGTTCGGGCGGTACGGTTGTGAAACCAACGCAAAAATCTTGTCGCCACCCGCTTCATGAAAGGCACCTGATAATGATCGGCGTAGCTGTGAAAATTGGTGTGAAAACCCGAAACGACAGGAATGCCGAGTTGCTCCGCCGCCCGGATGGCGTTCAGCCCCAGGAGTGTCTCCACCGCGACATAGACAACGTCCGCGTTCACGGATTCCATGAGCCCGCGCAGTTTCCCGCTGGTCGCGAGTCCGGCGCGCACTTCGTGATAGCCAGGAAGCCGGACCGCCCGGATCGTTCTTACCCTTACGCCCTGCGCCGCATTCGGGGCTCCGCGAGTGGTGGTCACCACATCGACTTGATGTCCGAGCCGGGCCAGCCCCTGTGCGAGCGTTTCAAGCGTTCGCGCGACACCATTGATGTCGGGAGGAAAAGTGTCCGTGACAATGAGGACGTTCATCAGATGTTGATATTTAAGCATACCACGATACCGACTGTTGGCACGCACGGCTGAGTGAACTTTTCGTCACGGATGAATTCATTGGATCTTGCTCAACGATCCGCCTTCAGCGGCTCGTTCTTACCGGCGGCGGTGCCCCAGTAGAAGAAATGCCGCCGCACCAAACCCAAGCGTTAGCGACCCCGGCTCCGGCACCGGAGCCACTGCGTAGCCCAGATCTTGCAGAAACGCGACGTCGATCGCAGTGAGATCGGTGCGCGTGCCCGTGAAAATCGTGGGATTCATCAGAGCCTGCTGCGACAGACCCGAATAGATGCTGGTGCTCATGAGACCCGCCATCGCGTGATCGCCACCGGGATCGATCAAATTGGCGCCCGAGCCTCCATTGAGCGCCTTGACGTTGGCGCCAAGCCAGGTCGTGCCGCTCACCAGACTCGACCATGTATCGGAGGCACCGATTCCAAGGGCGTGCATCATCTCGTGCAAGGCCACGGAATAGAAATCGTTCTTGCCGGCCGCAACGGCGGTGGTGTGATCGTAGTGCCAGAAATTGTCGAGGGTGGCGAGACTGTCGGGGACACCATTGTTGTTGGTGTCGTTGTTGAAAACGGCAGTCCCAATCATCGGACCATAACTTAAATCGAAGGACGCGATGGTGGCCCCAATCGTCAAAGAGCCGCTCAAGGTGCCGAGCACGGGCCCGGTGCCGCGATTCATGTAGGCGTTCGAGGCTGCCTGCATGGCATTGGTGGCAGCAATCAATTGCGAGGCAAACCCGCTGGCACTCAGACTGACTCCGGCATCGCCGGGCCCGCCTTCACCGAGCGTAGTTCCATGCATTCCTGCAAATACTGTTACTCGATTCGAGGCGATGGAGGGACTTGCGACCGTGACGCTGGCACCCGTGGATGGGTTCGTATAGAAGTAATCCCAGTTTGCTGTGACGGATGTGCTCCCGCTGGTGCCCGTGATCGCGTTCACGTTCGGCGTTCCGCTGGGGCTGATCGCCGTTAAGTTAGTTGGGGCCAGCAAAGCACTCAAGTTAGCGGCTGCCGCGTCCACCGCCGCCTTGGCCAGTGGACGCAGACTAAAAAAATTATCCGCCGCCGCGTCCGCACTATAATCCACCACGATACTCAGCGCCTGGCATGGGCGCGCGACCGCAAGGCACAAAGATGCCGTCAGACAGAGAATTGCGAAATTGCGCATGAATTCGGTTAATATATATTAATTATGGTAATTATCAACCCTACGACAGGATTAGATCGTCTCGAAATACACGAAGCATCACGTAATAGTCGGGGGTTCCGACCTTAGAGCGGTTTAAATAATTTCGTAGCCGCGTTCGTAAGAACGCGGGAATTACGGAAGCTCTCCCCGCAACCGCGAAGCGAAAACGCGGGAAATAGGCACGCCTCGTTGGCGGCCGTGGCTTCCCTCATTTCGCGCCGCAGGCAAAGCGCGTGCCCTGCCTGTTTCAGAGCGGCGGCTTGTCGCCTATGGATCTTTTTGATGACAAGCCCATGTTGCACAAGCACGCGGGCAAAGAAATACCGGCGAGCATGAAGGGCACGCAACGCCTCACCGGCATGACCAGCGGTCAGAGCGCCTATCCCGTGTGCCGCCTCTGATGCCCAGCCAGCGCAGCGGTCAGCATGGAACATGGATCAGCGATCTGCTGCCGCACATACAGACCATCACGGACGACATCTGCATCGTGAAAAGCCTGCCCGCCACCGTCCTGCACGGTCTGGGTATCGATCACGAGCGCTTCAGTTACAAGTTTCGCGGCCTCAATGTGCGGCTCACCGGTGTGGAACAAGCGCGCGTGGTGAAGGAAATTATTACGCAGGGGTTACATCACGTGTCTCTTGTATGCCTGGCGATATTTATTAGGCGTCATGCCTGCGATGAGCAGAAATTGCCGGTTAAAGCCGGAGAGGTTTGTGAAGCCGCTGTCCAGAGCGATATCGCCGATCCTGTCGTCCGTTTCCGCAAGGCGCGTGCAGGCCCGGCCCACGCGCAACTCGTTCACATACTGCGGGAGCGTCTTGCCGGTGCGAGACTTGAAATAACGGCTGAATGCCCCACAGCTCAGGCTCGCTTGCGCGGCGACGTCTTCACGCGTGAAGTCCTCCATCAGATGGTCGTGGATGTGCTCAAGAACCCGGCGCATCCGGTCTGGATCACCCGCCTGCAGCTCCGGCTGAAATTTAGCGCTGGAGAGCGGATTCAATTCCCGTGACTGCGCAAGTTCGCCCAGGATGGCAAGCAGACCGATGACGCGCTTCAGTCCCTTCGCTTGCGCGAGTTGCTGCATCTGCTGCGCCACGCTCTGACGCGTGTGGCCATTGACTCGCAGCCCGCGGTTCGCGCGTCGCAGAAGGCTGCGCAGGGGCTGCATCTCCGGCTTGTGCAAAAAACCGTCGCCGAGAAAATCATTGCCGAACCGGATGACAATGGCGTGGACGGCATCGCGTGAACTCAGTGTGCTCAGGTCCTCTTGATGCCAGACATGAGGCACATTCCCGGCGACAAGAACGAGGTCACCTGCTGACAGTGGCGCGATGGAGTCTCCCACCATGCGATGCCCCTCGCTTTTCAGCACAAGCGTCAGTTGGTGTTCCGGATGAAAATGCCACTGCGCCCCGTAGCCGCGTCCCCGCACCACCTCGCAGTGGAATGATTCCCACTCGCGATGAGGTGTGTTTTCAAGGACAGGACGCGCTTTCCCGATGGATGGCATGGTGAGTCACAAAAGTATCATCATTACCGGTGAGTGCAGGTTGTTCCCGCAAAAAAATGCTTCCATCTTGAGATTTGTCATTTGTGCTTTTCATTCGTGCAGCGACAGCATTTACAATGAATATCCCTCCGCCATCGCATCCGTCATGACACCCGATTCCAACCGTTCCACCCTCCGTGAACTGCTTCTGAAGAAATCCGTCATGCGCGGTGACTTCACCCTGGCCTCCGGCGCGAAAAGCGACCTCTACGTTGACTGCCGGTTGACCACTCTTGACGCACAAGGTGGTGCCCTGGTGGGGCAGGTGCTGCTTCCGGTCTTGCGAGAGGCGGAGAAACAGCTTGGGGTAAAGATCGCCGCCGTCGGTGGCCTCACGATGGGTGCGGATCCGGTTGCGCTTTCGGTTGCCGTCGCTTCGCATCAAGCTGATCCCGCCAACCCCGTCCATGCTTTCAGCGTGCGAAAGGAAGCCAAACAGCATGGGAGAAAAAAGCTCGTGGAGGGAAACTTCAAGGACGGCGACGTGGTTGCCGTGATTGATGATGTGATCACCACGGGCGGCTCCACCCTGAAGGCAATCGACCAGATAGAAGCGGAGGGCGGGAAGGTGGCTTTTGCGCTGGTGTTGCTCGATCGCGAGGAAGGCGGCCGGGCGAACATTGAGGCCCGTGGCGTGAAGGTCTTCTCTGCCTATACCCGGTCCCAGCTTCTTGGTTGAGGAGGCTTTAGGCGCGCCGTCTGAATGTCGGCGACAGGCGGAATGTGACGCAGAGGGTTGCAAATAATTGTATTATAAATGTTGGACGCGACGCGAGCATCGCGTTTAATACGTCGGGCGTTGAATGAATTCGCGCTCTACACAGTCAAATGATACAAAATAACTCAACCCCCATGCAGACCATGCGTAAAATTATTATAATGTTGGTGCTCGGAGCGGCCTCGTTCCTGAGCGTGAGTTGTGACACCACCAGTGGAGCCCTCACCGGCGCCGGGACTGGAGCCCTGGTGGGCGGCATCGTCGGCCATCAGAGCGGCAATACCACCGCAGGTGCCCTGATCGGTGGCGGTGTCGGAGCCGCCGCGGGTGGTATGATCGGCAACCAAAATGAGCGCGTCACTCGTCTCGAAACCCAGAACGCGCAACAGAATGCCTACGATCAGGGTTATCAAGACGCCCAGCGCCGTCGTTATTAAGTCGTAGACTCGATTGAAACTTCCAGCCACCGGCTCCTTCACGGGCCGGTGGCTTTTCTTTGCTGCTTGGCGAATCACTTGAGAAGTTGGTTGCTGAGCGCAGCGTTCGCGCTCACTTGCTGACACCATGCAACGCGATGCCGGACTCGACCAGGTTCGTTCGCGCGACGAAGCGTGGGACGTCCTCATCGTCGGTGGCGGAGCGACGGGGCTTGGCGCTGCGGTCGACGCAGCGGCGCGGGGGCACAGGGTGGCGTTGATCGAGCGCAGCGACTTTGCGAAAGGAACATCAAGCCGCAGCACCAAACTGGTCCACGGTGGCGTGCGCTACTTGAAGCAGGGCAACATCTCGCTCGTGTTGGAAGCTTTGCGCGAACGCGGACGGCTGCATCGCAACGCGCCGCATCTTGTCCACTCTCTGCCCTTTGTGATCCCGAACTACCACTGGTGGGAGGGGCCGTTCTACGGCATCGGCATGAAGGCTTATGACCAACTCGCGGGAGAGCTTGGCCTCGCGCGCTCGCACTGGCTGTCGCGTGAGGAGACCGTGCGGCATATCCCGACCATCGAGCAAGAGCATCTTACCGGTGGAGTCATATACCACGACGGACAGTTCGATGATGCGCGGCTTGCCGTGACGCTCGCCCAGAGCGCGGCTGATCACGGCGCGGTGGTGTTGAACTATGTCGAGTGCGCCGGATTGATCAAAGAACACGGTAAAATCTGCGGTGCACACGTGCGCGACGTGGAGGGCGGCGTGGAATTTGAAATACGCGCACGCTGCGTCATCAACGCCACGGGCGTCTTTGTGGACTCCGTCCGGCGAATGGACGATGCCGGTTCGAGAGAAGTCGTCGCAGCCAGTCAGGGGGTGCACATCGTGCTGCCGCGCGAGTTTTTGCCGGGTGATTCTGCAATCATGATTCCCAAGACGGACGATGGCCGCGTGCTCTTTGCCGTGCCCTGGCATGGACGCGTGGTCGTGGGCACGACGGACACGCCGCGCGACGATATCAACATTGAACCGCGCGCTCTGCCGGAGGAGCGTGGGTTTCTGATGGAACACGCGGCGCGCTACCTGATTCGCGATCCACAGCCGCGCGATGTGCTGAGCATCTACGCTGGGTTGCGTCCTCTGATAAGGCGCAGTGACACGAATAACACGGCGGCGCTTTCGCGTGACCACACCATCCTGGTTTCTGACAGCGGTCTCCTCACCATCACTGGCGGCAAGTGGACGACGTATCGCAAGATGGCCGAAGACGTGGTGAACCGCGCGGAAATGATTGCCGGTCTCGAAAAGTATCACTGCGAGACTGAGTCATTGAAGCTTCATGGTGCCATGGAGGATCCAGAATCCACGGGTCCATGGAATGTCTATGGGACCGACGCCATTGGCGTGGCTGAGTTGGCACGCGAGTGCACATCACTTGCCGAGAAGATCCATCCGCGCCTGGAATATCAGAAAGCTGAGGTCGTCTGGCACGTTCGCCACGAAATGGCGCGCACCGTCGAGGATGTACTCGCGCGCAGGACGCGCGCCTTGTTCCTCGATGCCAAGGCTGCGATTGAAGCCGCCCACGTTGTGGCGGAGATCATGGCGCGGGAGTTGGGCAGGAATGATGTTTGGGCGACCAGGAATGCGGCGGAGTTTAGCTGTGTTGCAAAAGGTTATGTGTATTGATGGTCGCCGCGGCGCGGGGAAGTCAGGCTTCCAGCCTGACACGGCAGGCGCGCATCCTGCTGTGCATCCTGCTTGCGTTCCCTGATGAAACACCCCCACTCTCAGGCTGGAGAAAGTCATGCGTGTCGGCATAATTTTTTTGCAAGAATTACTGCTCATCCGCGTATCATACAGATGTTCTCAAGCACCCGCCGTCAATGGTTCACCGGAACCTCCGCTGCGCTCGCTGGTTCTTTTTTGCACAGGCCCGCCCTCTGCGCCACAAACGGGAGGTTCGAAATTTTCGATATTCACCAACACACCAACTTCGCAGGGCGCAGTGACGAAGCCTTGATCGCGCATCAGAAAATAATGGGGGTGACAAAGACCATCCTGTTGCCCGCCGGTTCGGATGCATTTGGGGCTTCGACGCATTTGGGAAAGTCGTTCGGTCTCGCGGCCCGCGTGCTTGGAAACATCGCGGCTCACAAGGCAGTGCAGCAGTACCCGGATCTTTTTGTGATGTTTGCCAATGAAGTGACCGACATCGAGTCTGCGCCGTCGGAGATCGAAAAATATCTCCGGCTTGGCGCGAAGGGCATTGGCGAGCAGAAATTCAATGTGGAATGCGATTCGGCGGCGAGCTTCAGGATATACGATATCGCGCGGGCTTATAAGGTGCCGGTCCTGCTGCATTTCCAGCACAAGACCTACAATAACGGTTACGAGCGTTTCTACACGGTGCTGGAGAAATACAAAGATGTGAATTTCATCGCCCACGCCCAGGCCACATGGGGCAACATCGATGCGAGGCACGACCCGTCGGTGAATTATCCCAAAGGACCGGTCACACGGGGTGGCTTGACGGATAAATGGCTCTCGAACTATCCGAACTTTTTCGCTGACCTTTCTGCAGGCAGCGGGCTCAACGCCTTCACTCGGGACGAGGAGCATGGCGCGGCGTTTTTCGACCTGCATCAGGACAAATTACTCTATGGCAGTGACTGCGCGGATGTGGCTGGCACGATTGACGACACGAATTGCTGCGGCTCGAAGATGATCGCGATGATCCACAAGCTCGTAAAAAGCGATACCGTAAAGACAAAGATATTCTCAGGAAACGCGAAGAGTATCATCAAACTGGCGTGAACGGAAATCATCGAGCCTGCTCGCGCGCAGGACGCGCGCCTTGTTCCTCAATGCCAGGGCCGCGATTGAAGCTGTCCAAGTTGTGGCGGAAATCATGGCGCGAGGGTTGGGCAAGGATGAACCCCGGGCAAGCATGGGTATTACAGAATTCAGGCGCGTGGCCACAGGGTATGTGTATTAACCCGACTTCGCGGACTGTACCTGAAAAACAGCGATTTTTGATCGTTCATGGCGCTGGAACCCTTGATTTTCCAAGGGACATTTTCCTAAACGGCTTGTAGTGCAGACCTTGGTGGTTGCACCTTCTCATCGATGGCTATCTTCAGCGGTCATCATGCTCCTTCGTTGTTCGACAGGTGATCGTGGCGCTTTGTTTGTCGCCCTCACCATGAAGCTGCACCTCGGTTTTCACGAAGCGCGCATCGGAGGATACGCTCCAGCTCCCCAAGAGCCGTCCTGGAAAAATTCGCCACCGTACAAATGCTCGACGTGCATTTGATTCGCTCGCCCCCAGCTTGCTCGCCCCTTCGGGGCAGCCTGTCGGCTTTCTATCTCGCTCCGCTCGGTTGCCCACCACCGATGGAAGAGAGATCATCATTGCGCGCTACACGCAGCCCGAGAAAGACCTGCAACTGCTCCTCAACCAACTGAAGCTGAGCCTGCCCGAGCAACCGCCGCCCAAAATCACCTCGTCACCGAAACCATGAATCGGCTCGCCGTGTAGTGCAGACCTTTTGAGCCTGATGTCGCAAAATCAAGCCTTC
>VFKE01000021.1 GCA_009885695.1 Verrucomicrobiota bacterium | reverse complement strand
TTCGTTGCGGTCTGTCAGGTTCTTTCCGTTGCTCTCCACCCCGCCTCACGGCGACGCAGTTACTTCAAGTTCTCACCCAGAACACGGTTCCAGATGGCCAAGGTCTTCCGCCTCGGAGGGTTGTGGCGCTCTACAGCGCACTAGAAGCGACGCCCTCGTCGCTGATTCCAGTGCCGCAAGCGACGAGGGCGTCGCTTCTACTCTTTGTTCAGCGATTTCCGAGCAGGAGTGGTCATTTTTTCGACTGCGTCTCTTTCTCCAGAGCTAGCGCAGCGTTGCGTCCTGGAAGTTTTGAGAACCGTGGGTCAGTTGATATGTTCTTGAGCAGGTCGCGCCCATCTTCCATTTTGCCCTTTCGCTGCGCGAGTTCCGCTGCATACAGCGCGCAGCGCAATTGATCCGCGGCATTCGTGTGGAGCGAGCCCGCGTGTGTAAAAAAATCTTCTGCTTCCCCAAACGCGCTCTCCAGCGTGGAGAAAAGCCCGGCAAATTCCAACAGTCGCGGGCTTTTTCTTTCCGTGGCGGACTGGATCAACTCGCGGCGGAATTTTTTTGCATCCTGCAGCAGCAGTCGCCGTGCGATGTCACGATAAACGGCATAATCTTCATCCTGTTTTTGCTTGGCGATGTTCTGCCGTCCCTTCGGAAACGGGGTGTAGAGCGGATCACCCACCAGCACGTTCATCCAGGAGAGTGCCGGTGTTCCGCTCCATGCAGCCTCGCCCAGTGTGAGGCCATCCAGCAGCCGCGCCGTCACTAGGTCGAAGTGCGTGGTGAGCTTCAGATATGGCTCCCAAACATTGCCCAGCACTGCCGCGGCACCGTGGTCGAGCATCGGGCCGCACCAATGCTCGGTCTTGGTGCGCAGCATCGCGGCGTTGTAGGAGTGCAGGTGGCTGGCGATCGCGCCCGGCTTGAAACGGAAGTCCCGCGACGCCAGTGCGCCCTGAATGTTGTCCGCATACCAGCCAAAATACAAAATGGTGTCCGGCAGCGGCCACTCGTCTCGCAGCAACTCCCGGCTGCGATCGGCAAAGACCGGGATGCCCGCGTCGCGGCACAGCTTCACACAGTTGCCCAGCCATTGCTCGCCCTCGAGATAGGCGCCGTCCTTCAGCGCAAAATCAATCGCAGCCCGGCCCCACAAACCGTCACGCTCAGCCTTGAGCGAGTCTTCGATCATGCGCTTCACCGTCGCGTCGTCCGCAGCGTCGAGCCGCCCGACGATCAACTGGCCGCGCGCTTCATAATGATCGGCGAATCGCCGCATGGACTGAAAATAACGGTTCTCCATCGGACCGGCGAGCGGTCGCCCAAGGAGGCCAAGTGATGCGATCTCGCTGTCGACGCTGGCCTCATCTGCTTCGGTCGCCACCAGGTCGGGATTGTCGCTGCTGCGCTTGATTCGCAACGGCACTCCGCGCATGAGCACCACCACCCGGATATCTTGACTCACCACTTGCGGCCCCTGGCCCACGGGTCTGCCATTCGGATCGATCAAATCGCGCATCTCGATTGTCCACCATTTCTTCTCATTGAATTTCCGCAGCAAGGCCTCGTGAATGGTGTTCTCGAACTCGTTGCGAGATATGGTTTCCTCCTTCGGGCACTCGATGCCGACTACTTTGTCGGCAGGGATGTAACGTTTTTCAGCATAGAATTCAGCGAGCGCCTTGGAGCCGTTGAATGACTTGTTATAGACCACGATCGTATCCGCAGCCGGATTCCAATCGGTCGTCGCCGAAGGTTCAGGCGGCTTGTCCTTCGCTGGTATCAAGCCCGCCATCAGCAAGAAAAACAGCAAATTCGCGCCGCGAATTTCTGCGGTGCGATTCCGGATCGTCCACCTCTCTGGCGTCAGGGTCACCATTGCAGCTTCAAGCCATCATACGCGATGTTCACGCCGATGGGAAGTTTTTGTTCCTCGCGCGCATGCAGGATCTCGCATGCGATATGCGTCAGCCACGTCTGTCTCGGTCGCACCTCCGCCGCAAATGCCAGCGCCTCGGGAAAATTCATGTGCGTGGGATGCGGTGTGAGTCTCAAGCCGTCCACAATCAACGTGTCCACCCCGCGCAACTGCTCCACCGTGTCCGGCATCGGCTCCTTCATATCGCTGAAATAGGCGCAGAGTTTTTTTCCGCCGCGCGAGAAAAGAAAACCCGTGGTGTTTACCTTGGCATGTTTCACCGGCAGCGGCGTGATCTCCGTCTCCCCGAGCCGGAAGAGTCCGTTGATTACTTTAGGGTCCGCCTTGAGATAGCCCCGCCAGCGATTCACGGTGTTGAAACTGAAATAGTAAATCCGCTGCAACGCTTCCAGCGTTTCCGGCAAGCCGTAGACTGGCATCACAGCCTCCTCCAGTATGGTGAAGCGGCGCACGTCATCGAACCCCGTGACGTGATCCATGTGCGGGTGGGTGAAAAGCACCGCGTCCAGCGTGCGGATATTCTCGCGCAGGCACTGGGAGCGAAAGTCCGGTCCGGCATCCACGACGAACGCGCACTCTGGCGTGGAGACGTGGATGGACGAGCGCAGGCGCTTGTCTCGCGGGTCAGTGCTCCGGCAGGTCTCACAGTCACACCCGATCATCGGCACCCCGACGGAGGTTCCGGTTCCAAGAAAAGTGAGTTCAAGATTCATCAGTGAAGATCAACCGCGTTTCATTGATGCATCGCAGAGCGAATACAAACGGTAGCGAGGGGTTGAGCGAGGCGACACCCCTCGAATACAGATCGTGCTGAATCGCATCGCGGTGCGATGCCAGTCGTCAACGGGCGGACATGGCTGGCACCGCGACGCGGTGCTGCAAATCTTTCTTCGGCCATCGTGAAGTGTCGTCCGCAGCGCGGACTCAACGCCTCGCTACGGGCTCCTAACGCTCCGCGTTGGTGGGACGACACGTGAGATGGCATCACGTTATTTTGTCCTGCGGACATCATGCAGCCAGGCGGATGCCATCCGGTTTCTTCTGGTCAAAAAAGTAGGCATCCACCGCTTCGCGTGCATTCTTGCGCAGTTCTTCCCAAGTGTCCGCCTGGGTGAAAATATCACAGCCGAGCCCCTCGGCGACATGGCCGCCATCGGACTCCTGTGTGACGGTGAGCACGGTTTCCATGGCGCACCATCGCGGTTTTTTACCCGGGCGCAAGTTTGCGTGAGAACGTTGCAAACCGCGCCGCTGCCATCATAATCGGGCAGTCCATGCTTTCCCTCCTCAAAATCCAAAACCTCGCCCTCGTCGAAGATCTCGCGTGGGAACTGGAGGGCGGTCTTGTCGGTGTCACCGGCGAAACCGGCGCAGGCAAGTCCATCATTGTCGGCGCACTCAAGCTCATCCTGGGTGAACGCGCCGACCGCGGTCTCATCCGCACCGGCGCGGAGACCTGCACGGTGGAGGCGGTGTTTGATTTGAAGAAGACTGGTGCCGTGGATGCCATCCTCATCGAGGGGGGACTCGATAAACTCGACGGCGAGTCGCTCATCATCCGGCGCATCATCGGAGCCAGCACCAACAAGCAATTCGTCAATGGCTCGCCCGTCACCAGCGCCATGCTCAAGTCGCTAGGGGAACATCTCGTGGACTTGCACGGCCCGCACGATCATCAGTCGCTCCACTCCAAGGAACGCCAGTTGGAGATGCTCGATGCTTACACTGGTGTCGAGGATTTGGCGGCGAAATATCGTGCAGCCCACGCCGCATGGCGACGCGCCCAAGCTGAGCATGATGAACTGGCCAACGCCGAACGCGCCACGGAGCAGGAAATGGACATGCTGCGGTTCCAGATCAAGGACATCGCCGACGCCAAGTTGCAGGATGGCGAGGAGGAGAAAATCGATGGTCGCCACCGCATCGCCGCCAATGGCGCACGACTCGTGGAGTTGTGCGGTGGCATCTCGGAACGACTTGGCGAAGGTGAAAGCGGCATCATGACCGCCTTGCGCGAAGTGGCAAAAATGATTCACGAACTTGCAAAGTATGATCCGAAGCTCGCGGAAATATTCGCCGGCTTCGAGTCCGCTCATATTGAGTTACGCGAGATGGATAACTCCGTGCGCGACTATGCCGAGAGCGTCGAGATTCAACCGGACGAGCTGGCGGGTCTCGAACAACGCATTCACACCATCCAGACCCTCAAGCGCAAATACGGTTTCACCGTGATGGACATTCTCGCTTTTCATGATCAGGCTGAAGGCAAGCTGGCAAAAATGGAAAACCGTGGTGAGGCTCTCGAGAGGCTGAAGAAACAAGCTGATGCTGAACGCGTGGAAGTGAACAAGCTTGGCGCTCAACTATCCGCGAAACGCAAACAGGCCGCGCCGAAACTTGCGAAGGACATCAGCGCACATCTCGCCGATCTCGGCTTCCAGCGCGCCCTCTTTGAAGTCCCGCTCATCAGACGCGATGAACCCGCGCGTGACGGTTTGGAGGAAATCGATTTTCAGTTTGCTCCGAATCCGGGAGAGCCGCTCAAGCCTCTGCGCCTGACCGCTTCCAGTGGCGAAATGAGCCGGGTGCTGCTCGCTGTGAAAAGCGCGCTGGCGATGCAGGACGCGATTCCGCTAATGGTTTTTGATGAGATCGACGCCAACGTCGGCGGTGCCATCTCCGAAGCTGTGGGCCACAAGATGGCCGTGCTGGCCGAGCGGCATCAGGTCATTGCCATCACCCACATGCCGCAACTCGCAGGACTGGCAAAAAGCCAGTTTGTCGTGACCAAGGAATTCGACAGCAAGCGCACGCGTTCAACCCTGAGCGAAGTGAAAGGCAAGAACCGTGTTGCTGAACTGGCAAGAATGCTCGGCGGCAAGGCTGAGAGTGCGAAGGCGCATGCGGAGAGTTTACTGGCTGCGGGGAGGTGATGGCTGGTGGCCGGGCAATATTATCAATTTGATAATGTTTTGCATCTTCATGAAAACGATCCACTCATTTGTTCTCCATCTCATGGCGTTCATCGGATTGCAGCAGGATTGCAGCAGGATTGCAGCAGGATTGCGGCAGGGTCTGTCACGCGGAGGGCTGCAACCCTGTTGGGGTTGGATGTTCGCGGGATCGCAGACCCAAGGTAGCAGCGGAGCTGCAACCTTGGGCTGGAAGCTGAAATCCCGTTGGGATACACATAATGCGAGGCATCAATCAATGTCATCGGGCGTTCGGCACAATACGGCATCGCGTTCTGGTCATGATAGGATGACATTGTGAGGAGCGAGGCTGGAAAGTAGAAGCGGTGCCATCGCCGCCCGGGTTGGTGTTCCGCAGCGCGTCGAACTGTGGAAAATAGCCTAGCGAGGAGGGGCGGCGCAACTCAATGCGCCGCCCCTGCCTTCATCCTCGCCAGCGTCTGTCACCCATTTATGCGGGACTCAATAAACCGCCCTAGAGCATTTTTTAGAAAGACGTAGCCGCATCTCGTAAGAGTGCGGGAAGAAGCCACAGCAGCCAACGAAGTATGTCTATTTCCCGCGTTTTCGCTACGCGGCTGCGCAACACGAACGCGGCTGCGAAATTATTTAAACCGCCCTAATGCGCCACGCCATGGCGCAGGCACCAGTCTGCATAGGCCTGGCTCACCAACTCAAAGGCTTCCGCATCATCACGGGGCCCACCCAGCCCCAGCGAGTAGCAGACACCGAGGAGTTCATGGCCGGGACCTCGTCATCGCCTGCGGCGCGCTTCAAGAGATCGACTGTTTGTGTAAAATTTGGAGCGGTTCCCCATCCTTGATAGGATGCAGGATCAAGCTTCTTATTGGGGAACACCGTTTTCGGTGGTGGCGCTAGCTTGGGCACCGGTGGCATGGCATCACTGGTTCCGGTGGACGTAGTGGGCGCTTGCGCCGCAGGAGCTGGTCTGGGTGTCTTGCGAACCTGCCAGAGCGCGCGGCCTTGCACTTGAGCCAACAGTGCGCCGGCCACCATCGCCCCGACAGCGAAGGTGGTGACGCGAATCCACATGGGTTTTTCCTTGCGAAATCCCGTCCACGAACTTTCCATGGAGAGGCTCTCAAATTCGGCGGACTGCCCGGGTTCCAGATCCAATGAGGGATGAATCAAAGCCTCGGCAAATCCGATTGCGATCAACTCCGGTTCCTCCATCGATGGTGATGTCGGTTTATTTGTGGTGGCGGCGCGTGTCACTTGCGCGGCTTGATCCCGCGATGGCGGGAGCGATCCACTGACCTCGTTTCCGAAGACACTGCCCTTCACGACATTTAGGCCGCGTTTATCCATGACCCCGGCCATTTTTGCGAGAACCTCGGCGCGCGTTCCTGATCGACCCTGACGCGCGCTGGCCAGCTCGTTCTGGAACAAGCCCGCGATGTGGTCCGCGTCGGCAGCCCGTTGCGCAGCATGGACACACTCCGCAGTTCCGTTAAGCATGCTTCCCAACGCAGCAAGCCACCCGCCGTTCCAAGGCGACTCGTTGCCATCTAATGACGCCGGCTCCACAGGAAGCAGCAGCCCGGGATCGGTGCCACGGCCCGACATCATGTGAAGACAAGGATGACCGCGCAGCACGATGGAGAACCCGGGCCATTCGTTGAGTTTGGTGCCGATCAGCCCGGATACCAACGCTCTTTCCATGCCTAAACCCGTAAAAAGGAAAATATCCTCCAGCCGCAGCCGCCGCGTGGCGCGCGACGCCTTTTCGAGTTGGCCCAGCGCCGTATCCACACCCGAGAGCACGAGGTAAGTTTCTTGAACATCCAGCGCGCCGCGCGATGCCAGCAGATCACCCAGTGTTACCCCTTCGACCGCCGTCTCCGCGACACATTCCAATCCCTCATTTTCTTCAACAAAGATCACCGGCACCAGATTGGGGAACTTGCCGGTCATCGGAATTTGGCGCGCCTGCTTCAATGCCTCTATGGGTGCGATCCCCGTAAGTCTCGTCGGCGGCACCTGCTCGACCACGATGGGCTGGCCACTCTTCATCAACGTGCCACGCAACGCGTAGGGTCGGCCAGCGTCGAGCTTCTGGCTCTGGAGACGCACGGTCTGGCTCACGCTGCGACCCACCTCCTGAAAACTTGCGAGGAGCGGTCCGATCAACGGGCGCGGCTTGATCGTTGCGGACAGATCACCCGCGGATTGCATTGAAGAAAAAGCGGTCAGCGAGTCGCGCAGCCCACCGATCGCCCCGGACATTTCCGGACCGCATGAGAGCAGCAGATTCACCAGCACTTCGCAGAAATCTGCCCGGTTAAGCGTGGACTCACCCGGCAATGTTTTCGAGTTCTGCACTTGTTCCTTGAAGTAGTCGCATAGGAACCGCGCCTGTTTCTCGCAGGCAGGTTTTGACTGCCGGCTGCGCAGAGTGATTTCGCTGGCCGTCTCGGCCAGTCGAAAATCCGCCAGGCAAACCTGCAAGTCACGCGGACTGGTTTGCAGCACTCGCAACGCATCGAGCGGTTGCAACGGAACATAGTCGCCGCGTTCCGCCAATGCCTGGAAGGCCGCCAGCGAAAGCTCCGTGAGCTTCGCCGCCAGCCAAACCGGGATCACCACATGACGCGAAAGCAACGCGCGCAACGTCTCGCCATCCACGTTTTCCGTGATGTAGAACGTCGAGCCTTCATCCTCTCCGAAGTCCAGCACCCGAGCCAGCAGCGGATGCCCGCTCTCGCTGAGTTTGCGCGCCCGGTCCTCGAAGGCGAGCCGGTCACTCACCGCTTCAAGCAAGACATGACAATGGACGAACTCCAGCCGGTGGGAGTCGAACGCAAGCACGCCCACCTGTTCGCTGGAACGGGCAATCTCAATATTGCTTCCGTCCGCGTCCTGGGAAATCAAATAGTGCCTGAACTGCGTCGGTCTTTCCATACCCGGATGGGAGCAGGAGTTTCACCAAGTCGAAGCATCTTTGCAACCCCGGCGTTGATGGAGAAATCGACCATCACTGGGTCATATCATTCAATGCAATGTGGGTCGGCGGCCCTCCGGCGAAATCCGTTGGAAGTCGGCAGAAGGCTGCCGACCCACTTCAGTTCTATCCACCGCAAAGGACCGGCGCGTTCAGGTCACGCGGCCTGCATCGCCGGATAATCCGTGTAGCCCTCTGGACCGGGAGAATAAAATGTCGCGGCCTTCGGTGCGTTGAGCGGGGCCTTTACGGCGATGCGAGCTGGCAGATCTGGATTCGCGAGGAAACCCGTGCCAAAAGCTACGGCGTCGATCTTGCCCTCTTCGACTGCACTAATGGCTTCGCTGGGCGTGTAACCCATGTTGCCGATGATGACTCCCTTGAAATGTTCGCGCGCCGGAGTCATAACATCACCCTTCTGCTGCCGGAAAAAATCTCCACGCATCATGTGCAGGTAGGCAAGATTGAAATCATTGAGCCGCTTAACCAGCCAGGACGTGAGTCCGACGGGGTCGCTGTCGATCATGCTGTTGTAGCTGTTCACCGGTGAGATGCGCAGGCCGACGCGATCACTGCCCCAGACTTCGGAAACCGCGGCAATAACTTCGAGCATCAAACGCGCACGGTTCTCGATGCTGCCACCATAGGGACCGCTGCGTTTGTTGCTCCCATCGCGGAGAAACTCGTCGAGGAGATAACCATTCGCGCCATGAACTTCCACGCCGTCGAATCCGGCGGCTACTGCGTTTTGCGCGGCCCTTTTAAATCCGGCGATAATGCCGGGAATTTCGTCATCCCGCAATTCACGCGGCGTGACATAGGGCTTCTTCCCTTCGGGCGTATGAACTTCGTCGCCGACAATCGCAATGGCGCTCGGTGCCACGGGCTGCGCGCCACCATTGAGCAGCGGATGACACGCCCGACCGCCGTGCCAGATTTGCAGGAAGATGCGTCCGCCTGCGGCATGAACGGCATCGGTCGTCTTCTTCCATCCCGCGACTTGCGCAGCGGAATAAATGCCCGGCTCCATCCAGAATGCGGAATTGCCTTCCATGGCCATTGTGGCTTCGGCGATGATCAGCCCGGCGCTGGCACGCTGAGAATAATAAGTCGCCATCAAATCGCCAGGGACATGATCAGCCTCCGCGCGACAACGCGTGAGCGGAGCCATAAGGATGCGGTTTGGAAGTGTGAGCGTGCCGATTTTGAGCGGAGTAAACAGGGATGAAGGCATGACTGAATAGCGGATTTTTTGAATATAAAATACGAATCAACGACCAAGGAGGCCGCACCAAGCTTTGCGTCCAGAGACGATGACGATCAGTGCGAGCACGGTGATCAGACCCATGATACCAGCATTCATCGGATCTTTCAGCGAGGCGCCGCCGGTCAGGAAAATGTGGAAACACCAGATGTTCACGAGGATCGGCCCGAGGATGAGCATCCCGATGTTCCGCATAACAGGCAGCGCCACGAGCACGCCACCGATAATTTCAAGCAGCTTGACCAGCTTCAAATAGCCCGTGCTGCCAAGTGCAAAGAAGAATTTTCCAGCGGCAGAATCAGCGGGCGGAGCCGGCGGTTCCGGCATGAAGTGAAAGAAGAAAGTGAGTCCGAAGACGATGAACAGAAGGCCGAGCAAGACTCCGGCGATGTTGGGGATGAGTTTCATGATGGGGGTTGGTTTACGTCTGGTGATGATAATAAGATGAGGTCAAAGAGCAACGCCTCGAAGGCTTCGACAGCAGGACCACTCGATGAAAAGCCGATGTGGGTCGGCGGCCCTCCGCCGACATCAGTTGGAAATCGGCAGGGGGCTGCCGACCCACTTCACTCCCACTCAATGCTCGCGGGTGGCTTCGTCGAAATATCGTAGAGCACGCGGTTGATGCCTTTAATCGAATTAAGAATCTTGTTCGACGCGGCGCGCAGCACTTCATAGGGAAGTTCCACCCAGTCGGCGGTCATGGCGCCTTCACTGACGACGGCACGCAGGCTGATGGCGGCTTCGTAGCTGCGTTCGTCGCCTTTGACGCCGACGGTTTTTACGGGCAACAGCGCGGCATAGGCCTGCCACACGCGTTCGTATTGACCGCTGCGGCGGAACTCTTTGATCCAAATATCATCGGCTGCCTGCGGCTGCGTCACGGCGACCTGCGCGTGATCTCCAAGTGGGACCGAGGGCAGGACATGATCGTTGTCCTGGCGGTCGGATCGCGCGGGACATTTACAAATAGCCGTCAGAGGGCCAGTTGGTGCTCCGACAAATTCGGGCAACGCGGGCCAGAAGTTGTGCTCCATGTTAACTAGATTTTGTTTGATTGTGAAGAACAGACCCCTTTTAAAGGTCAAAAAGACAAGATCTACCTTTGCAAACATGGAGAATTCGAGCATTGAAAGCCCTGCATCTTCCGCACATGGTCGAGCCCTCTCCATTCGTCCTGAACTTCGCCCCCACCGGCATGATGCCGCGGCGCGCCGACTCGCCGCATGTTCCTCTGGAACCGGCCAACATCGCGGCGCAAGTGTCAGAGGCAGCCGAGATCGGGATAACCGTCGTGCATCTGCACGCGCGGGACCCGGATGGCGCGCCGACGCATGATCCTGCGGTTTACGCGGACATCATCGGCCGCATCCGGAGCAACCATCCCGAAGTGGTGATCTGTGTATCGCTGAGCGGCAGGCTATGTGGTGAATTCGAAAAGCGGTCCGCGCCGCTCCAACTCACCGGCGCATTGAAGCCGGACATGGCGTCGCTCACGCTTTCGTCCGTCAATTTCAGCCGCGAGGCGAGTATTAACAGCCCAGAGATGGTATCGCGTCTCGCGAAGGAAATGTTAATCCGCGGCGTGGTTCCCGAACTGGAGTGTTTCGACACCGGCATGGTGAACTACGCGCGCTACCTTGCGAAACTCGGGTTACTTCGCCCCCCGTTCTATTTCAATCTGATCCTGGGGAACGCCGCGTCCGCCCAGGCGGATCCGCTTAGTCTGGGCACGATGTTGGCGATGCTACCACGACCGTGCCTGTGGGCCGCCGGCGGAATCGGCCGCATGCAAACCAGCGCCCATGCACTCGCCTTGGCCGCCGGCGGCGGTGTGCGCACGGGACTGGAGGACAATCTTTATTTCGATCAAGCGCGCTCAACGCCAGCGACGAATCTCCAACTCGTGCGCCGGACCCATGAACTAGCCTCGATTCTGGAGCGGCCGGTCATGACGGCGGTCGAGTTCAGACAGCGCATGGCCATGCTGCCCGGTTGCGGAGCTTTCGGGCGTGAACCCGTAAAGCCGGATGGAATCACAACAGCATGAAACCGTTTGTCATGTTTGGCACACACCCGTTGTTCGGGGACTATGCCGAGGCAATCCATGCCTGCGGAGGATACCTGTCGCGAATCATCAGAAACATCAAAGAACCCGCGCGACCGGCGGGCCAGCGTTTTGAAGACCGCCTGGAGCGCTATCATGACTGGCTGAACCGGCAGGGCATTCATCGCCGCGTCGAGGTTTCGTCGCTGGATGACTTCAGTCCGCGGATTGATGAGCTTTTTGTTTTCGGGTTCTGGGGGCCTAAACAGCTTCCGTTGAGTGAACATTTGAAGAAACGATTCGGTCTTGCCTTCACATCCTTGATCCATCCCGCGGCACATGTTTCTCCGATGGCCCGATTGGGGGAAGGCGTGGTTGTGATCAAGGGCGCCATCATCGCCCCCAACGCCAGCATCGGCGATTTTGCCTATATCAACTCGGGTGCCAGCATCGGCCATGATTGTGACGTGGGTCCCGGAGTCATAGTCGGTCCCGGGTCCGCGATCGCTTCCAGCGTCTGCCTTGCACGAGGCGTGATCGTCGGCATCGGAGCGACCGTGTTGGAAGATCTGGTTCTCGGCGAAGAAAGTTACATCGCCGCTGGTGCTGTGGTGACCAGGAATGTGCCCGCTCATGTTATGGTGGCCGGTGTGCCCGCGGTGGAGAAGAAGCCGTTCTTCCGTGAAGCGCTTGTCCTTGAGGCCGATGCCGAGGGGCGTGATCGATACATCGTCAGATCTTCAGCTATTTCCCGTCAATGAAGCGATACGTGATGTTTGGAACACACCCGTTGTTCGGGGACTTCGTGGATGCCATTCATGCGTGCGGCGGGATTCTTACACGAGTGGTCCGCAACGTGGAAGAGCCGCCGCGGGTCCCGGGCCAGCGTTTTGAAGACCGTCTAGATAACTATCATGCCTGGCTTGAGCGGCAGGGGATCCGGCACCGCGTCGAAGTATTGATGCTCTGCGATTTCAGACCGCAGGCCGGGGAGGAGTTTCTTTTTGGGTTTCGCGGGCCCAAACTGCTCCCGTTGCGTGAGGATTTACGAATGCGTTTCGGGCTGTCCTTCACGGTGATCGTGCACCCGGGCGCTTATGTTTCCCCAATGGCCAGGCTCGAGGAAGGCGTTTTCGTGGGCGCGGGCAGTCTCATCGGCACCAATGTTCGCATCGATGAATTTACGTTCATCAATCGAGGCGCCATCATTGAGCACGACTGCAATGTGGGGCCTTGCGTGATCGTTGGCCCGTCAGCTGCCGTGGCTTCGAGTGTTCGAATTGGCGCTGGTGCGATCCTTGGAATCGGCGCGACCGTGCTGGAGAAACTTTCCATCGGCGAGGATAGCTACGTCGCCGGTGGTGCTGTGGTGCTGAAGGATGTCCCCCCTCACGTCATGGTTGCCGGCGTGCCAGCGGTTGAAAAAAAGGCGTTCTTCCGCAAATAAGAATCGCATGTCCAGCGCCCTGAAGCAGATTGTTCCCTACGAGCCGCGCTGGCGGGCGGTGTGGGATGAATTTGTCCGCCGCTCGCGCAACGGTCACTTCATGCTTGAGCGCGGCTACATGGACTATCATGCGGACCGGTTCCAGGATTCCTCGCTGCTCTTCTTTCACGAGGGTCGGCTCGCGGCGCTGCTTCCCGCCCATCGCTGCAACGGGGAACTGGTGTCGCACGAAGGGCTGCCGTTCGGGGGATTCGTCGTCGGACCAAGCACGGTCCATCGCGACTTGGTTTCTGTTTTTGCGGCGCTGCCGGCGCACCTGCGGGACCTCGGAGTAGGGCGGCTCACCTACACCCCGGCTCCTCTCTGCTATCACGCGTCACCGGTCGAGGACGACCTTTACCTGCTTCACCGGGCTGGAGCACGGTGCACTTCCATCAAGCTGTCCGCCGGATTTTCCGGGCCGGTGCCGCAACACATGAGCGGACAGACACGGCGGGCGATGCGAAAGGCGGAGCGGAAGCTCCCGTGCGAATTCTTCGAGTGCCACGAAGTGGCCGTCTTCTGGGGGCATCTCGAGAGGTTCCTCGAAGAACGCCGTGCGGCCCGGCCGGTTCATACCGCCGGAGAAATGACGCTGCTGAAGGGCCGCTTCCCGGAACATATCCGCATGTTCTTCGCGAGAGCCGGCGGCGAGATCGTGGGTGGAGAGCTTGTGTATCTCACCTCCCGCGTCCAACGCGGTCAATATTCGTTCCGTCACCGAAACGACTCCACGTCCGTGAGCCGCCGCCTCTCACTCTGGCTGGCAGTCCACCCTGACTACACGCGCCCTTGGATTGACCTCGGCACTTCAGTCGACCCCGGCACCAGCGAGATTGACGCCCCTCTGTTTTTCAGCAAGGAAAACACCGGCGCGCGTGGCACCGTGGTCCAAACATGGACCTGGGACTTTGCCTGAGGTATGGCATTTTCAGTTCATGGGATCAATCTTGCTCCCAGGCCGCCCCACGGCAGGATCGTCGGGGATGAGGGGCAGCAGGAAAGCAAGGTAGAGAAAGATCGAAGCAAAATTTAGCTTGAAAATCGTCAGGATGAATGTGAGCAGCCAATGAAAAACGATTCCCACGATGGCCGCGATCCACTTCCATCGTCCGAACCAAAAGGCGGTGGCGAGGAAGTATTCGATGAGAGCGCTTCCCACGGCCGCCAAAGCCACCGGGATAGCAATGGGCCCCAGTTCGAGCACGCCCCCTGACATGTCCAGCTTAAAGCTTGTCAGCGAGATGGAATATTCCATCAGTACGTCACCCCGCAGATAGCTTGCGCTGCTCTTTGCGACTGCGTTGCCTCCGTAGAGGAGTGTGAGCTGCAGCTGGATGAGCCGCACGGGCCAGACCGGACCAGCACTGTGGAGCCGCGACCGGTCTACAATGCGCCAAGGCACCCGCACAGTGTCGCTCCGCAAACACAAGAACGCGAGAAAGGAAAAGAGGAGCACCTGACGGCTCACAGGTCCCGGGCACCAAAAGTCCAAGGGCACAAGCATCAGGAAGAGCAAGCACCCAAACAGGCGCGATCGCCAGCCAAAAGCCAGCGGCACGCACAGGGCCACCACCGCCAGCCAATAACAGAAGGTCTGAATGACGTGCTCATACACCCAGACCAGCGGCTTCGGTACCGGGTCAGGGCGAATGAAGTAGTCGGACCAGAAAAAGAATGGAAGTGCGAGCGCGAACGCGATGCGAAGCCATGCGACAGCGCGCGCGTCCACGGGCTGGAAGAGGAAGGCATTCATCTTCGGCTGCCAACGGCTGAATAACTCAGCTCTCATCGGGGATCTCCTGTGTTTATGATGCGGGTATGGCTCATGCCTTTAAGCTGGTGACGCAGCGACCACTCCAGCCGGCCAGCGGGCGGGGTGAGCGCTTGTGCAGCCGGGGTTCTGGCATAACGGCAAATATCCCGTTCCGCTCCCAGAATGCTCGGCCTTATGCCCCGCAGGGGTTTTGGGGTTTTGAGAGCGATCCGCTCCCCGGCGGCGGTGATTGCGATAACATAAATTTTGGCTGGTGTCGTGCTGCAATAGACGAGTATGCGCGGGGTCGCGAGCACCATGGACGCCAGGATTCCCAGGAAGAGAACCCAGTCCAGCGACTTGGAGCCAGTTGCGGTAGAGGGTGGAGGTGAAGCCATGAAGTCTGCGGTCTGCTGGAAGCAAAACATTTTTTCCGCAAATGGGAAGGAGAATCACCTTCGGTGGGCTGACCGCCCGTTCTCCATTCGATCCAGCCTATAGGCGAGGTTGACGATGGCGTCATTCCGGGCAAAGAGGTTCACGGTAACTGCGGAACCGTGGTCCAGACATGGACCTGGGACATCAGGTGACAGACGACCTCGCACGACCCGCCCATCATGAACCGCAGTTTTCAGTCCACGACACTCGCTGCAGCCCGCGACTCGTTGCGCGCGGGCGATTTTGAGGCCACACTGTCCCATGTCGCTGCAATTCTCCAGCGACTGACAACAACCCCGCTGCCGCTGCCGCTGCCTGGCGGTCTGGTCGACGTCGACTGCCTGCTCGATGCGCTCGGAAGAAAAATGAGCGAGACCTTCGGGAACAGGCCTACGTCCACCGGAGAGGGCGACTGGATTCTTGCAACCATGATCTACGAAGTCGGCGGTCATACTCCGGTGATCCGGGATTTGGCGACCGCGCTGCCAGAACCTGCGAAAGGTCTGGTCCTGACGCTGGCTGGCCAGGCTGGCGCCAAACTTGCACCTCGTGCGCTGGCGCGCACCGGCCTTCCACCTGATTCCATTCATCGTGTCGATGCGCCCGGAATGACGGAAACCTTCCGGAATGCGCTCCGCCTTTTTGAATCTGGAGCCCCCCGGCGGCTCTTTCTCATGCAACATCCGGATGATCCTGTCGCCGTGGCGATCGCAGCTGCACTATCCGCAGCCGGGACGGAAATCTGGCTCCTGCACCACGCCGACGGCTGTCCCACCGCAGGACTTTATCTTCCTGGTCTCCGGCTGATCGATTTCACACCCCGCGCTTGTTCCTTCACCCGGCACGTGCTCGGGCTTCGCTCGACGTGGCTTCCGCTGACCTGCCCGGACCCCGGCCCGACGCCACCCGCCTTCCTCAAGCACGGCCGTCTGACAACCGCCTGCTCGGGCAGTCTGGTAAAGACATGGCAGGATTCATCATGTCCTTACCGCGATGTCCTCGGTCCCCTGCTCCGGGCCACTGGAGGCAGGCACGTCCACATCGGCCCGCTGAAAGCTTCCCATCTCGCCGATCTCGACAAGATGTTCGAACGCGAGGGCATCGAGCGCTCGCGCTTCATTCATGTTCCAGTTGCAACGACACTTGCTGATGGCTTGCGTGAAGCCGGAGTCGATCTTCTGCTGAACACCTGGCCGGTGGGCGGCGCTCGCACGGTGGTGGAAGCGATGGCGGCGGGCATTCCGATCGTTTGGCATGCCCCGCACGAAACAGTCGCCCGATTGCGGCGCCAGATGGCCTACCCGGGAGCAGCTTTATGGTGCCACATTTCGGATCTCACCGCGTTGGTGGCAAGAGTTGATTTTCAGTGGCTGTCGACCCAGTCACGGGCCGCGCGGCGGCATTATGAGGAGCGGCATCATCCGTTGCGCTGGCACCAGTTTTTCGCGGCACCAGACTCCGTCGCAGACCCTCCCCTGCCGGCTGGCTTTGACGCTTCTCGTTTTCTTCCGGTCCTATGGGACGCGATGCTTGATCTCGCCATCGACACCCACGACGCGCGCCTGGAGAGGCAGCAGGAGAAGTTCGGCGAACTCAGCAACCTGAAGCACCGCCTTCAGATTATCGAATCAGAGCTAACCCGACTTTCGCAACTCGCGAACTGCGTGTTGCTCTGATGCTGATTTTATCAGCTTTCTTCCATCTTTGAAAGGGCTAGG
>VFKE01000096.1 GCA_009885695.1 Verrucomicrobiota bacterium | reverse complement strand
CTGTTCTACCGTTTGGCCCAGCAATCCGTTTTAGTCTCCCCAGTGACGTTCAACACCATCACTAACCACAAGCCGTAGTGGTAGGTGGAGTCATGTCAATACCCAGATTGCCGCCGGATTTTGCCTTGTTCACCATATCCCAACGGGTGTGATAGGTGGTGTCGGGATCGCCGGCCTTCGGGCCGGTGCGGGTGGTGTCGTGGTCGTTGCTCATGGCATTCGCAGCACGGACGTTTTTTTATTTTGTCTCCGCCAACCCTCGTAAAATAAAAAGCGCCCAGCTAGGCCGCGGCCCGGTTGGGAAGTAGATAGCGCAGCAATCGGCCCAGCGTGTTCCGCATTTCGGACCGGGGCACGATGGTATCCACCAAGCCGTGTTCCATCATGAACTCGGCGGTCTGGAAGCCAGGCGGCAAATCGCTGTGAGTCGTTTCTTTTACCACGCGCGGTCCGGCAAATCCGATCATGCACTTGGGCTCCGCTAAAATGATGTCGCCCAGCGTGGCGAAGCTGGCGGTGACGCCGCCGGTGGTGGGATGCGTCAGCACGGAAATGTAGGGCAGCCTGGCCTCGCTCTGCCGCGCCAATGCCCCACTGGTCTTGGCCATCTGCATGAGGCTGAGGATGCCCTCGTGCATACGCGCTCCACCCGATGCCGAAAACACGATGACAGCGCATTTCTCCTTCGTAGCCATTTCAATGGCCCGCGTGATTTTTTCGCCGACCACGCTACCCATGCTGGCACCGAGGAACCGGAAATCCATGATCGCCAGCAGCACGGGCAGCCCTTCTATTTTTGCCCGGCCGGTGAGCACTGCCTCGGTCAGACCGGTCTTGGCTTGGTAGGCTTTCACCTTGCCCAGATAGTCCTTGAATCCCAAAGGATTGACGGAGTCGAGCTTGGCATCGATCTCCTCAAAACTACCCTCGTCAGCCAGCAAAGCGATGCGCTCCTCCGCGCTGAGTGTGAAGTGATGCTGGCAGTGGGTGCAGACGCGCAAATTCTTCGCCAGCGCCTGCTCGTAAAGGCTTTCACCGCATGAAGGGCACTTTATCCAGAGCCCCTCCGGCATGTCTTTTTTCTTCTCGCCGAGGTCGGCGACGGATCGTTTATTGAAAATTCCCATGGCAAGAAAGATGAGTGCCCGACCCTAGCCGCGTGCCACGGTGATCACAACCACCTTTTCCACCCCACCCTCGCGTCTCAGGATGCGCGCACACTCACTGGTGGTGGAGCCGGTGGTGAGAACATCGTCCACCAGCAGCACGCTGCCTCCGCGCAGCGCGTTCTTTTTCAAAACAGAGCGGTCCATCGCGAATGCGCCGCGCAGATTCTCGATCCGCTGATGCCGACTCAGTGAAGCCTGCGCCGTGGTGGGTCGCACCCGGCGCAGGCCCTTCAGCGCGGGAAAGCCAGTGCTGCGGGACAGTTCCCGACAGAGTTCCCAAGCCTGGTTGAATTGTCGCTCCCGCTCCCGTGCATGATGCAGGGGCACCGGCACCAACGTCCACATAGTCCGGTCGAGCACCGCCAGTCGCGGGTCATCCAGCACTTCCGCCAGCAGGCTCGCCAGCACTCCGCGCAGATCGAGCCGCCGTTGATATTTGAAGCGATGCACCAGCAAGCGCACCGCATCCCTGGCGCGACAGGTGGATACGGCGAACTCAAAATGCAGCTTCAAGTCTGCGCAGTTGCCGCATTGAAATTCACCGGTCATGGATCCCTCGTAAGGTTCGCCGCAAATCTTGCAAAACGGAGCCTCAATCCTAGGTAATTTGTCCAGGCACTCGTTGCAAAGCCAGCGCGCTGCGCCCTGTCGCTCCGATTCCAGGGACTTCTGGCAAATCTCGCAGTGACGGGGATAAACGAGATCGAGCAAAGCCGATGCGTAGCGATGAACTGCGGCTTTCATGTCCGCCACTCCTTCATTTTCTCCGGGAACGGGCAGCCCTCGCACGCGGAGTCGTCCTCCAAACAGTAGTCTTCGTAGATCTGCAAAAGCCCCTGCTGTTGGTAGAGCCGCTTTTGAAAACCGCGCACCCGCGGATCTACACCAAACAACCGCAGCGCGGCACGGCGAACCTTCTGGTTGTCGAGCATGGACGGCTGTTCCATGAATTCCGCCCACAACTCTCCCCGCTCAGACACGAGAAGCGGATACACGACATTCGCCAGCATCTCCTGCACGCGCGTGCCGCCGACGAGAGCGATCGACTGGGTGGCAGGCTCAGACTTCAAAGTGTAATGTCGGCTCCAATAGTCGTGCTCCAGCGCCAGCAGCACGGTGGAAAAGTTCTTCCGGTTCCAGGCTTTTGCCGTGCGGAGAAACGCGAAAATTTTTTTCCATGATCCCAACATCACGCACATGGCGCCGAGTCTGCGCTGCGGATGATTGCCGGGCCGGGCACCTGCCACTTGCCAGCGCGGACGGTTCGGTTCCTCCAGCCAGTTGACGTAGGCATTCCGCTGCTTCCACCAGCGCGACCATAATTCGCGCAGGTAAGTCCGCGTCTCCGGTTCTGTATCCTCGTAGCGCACGGATTCGAGAAAACCGGAGACGCCGAAGAGCAACGCCTCGCGCTCGAGCGCATCGTGCTTGAGCAACGCTTTCAGCGGCAGTCGCTGCGTGAGGATCGTGAACGCCCGCTGATTGTGACGATAGCCCAGCGCATTGGCCAGGCTCTGATAAACCGCCTGCTCGCGACCGTGAATATGACTCAGCGCCTGGAGCTTCTCCGATTTCCGCCGCAAGCGAAACTGCGCCGCTGCTTCGACAAGCGATGCTACTTGCGCGGATTCCATTTCCCGCAATGGCGTGGCGCAACGCCCCAGCCGCACCTCCGCCATGCGCCGGGGCCGGGCCGCTTCCCGCAGCATCTCCGGCTTGAGAAACACCTGGATGACTTCGCGATGCGCCGCTGTCCGCGTGAACATTCGCGCTTCCGGCGCCTGCGTAAAAAGATGCAGAACCACCCGCTCGTAGTTTTCATTCCCGCCGTGACCGTGCCGCTCCCAGTCGCGTGCGTCGGGGTCCAGTTCGATGTCGCCGCGCAAAATTTCATCGCCGCATTGCAACGCACAGCCGGTGAAGTCCGGCCCAGCGGCGTGGTTCCAGATGCCGAAGTCACGCAGCACGATCCGCCTGCCATCGGTGCTGGTGAAATCCCTGCCGAACTCGCCCGCGAACCAGAGGCTTTGCAGATTCAGTTCGCTCATCGGCTCACTCCATCCCGGCAGATTGTCTGCGACACCATCGAACACGCCGCTGGTGAATTTTTCATAGCGCGAAGCCAGGGAAAGCGCGGCAGCCATTCACTGAGCATAGGGAATTATTTTTGCCATGCAATCCGCGTGTCACACGGCCCGGAAGTTTTTCCATTGCCGCATTCCCAGACCCGGTCATTCTATCGTGGCATGTTTCACCGGATTTTTCTATCAGTTCTATTCGCCGGCGCGCTGTCCGCACAGGATGTCGCGAGTCCCGACGAAGCCGCTCTGGTGAAGCGCGGCAATCAGGCTGCGGCCCTGGCCCGCGAAGGGGAACTCGACCAGGCGGAGCGCGAATACCGCGCCGTCATTGCGAATGCGCAGCAGACTCTTGGCCCGGAAAATCCCGTGACATTGAATCTGCGCATCGGGCTGGCCATCGTGCTCCGGGTGAAGGGGGACTACAATGAAGCCGTGAAAGAATCACGTGATCTGATGCGCCTTATCGTGCGCGCGGTTGGTCCCGAGCACGGGGCCACGATGCTCAACTGGGGCAATCTCGCCAGAAGTCTGGCCGGTCAGAAAAAATATGACGAGGCAGCGGCCGTCTATGCCGCCATGCTTCAGGTGCTGAACCAGGCCAACGGCAGCGAACATCCCGACACCCTCAAGGGCCGTCAGGGCCGCGCCGAAGTGCTGGCTGCGCAAGACAAGCTCAACGAGGCGGAACCCGAGTTGCGTAAAATTCTGCCACTCATGGAACTCTCATTGGGCAAAGATCATCCGCAGACGCTGGCGGCCGTGGCCGCGCTGGCGGAATGTGCCAAGAAACGAGGCAAGACAAGGGAGGCGGCCGTCCTTATGAAGCGCGCCTACGTTGATGCACTCAAGAAACTCGGCGCAAAACATCCCGACACGGTCGGCTACGAAAAAGTGCTGAAAGATTGGCAGTAGTGAAGTGGCACAGGTTTTCAACCTGTGTGTAGCCCGGCCATTCTGGCCGGGTCTGAGTGTTCAAAGCCGGGCAGAATGCCCGGCAAACACACAGGTTGGAAACCTGTGCCACACCTAGCAGCCTGTTGAAAAAGTAACTCGGCCATCCTGGCTGAGCGTGCAACAGGCTTCCAGCCTGTTGTTTCTCCTATGCATCAGGCCAGAGGCCTGATCGACACACAGGCTGGTGCGCAGCCGCGAAGCGAACCCCGTGTTACCCCGTTTTTCAACAGGCTGCTAGCGTTCCACCGTCACCGGCGTGCCCACAGAAACCGCCTCGTAGAGCGCAGCGGCAAACCAGCCCGGCATCCGGATGCAGCCGTGCGAATCCGGATAGCCTGGCATGAAGCCCTCGTGCATTCCGGTGCCGCCATTGATCCGCATGAAATGGGCCATGGCCGCACCATCGAATGTCGCGCCGGGCGGCTTTGAATCCTTCGAAGTGTCCACATCCAGCTGGATGATCTTGCCGCTGGCGTCGAGGTAATTTCCGTAGAGCGTGGATTTGTGTTCTGGATCCATTTCCGTGATCCGAAAATGACCGGTCGCCGTGGCGTTGCCTTCGCTTCCGGTGGAGATGGGAGCCATGCCCGCAAGCTTTCCGCCCTTGTAAAAATAGGCGCGCTGCTCGCTGAGCACGAGTTTAATCAAAGGTGCACCAGGAATGCGAGCGTCGATCCACAGGTTGTCATTCTCGTAACGACGGCGGGTGTCGGTGGTCACCGGGCCGGGGGCGATTTTGCGAACTGGGGGCGTTCTCTCGCAGCCGGTGATTGCGAAGGCCGCCATCAGAAGAACACTGAAAAGGACGGACTTGAAAAATTTCATGGGGGGAGGATTTGTTGCAGGTTTACTTTCAAGAGACGCCGATTCAACTCCCATTTTGAATCGGCCAGCGTTTCCGATCCAGTTGACCAGGCAACGCACTTGAAGCTGTCCAAGGCAACTGCTGTTTGAAGATACCCCATCTTGGTCGCCCGCTCCTCCGGGGCCGGTACGGATAGTGCTTGATACAATCCAGCGTCGCGCGCACGAAGTTCTGCGAACCGGCCCTCTTCTAGACGCGGGTAATAGACATGCTTCGTTGGCTGCCGGCATCTTCCCGCGCCCTTACGAGATGCGGCTACGTCTTTTTTATAAATGCTCCAGGAGAAATGTGCATCGGTATTTCCCGCAGACCTGGCTTCCGATCCGTTTGATAAAGGTTCATCGCCAGGATTATCCGCCCGGTGCATGGCGCGGGCTATCGATATGAAGGCTGAGTGGCACAGGCTTGCTGCCTGTGTGTCGTCTGACCATTCTGGACCGGTTGAAGATTTAATGCCGGGCAGAATGCCCGGCCTACACACAGGTTGAAAACCTGTGCTACAACAAAGATCAGGCCTGCTTCTTCGGCTTGCAGACGCTGCAATATTCCTCGCCGTCCGCGGTGACGCGAAATTCCAGCGTGGTGTCGTCGATTTCCGTCTTGCTGCAGGTGGCGCATTTGTGGAAAAAAGAATCGTTAGGCGATTGCGCGGAATCGAAACGTGAGCGGCGGGCGGCGACCTTGGTGCGCTGGGTGAAGTCATGCCAGAGCCCAGGACCGCAGGCGATGAAGAAGTTCAAGAAGCTGAAAATCATAGGCAGGCGCAGAGCCGGGGAGCCGATGAAATCCAGCAGCAACATGGCGCCGCCGAGCATGGCGATGTATTTGACCTTGAGAGGAAGAATAAAAAAAAGGAGAATTTCGTAATTCGGCACCACGCAGGCGAAGGCGAAGAAGATGCTCATGCCGAACCAGATGGAGTGCATCGCGCCCACGTCCGGTGTCTGCTGGAGGAGAACTCCCACGGCGGCGAACACGATTCCGCCCAGTATATAGAGGTTGACCCGGAACGCTCCCCAAGTCTCTTCAAGAACCCGGCCGACGGTGAGCAGAAGCATGACGGCGACCAGCATCCAGACCGGGTTGGACTGTCCGGGAAGAAACACGAATGTCACCAGGCGCCACACCTGGCCGCCCAGAATCATGGCTTTGTTCAAGGTCAGCCACTCGAGGAAGTCGGGTTGAAACTTCGAGAGGATCCACACCGCCACTTGAAAGCCGGCGATGATATTGACGAGACCGGGAATGGCATGGCGGCCAAACTTGTTTTCCAGGTTGTTGATCAGTGACATGGGCGTGATGCTTGCGCAGGGCTGGACGCTGCGCCAGCAGGTAATCAATTTTTTGCGCTCCGTGATCCGGCGCACAGAGGAAAAACAGCGTCCAGTATATTGGAACTCCCGCCGTCGGATGATTGACAATCCAGCGTGCTTCGCCACATTCGCCGTCCCATGTCCGAGAACACGCCGATGAAGCGCAGCCCGTTGCACGATGCCCATGTGGCACTGGGCGCGCGCCTGGTGCCTTTCGCAGGCTGGGAGATGCCGGTGCAATACTCGGGCATCGTGGACGAACACAAGGCGGTCCGCGCCAGTGCGGGGGTGTTCGACATCTCGCACATGGGACAGTTTCTCGTGGAAGGCCGGGATGCGGAGGCGTTTCTCAACCGCATGCTGACCAACAACATCAGCAGGCTCGCGCCCGGTCACGGCCAGTACACGCTGCTGTTGAACGAACGCGGCGGAGTGATCGATGATTTGATCGCTTACCGGATGAGCGAGCGGGAATTCTTCCTCGTGGTGAACGCTTCCATGATTGATGTTGATTATGCGTGGTTGCAAAAGCACATCAGTGACACGGATGTGCGCCTCGTGGACATCAGTGCGGAGACGGGTGGTCTTGCCATTCAAGGGCCGAAGAGTCGTGCGGTTTTGCGGGCTGTGCTGGGTGAAGGCGCCACCTATCCCGAGCGCAACACCATCCAACTTAGCACCAGCGGTGATGGGGTGCTCTATCTCTGCGGCACCGGCTACACGGGCGAAGAAGGCTTTGAATTCTTCGCGCCCGCAGCGACGATCACTGGCTGGTTTGAAAAATTTGTCAGTGCGGCGCGGGAGCGGGGGGGAATGCCGGTGGGTCTGGGCGCGCGCGATACGTTGCGCCTCGAGATGGGGTATCCGCTGAATGGAAATGATCTGTCGCCGGACAAGACGCCGCTGGAGGCCGGGCTGGGTTTCTTTGTGGATTTCGAGAAGGGGAAATTCATCGGGCGGGAAGTGCTGGTGAAGCAAAAATCCGAAGGTGTGTTGACGAGACTCACCGGTTTTCGCATGACCGCGCCGAGTCCGCCACCGCGGGCGCACTATCCGGTTTTCGCCAACGGGGAAGTCATTGCCGAGACTTGCAGCGGCGGCTTGTCGCCCAGCCTTGCCCAAGGCATCGGCATGGCTTATCTGCCCCTGGCATTTTCCAGGCCCGGCTGTGCCATTGAGATCGTAATACGTGACAGGAGATATCCTGCCGAGACCGTCAAAAAACCATTTTATCGCAAACCCAGCAACTGACATGAGCTACGTCCCTGACCATCTCCACTACCGCGATTCACACGAGTGGATCGATCCTCAAACTGGGGCCGTCGGCATCACCGACCATGCGCAGAACGAACTGACCGATGTGGTGTTTGTCGAGCTGCCGAAGCTGGGTGCGCTGGTGAATGCAGGCGATCAGATCGCGGTTGTGGAGTCCGTGAAGGCTGCGAGCGACATATATTCACCGGCCAGTGGTGAAGTCATCGAGATTAATGACGATCTCGCTGGCGAGCCGGCGTTGATCAACACCGACCCCTTTGGCCGGGGTTGGATTTACAAAATCAAGGCCGGCCACGCTGCCGAACTCGACGCGCTCATGGATGCCGCCGCGTATCGCCAGCACATCGCCTGATCCGCACCACTGACCCAGCAATGCCGGACACCACATCTTTCGCGCGCAGGCACATCGGACCCACACCCGTCGAAGCCGAGGTGATGCTGCGCGCCACGTCGTGTGACAGCATCGGAGAACTGATGGACCAGGTGGTGCCGGGTGCGATCCGGAAGCGGGAGCCGCTGAACTTGCCTGAGGCGCTCAACGAGGAGCAGGCTCTGGCGAAGCTCAAGGGCATCATGACGCAGAACCGCGTGGTGCGCTCGTTCATTGGCCTGGGGTATCACGACACTTTCACGCCGCCGGTCATTCAGCGGAACATCCTGGAAAATCCAGGCTGGTACACCGCCTACACGCCATATCAGGCGGAGATTTCGCAGGGCCGGCTGGAGGCGCTGCTGAATTTTCAGACGATGATCTGTGATCTCACCGGTCTCGATGTGGCGAACGCATCGCTGCTCGATGAAGGCACTGCCGCTGCGGAAGCCTGCGCCATGGCGCTGGGCGGCAAAGCCGGAGCGAACCTTGTCATCGTTTCCGACAAGGTGCATCCCCATGTGCTGGACGTGATCATCACGCGCATGGAACCGCTGGGCGTGACGGTGCGCAGTGTGGATTTGAATTTGTTCAAGCTGGATGCGGCAGATCACAAAGGTCTCGCGGCGGTCATTGCTTCGTATCCTGATACACTTGGTGTCATCCATGATTTTAGCGATGTGGCAGCGCAAGTTCACAAGGCGGGCGCGCTGTTCGTCGTCTGCGCGGATCTGCTGGCGCTGACGTTGTTAAAACCTCCGGGCGAGTTTGGCGCGGATATTTGCATCGGAAATTCCCAGCGCTTCGGCGTGCCGCTGGGTTTCGGCGGACCTCACGCCGCATTTATGTCGGTGAAGGATTCACTGAAGCGCCGCATTCCGGGACGGCTCGTGGGAGTGTCCAAGGATGCGCACGGTCATGCTGGCTATCGTTTGTCCCTGCAAACCCGCGAGCAGCACATCCGCCGCGAGAAGGCCACGAGCAACATTTGCACCGCGCAAGTTTTGCTGGCGGTGATGGCGGGCATGTATGCAGTCTGGCACGGACCGGAGGGTCTGCGGGCTATCGCCGGGCGCGTGCACGGCGCGGCTGCCTGGCTGGCGGTGCAACTGAAAAAGGCGGGGCTGACTCTGGCGGGAGATAACTTTTTTGACACGCTGACTGTTCGCGTGAAAAGCGCGGATGAAGTCGTTCGTAAGGCGCTCCAGGCCGGCATCAATCTTCGCAAAGTGGACGCGGAGCAAGTTGGCATCGCGCTCGATGAGCGGGTGACGGAGGATGAGCTTTGCGCAGTGCTTGCTTCGTGTGGCACAGGCTTGCAGCCTGTGTGTAGCTCCGGCATTCTGCCGGGGTGCATTCAAGAGCCCGGTCAGAATGAACGGGCCACACACAGGGCACAGCCCTGTGCCACTGGCGGCGGCAACACCTTTGACCAGAAATTTGGCCGGCTTACAGAATTTCTCACGCATCCCGTCTTCCATCGCCATCACACCGAGACGGAGATGATGCGCTACTTGCGGCGG
>VFKE01000124.1 GCA_009885695.1 Verrucomicrobiota bacterium | reverse complement strand
GGCTATGCACCAACCCAGGTAAAATAATCAGCAGCAGTGCTGCGATTACCTTACAAGGACGTGCCAAGGACGTGCCAAGGACGTGCCAAGGACGTGCCAATTTGGGCGAAGAAACTTTTCATGCACAGAGCGGTCTTATATAAACGAGGAAATGTTTACGTCAACTGAGTATCATACATTTTTTTGTGATAAGACCACTGACAACCTTCCGCAAATCCACCACGCACCCCCTATTTTTACTCAAGCAAAATGAACCATCCGCCAGTTCCTCGCTGGTATATTGGACGGTGGTGTGTTTCAAAATTTAATTTTACCTTGCATGAAGGGCGTTGGTTGCATTAAAGAACCGTCCGCTTTGAACACACCTCGCCATTGAGGTGTTACAGACGTGAATTTTTTCACCCCCCCCTCTCTTCCAAACATGATCAAGGTAGAAAACCTCCGCAAAGTCTTCGGTCCCAAGGTCGCAGTGGACGACGTCTCCTTCACTGTCCAGAAAGGTGAAGTGCTCGGCTTCCTCGGGCCTAACGGCGCCGGCAAATCCACCACCATGCGCATGGTCACTGGCTTCTTCGCCCCCACCGCCGGGAAGGTCAGCATCGGCGGCGTGGACATGTTGGAAAACCCGGAGCAGGCCAAGAAAAGCATCGGCTATCTGCCAGAAAACGCTCCACTCTATTCGGACATGAGCGTCAGCAGTTTCCTCGGTTTTTGCGCGGAGCTGCGCGGCCTGCACGGCGCGGCAAAGTCCAGGGCCATCGATCATGCCATCGAACTCTGCTTCCTCCAAAGCGTGCGCAACCAGAGCGTCGACACCTTGTCCAAAGGCTATCGCCATCGCACCTGCCTCGCCCAGAGCCTGATTCATGATCCGGATGTCCTCATCCTCGACGAACCGACTGACGGCCTCGACCCCAATCAAAAGCACGAAGTCCGCTCTCTGATTAAACGCATGGGTGAAAAGAAAGCCATCGTGTTTTCGACCCACATTCTTGAGGAAGTCGAGGCCGCCTGCACCCGCGCCATCATCATCGACCGCGGCAAGATCGTCGCCGACGGCACTCCGGACGAACTCAAACGGCGCGCACCGGGTGCCGACAGCGTCCGCCTGATCATCCGCGGCAGTGGCGCACGGGCAGAAATCGAAAAGCTCGGCTGCGTGGAGAAAGTCGAGGCCGCCGCGAGTGATGACTCGTCGCTCGTTGGCCGGGCCCTGCCCACCAAAAAATCCAGCGGCGCAGAAGTCGCCCGTGAAATCGGCGCGCTTGCTGCTGCTAAGCAATGGAAAATCGAGGAACTCCATCACGTCGAGGGCAAGCTCGACGAAGTCTTCCGCAGCATCACCCGCTCCGACGTGGCAGCCTAGACCAGCTTACCCCTTACCTCTTATCCCTTTTCCATTCTTCGTTCATGAAAAACGTCCTTACCATCTTCAAACGGGAGTTCTTCGGCTACTTCAACTCCCCTGTCGCCTATGTCATTCTTGTGATCTTTGTGCTCGCTGCGCAGGGTTTCACTTTTTTCTTTGGCAACTTCCTCGACCAGGGAGATGCCTCGCTCGCCCGGCCCTTCTTCATGTGGCATCCCTGGCTCTACATCGTGCTGGCGCCCGCCGTCGGCATGAAACTCTGGTCGGAGGAGTATCGCCTTGGGACCCTGGAACTCCTGATGACCATGCCCATCGCGCCCTGGCAGAGCATCCTCGGAAAATACCTCGCCGCCGCCGTGGTCTGGGCCATCGCGCTGCTGCTGACCTTCCCAATTGTCTGGACAGTGTATTACCTGGGCAATCCTGATCTGGGACCGATTCTCAGCGCTTATGTCGCGAGCTATTGCTACGCCTTGAGTTGTCTGGCCGTGACCTGCGCAGTCAGCGCCTTCACCCGCAGTCAGGTGATCTGCTTCATCATCTCGGTCGCCATCTGCCTGCTGCTCACCCTCTTCGGGATGCAACAGATCATCGAAGCCATCGTCAAGGCCCTGCCTTCCTCGATGGAGGGCGTGGTGCGCTTCATCGCCTACCTTTGCTTCCTGACCCATTATTATGAAATGACCAAGGGCCTGCTGGTGCTCCGCGACTTGCTCTACTTCGGCAGCGTCATCGCTGTCTGCCTCATGATCACCGCCTGGGCACTTCAGTCCAAACGTTCCTGACCGGCTTTCATCATTCATAATTTATAATTCATCATTCATAATTTTCCCCTCCTTCATCAGCCCTCACTGCTTATGAACAAAAAATCCATCCTCACCACCCTTCTCATCGCCACCGCCATCCTCCTGGTGGTGAACTACCTCGTCGGCGGCCTCGGCTTCGCGAATCTCCGATTCGACCTCACGGAGAAAAAGCTCTACACGCTCTCCGAGGGCACCAAGCACATTCTTGCCGGGCTCGACAAACCGGTCACGATCCGCTTCTACGCCACGCGTGACAGCCGTCTCATGCCACAGTGGGTCCAGGGCTACGCCACCACGGTGGAAGATCTGCTTTTGGAATTCGAAAAAGCCTCCAACGGCAAGCTCACCCTGGAAAGAGTCGATCCCCGACCCGACTCGGAATCCGAGGACAAAGCTCGCGCGGATGACATCGCTGGCCACGTCGTCAACGCGGAGGAAGACAAGGTCTATTTCGGCCTTGCCGTCCAGTCTCTCGACAAAAAAGAGGTCATCCCCGTGCTCAGTCCGAACGAGGAATCCGGCCTCGAATACATCCTCGCGCGCGCCATCGCCAAGGTGACCAAACCGAAGAAGTCCGTCATCGGCGTGATGACGCCCCTGCCCATCGCCAGCCCGGCCATGTCCCAGCAGATGATGATGATGATGCAAAAGCAGCAGCAGCCACCCTGGGCGATTTTCACCCAGCTCCGCATGGACTATGACGTGCGCGAAGTGGCGGTCACCACCGACAAGATTGATGCCGACATCAACATCCTCATCGTGGTTCATCCGGCGGATCTCCCGCCGCAGGCCGAGTTTGCCATCGACCAGTTCGTGCTCCGCGGCGGCAAGCTGGTCGCATTTGTTGA
The DNA here is from genome assembly GCA_009885695.1 of Verrucomicrobiota bacterium. Classification (GTDB taxonomy): domain Bacteria; phylum Verrucomicrobiota; class Verrucomicrobiia; order Verrucomicrobiales; family Verrucomicrobiaceae; genus VFKE01. Next base: position 7,498 of record VFKE01000124.1, on the reverse strand, counting down.
TCCGCAATGTGCAGTCGCGCAGAACTACAGCAGCCAGGGCAACCCCATGATGGGACAGCCGCCCAGTTCCACCAGCCCCAGCTCCAGCCTCAAGGATCTTTTAAAAGCTTGGGGCATCGGCTATGACATAGGCCAGGTCGTGGCCGACATGACCTTGCGCACCCCCTGGCAACGTGGAGCGCTGCCGACTTTCCTCACCATCAGCCGCGACTACATCAACCAAAACGAGCAAGTCACCGCCCCGCTCGAAGTCGTGCAAATGTTCTCGCCCGGCGCATTCTCCATTGAAAAGAAAGAAGGCATCAACGCCACCATCTTGCTGGAAAGCTCCGAGAACCAAATGCTCATCGACAGCGCAACTGCAGAGAGATCTCGCCGCGAGCCGCTGAACAATTTTCAGTCCGCTGGACACAAACGCATCCTCGGCCTGCGACTCAGCGGTCATTTTAAGTCTGCTTTCCCCGATGGTCCTCCCAAAGTCGCAGAACCGCCGAAGGGGCCCGCGCATCCCGGCGGATTCCCCGGCGGATTTCCGGGTGGATTCCCTGGTGGACTTCCCGGCGGCACCGGCGGCGCGCAGGATGATGTCGGTGCTCCAAAAACTTCGGAGAAAATCGAAGCCCAAGCCACCGCTGCTCCAGCAGAACCCGTGACGATCACCACCGATCCCCTGCCCGTTTCTGTTCCAGCAGAAGCAACAGCAACCGCTCCGGTAATGGCGACAAAACCTGCCGACCCGGCTCCAGTTGCAGTCTCACCGGCCAAACCCGGTGACGACAAGAAAGAAGCACCCAAGCCCGGCTTTCTCAAAGAATCCATCAACAACCAGGGCGTCGTCTACCTCTTTGCCGATGCCGACATGCTCTTCGACGGTTTCTGCTTCCAGCAGGATCAGATGGGCCGTCTCGCGTTGGTGAACCACAACGTCCCGCTCTTGCTGAATATCGTGGAACAACTCAACGGCGGCGCGGACCTCATCAATGTCCGCAGCCGGGGCTCCACGAAACGCGGATTCACCAAGCTCCAGGAGATCAGGGACGCCGTGGAAAAGGATTACCGTCCCAAGATCGAACAGCTCGATCACAAGCTGAACGAAACCGTCCAGAAGATCAGCAGCTTGAAAGTCACCACGGATAAACGAGGCAATCAAAGCATCATTCTCGGTCCGAAAGAAAAAAAGGATCTCGATGACTTGATGGCCACCCAGGCCAGCATCAACAAAGAACTGCGCAACATCAAGAAAGAACAAAACAAGGGCAAGGACTACCTGGAGACCTGGATCATCGCGTTGAATCTCATCGCCGTTCCCCTGCTCGTGATCGCCTTCGGCGTCACTCTCGCCCTGCGCCGCCGCTCGTTGCAAGCTGCCAGGTAACAACTGCCTTTCTGCCCAGATATGAAACGCAATACTCTTCTTCTCATCATCCTCGCTGCACTCGTCGGAGTCGCCTATTTTGTCCAGCAGGGCAAGACCGCCCGCCTGAGCACCGCCAATGCTGGCATCAAGCAGCGCGCCCTGCTGCTCCCTGATCTCGCGATAAACGACATCAAGAAAATTCGTCTCCGTGAAGGCGAGAAACAAGTCAACCTCGGCCACACCGACGGCAAATGGACCGTCACAGAACGCAACAATTACCCGGCCTCCTTTGAAAAGATCAGCCGTGCCCTGCTAAGCCTGCGAGATTTGAAGATCGCTGGCGGTCAGCCCATCTCCAAGGAAGACCTCGCCAGCTTGAAGTTGCTCAGCTTTGATGACGGTTCCAAGGATAACACCGGTCTCCAGATCGACCTCATGAACGACAAAGGCGAAGCCCTCGCCAGCTTCATCGTCGGGGAAAATGTTAAAACCACCGGTGGCGCCTCCGCCGGTTCATTCAGCGGGCCTGAAGAGCCGCGCTTCATTCGCGTCGCCAAAGAAGATGGCACCGCCTGGATGGTGAGTGAAAACCTTGCCGAACTCCAGCCCAATCCCCAGGACTGGATTGACAAGAGTTTTATTGACGTGCGAAAGCTCAAGTCCGCACAGATTTCCGACTCCTGGGGTGCGGAACGTAAGGACGAGAACTCCGAGTTCACCCTGATGGAGCCGAAGAACGGCGATGAACTCGACACCGCCAAGGCCAGCGGCCTTGCTAATCTGCTCTCCAACCCCAACTTCAACGACGTCCTTCCAAAGGATAAAGGCACCCCCGATTTCATGAAGGGCGCCATCACCGCCAGACTCGCGACATTCGAAGACTTCAATTATGAAGTGCGCCTGCTCGATGTAAAAGAACCCGGCAAGGAAGGCGAGTCCAAAGACTTCCTCACCATCAGCGTTTCCGCCAACATTCCCAACGAGCGCACGCCGGAGAAGGATGAGAAAGAAGAAGACAAGAAAAAGAAGGACGAAGAGTTCACCAGCAGGAAAAAGGAACTCGAGGAAAAGCTGGCAAAAGAAAAATCTCTGGAAGGCTGGGTCTTCGAAGTCTCCAACTACTCAGTGAACACTCTCCTTAAGAAACGCGGTGAAGTCCTGCGAGATAAACCCACGGCCCCGCCCGCCCCAGAGAACACTTTTCCCGCCACCACCGGCGCAGTGTCCGCACCATCACCATCACCAGACCCCAAGCCCGAACCGGCCCCAGTCACGCCGCCCGCCATCAAAAAACCCGCTGACGACAAAAAGCCCGCCCCAGTCAAATCCGCCTCCAGCAAGCCGGCGGCCGACAAGAAAAAGAAGTAAGCAACGCACAGCGCATCTTCTCGTAACGAGGGCGTCTCGCCCTCGTGCATCTCGATGGATCGGGCAAAATACGTGAGGGCGAGATGCCCTCACTACGATACCCCCCACAGCGCCCATGTTCGGAATCACGTCGCGGCCCAATGGCTCGCGCGAACCAGACTCTCATCGTGGCCCAAGGGGCCAGACGAATCAACCGAGAGCATTTTTAAAAAAGACGTAGCCGCATCTCGTAAGAGTGCGGGAAAAAGCCACGGCAGCCAACGAAGTCTGCATACTTCCCGCATTTTTACTTCGCGGCTGCGGGGTGAGACTCCATATTTCCTGCGTTCTTACGAACGCGGCTACGAAATTATTTAAACCGCTCTAGTCGGGAGGCTATTCCGCGAGCTTCAAAATCCGGTGCGCGAACATGCAAGCGTTGAGGCCGGCCTTGCTGTGGAGACCCACAGTGCCGCAGGGCACGCCGCCGGGAAGCTGGGAGATGGAGAGCAACGCGTCGATGCCATTGAGCGGGCCGCACGGAACTGGAACTCCAACCACCGGATACTCCGTCTGCACCGTAACAACACCAGGCAACGCGGCAGACAAACCGGCGACGGCAATGATGACGATCTTTTGTCGGCTGGCGTTCAACTCCTTCAAATACTCCGCAAGCTCAGCATGATTGCGATGGGCAGAGAGCACCTGCTCTTCGTAGGCGACTTTCTCTTTTTCGAGGTAATCGCGCCCCGGTTGCATGAAGGGCTTGTCGTTGGCGCTGCCGTAGATGATGATGACTTTCATACTAAAATGGTTCAAAGTTAAGAGTTTAGGGTTCAGGGTTCAGCGTGAAACTTACAAGCATGAAATCGCTCAACCAGTGGACGAATGTAAGCTTCTTCAGATCTCAATTCTGTTAATCTTGTTAATCCTGTCTAAAAACAGCATTGTGCATCCAGTTTAGAAGCCCATGCCGGGCGGCAAGCCCATACCCTGGGTGAGTTTGCCCATCTCGCCAGCGGCCAGTTCCTTGCTCTTCGCCAGCGCCTGCTGCACGCCGGACAGCACCAGCTCCTGGAGCATCTCAACATCATTCGGATCCACGATCTCCTTGCTGATCTTGATGCTGGTAATTTCCTGCCCACCGGTCGCGGTCACGGTCACACGGCCGCCACCGACGCTGGCTTCGACTGATTTCTGACCAAGGTCTGCCTGCGCACGCGCCATGTCGGTCTGCATGCGCTGCATCTGCTTCATCATTTTCTGGATGTTCATAAATTAGGTACGGCCTGAGGTCTGTTCACGACGCCAGCAGCGTCGCCTTGAATTTTTCCACGGTGGCGCGGATCAGTTCGTCGTCCATTTCATCCGACTTTTTTTTTGCAGGGGCAGCAGGTTCCGGGGCCGGTGCCGCGGATGCGACGACAGGGACCGGATCAGGAAGCTTGAGGCTGGCATCAAGCGTCACATCAAGCAGCACACCGCTACCGAGGAGTTTCTGGGCGACATCTTCCAGATACTTGCGCGTCGGAGCGCGCATCAATCCCTCACGGGCGGCCGATTCACTCTCAGGCAGTGCAATTTTCAAATGCTTGCCTTCATCGGAGACCAAGACGGCGGCTTCCAGCCAGTGAGAAATCAGCGGCCGCTCGGTTTGGACGCGATCAATAAATTGCGCCCAAAAATCACCGGCCAGCGGTTGCGAAGCTGCCGGAGCCGCGACCGTTTTCGTAACTTCCGGCGGCACAGTCTTTGTCACAGGCGCAGCACCCGATCTGGGAGCCGTGATCGTAGCGGCACGCGCTACAGGTGCCCCTCCACCTCCGATGGCCTCCATCACTTCGCTCAAGGTCACCTCACCCAGCGTCTGCACGGCTTGGATGACACCGATTTCAAAATGGAGCAGCTTGTTTCCCGCCCATCGCATCCGCGCATCAACTTCGGCCAGGCCGTCCATCACGCGCAGCAGCGGCTCCGCAGAAATCATCGCGGCCTGGGCACGCGTCATTGCCGCCACCTCCGGCGAGAGATCCTCTTCCGCAGCGGCAGGATCGATTTGATCCACCAAAACGGTGCGGAAATGCTGGATGAGATCCGCCAGCATCCGGGATAAATCTTTGCCGGCATCAGCCTGCGCGTGTAGATCCTGCAACGCGCCTACGGTGTCGCGCTGGAGAATCTTGCGCGCCAGCCCGGCCACCGTCTCTCCGCGCGTGAATCCAAAAATATCGAGCACGTCCTGCTCCGCGATGGCCCCGCCGCAGAATGCAACGAGCTGGTCCAGCATGGACTGGGCGTCACGCATCCCGCCATCAGCCCCCTTGGCGATGGCGTAGGCGGCCTTTTCCTCAAGGACGATTTTTTCCAGTGATGCAATGTGCAGCAGATGCTTGGCGATCAATCCCGCAGGTATGCGCCGCAGATCGAATCGCTGGCAGCGGCTGATAATGGTGGGCAGGATCTTGTGAGCCTCGGTCGTGGCAAAGATGAACTTCACATGTTCCGGGGGCTCTTCGAGGGTCTTGAGCAGCGCGTTGAACGCCGCCGTGCTGAGCATGTGCACCTCGTCAATATAGTAGATCTTGTAGCGACAGCAGGCCGGGGCGAACTTCACTTCCTCGCGCAGATCGCGCACCTGATCGACGCCATTGTTGCTGGCGCCGTCGATCTCCCGGACATCGAGCGCGATGCCTTTTTCGATCTCGACACAGATCGGATCATCCGGGTCAAAGTCCACACTCGGCCCGCCGGGGCAGTTCAGCGCTTTGGCGAAAATGCGCGCCGTGGAAGTCTTCCCCGTGCCACGCGGCCCGACAAAAAGGTAGGCGTGCGCCAGTCGCTTCTGCGTGATGGCATTCTGCAGCGTGCGCACGACATGATCCTGCCCCAGCACATCGGCGAATGTGCGCGGGCGATATTTTCTGGCGAAGACCTGATAGCTCACGGCTGGCATACTAGCGGGGTGCGCGCGGCTTTCCACTGCGTGTTTCGATTTTTGTTTCCAAACTGCGGGTCGCGCCTAGTCTGCGGCATGGGACGCTCCATGCGCGCGATGATGCTTTTGCTGACCCTGCCGCTGATGCTCGGCAGTTGCGGACTGCTGTCAAAATGGTTCGCCAAGAAGCCCAAGCCCGACAAGGACGCGGGGACGAAGGACGTCTATGTCGGATCCATCGAGATGGTGAATCCGGAACAAGGTTTCGTCCTCGTCCAAACCGGCATGAAGCTCAATCTGCAACCCGGCTGGAAGCTCGAAACCCGTCCTGTCTCCGGCACCCGGTCCGTGCTGACGGTGTCACCAGAGCAGAAGTTGAATTTTCTCTCCGCCGACATCACGAAAGGCTTCCCGCAGAAAGGCGAAACAGTGGTGTTGCCTCCTCAGGCTGGTGCGATCGTGGCTCCTCCAACCACGGTGCCAGTTCCCCCGCCCGCCCCCGGAGTGTCTCCATCAACATTGCCTCCACCAATCCCCTGACCCCACCACCCAATGCTTGCCGAATCCGAGGCCATCGAGCGCATTCTTTCCGTACTTGATCCCCTGCCCCAGCAGAATGTTCCACTGTGTGAGTCGTTGAACCGTTTCGCCGCGAGCCACCTGCTGGCGATGGTGCCGCTGCCGGGATTCAACAACTCCGCGATGGACGGATATGCACTGCAGGCCGCGGATTCACAAAAATCGGAGCCGCTGCGAGTGACCGGCGAGCAGCCAGCCGGAGCGCAGCGCGATCTCAAGGTCGACCCCGGCGAAGCCGTGCGAATTTTCACCGGCGCACCACTTCCCGCAGGTGCCAATGCGGTCATCATGCAGGAAGACGTGACCAAGATCGACGGCGGCACAAAAATCAGCTGCAATGAGCCGGTGACGCCGAATGAAAACGTCCGGCTCATGGGCTGCGACATTTGTGTCGGGCAACGCATTTTGGAAACCGGACAACGCGTCACTGCTGCACGAATTGGAATTCTCGCAGCACAAGGACTCTCCACATTCGAGGTCACGGGCTGTCCGCGTGTGGCGGTTGTCACCACAGGCAACGAGCTGGCCCAGGCGGGAACGTTTTTGAAGCCCGGCCAGATCTACAACTCCAACGGCGTGATGCTCCAGGCCATGCTGGGCGGGCTCGGAATCAGCAATGTCAGCGTGCAGCATGTCCCGGATGATTATGTCCGCACCGCAGACATACTGCGTGAGCTTATTGGCTCGCATGACTTCATCATCATCTGCGGTGGTGTTTCCGTGGGCGATCACGACTGCGTCCGCCCAGCGTTGCAGGCTTTGCGAGTGAAGCCGGGCTTCTGGCGGGTGAAGATCAAACCGGGCAAGCCTTTACTTTTCACCCAGGCACCGCGCGGGGATGGCACCAGTTGCACCATCTTCGGCCTGCCGGGCAATCCCGTTTCTGCATTTGTCACGTTCGAGCTATTCGCACGACCCGCCTTATTGAAAGCAATGGGTGCAAGCGCGCAGGAACTGAAGCATCCACAATCTAGCACAGTGCTAGACTCAAAGTTGAACAACGGAAGCAACCGCCCCCACTATGTGCGCGGCTACTTCGACGGTCACAAATTCACCCCGCAAGGAGGGCAGCGTTCGCACGAACTGTTCGGGCTCGGCAACTCGAATGCGCTGCTGCGGATGGAGCCCGGCTCCAAGCTTCAAGCGGGTTCTGAAGTGACCGTGCTGCTGATCTAGTGTTCTGTCGCCGAAATAACTATTCTTTTAAGCCGCCTTGCGCCGCTTCCTGCTCGTGCAACCCGGACTGATTTCCTCAAGCCGTTTGCGGCATCTCTCGATCT
>VFKE01000187.1 GCA_009885695.1 Verrucomicrobiota bacterium | reverse complement strand
GGCAGGAGTCAGGAGGCAGAAGTCAGGAGTCAGGAGGCAGGAGGCAGGAAAAGTAGTCCGCGAGCCCCTTCGCGGTCGAGTATTCCGAGGCTAGGAGTTAAGAGTTATGCAATTGAGCGGGCGTTTGTTATTTTTTTTAACAACTAGCCCTTAACCCATAACTTAATAACCCACTCACCCTACTTCGCGGTCGCGGCGATGATGGGATCGATCAGCTTCTGCAGGATGACGCGGATGGAGCGGATGGCGTCGTCATTCGCGGCGATTGGGTAGTCGATCAGATCCGGGTCGGCGTTGCTGTCCACGAGGGCGACGATGGGAATGCGGAGGCGGCGGGCCTCAGCCACGGCGATGTGCTCGCGGGCGCTGTCAACGATGACCACGGCGTCGGGTGTTCCGTCCATGTAGCGGATGCCTTTGAGGTTGCGCTCCAGCTTGGTCTTCTCGCGGCCGAGCGCGGAGATTTCCTTCTTGGACATGGCCTTGTATTCCGGAAGCTTCGGCAGGTCGTCGAGCCAGTTCCAGCGTTTTACGCTCTTGCGAATGGTTTCCATGTTGGTGAGCGTGCCGCCGAGCCAGCGGTGGTTCACAAAAAACTGTCCGCAAGCTTCCGCGGCCTGCTGCACGGCCTCTTGAGCCTGGCGTTTGCATCCGACAAAGAGGATGCGCTTCTTTTTTGCGGCGAGATCGCTCAGGAAATTCGCTGCGGCGTCGATCTGACGGAGCGTCTCCTCGATGTTGAGGATGTGGATGCCGTTCCTGCTTTCGAGGATGAAACCCCGCATGCGGGGGTGCCAGCGGCGGGTTTGGTGGCCGAAATGGACACCGGCTTCGACAAGTTCAGTAAGCTGTTGATAGGACATGTATTTTGCATTGCCTGGCTGCCGCACAGACTCCGTTCCGGGAGTTTGCTCAATCAAGGAGATTGATCCGGCCGCTTCAGCGGTTTGAGGTTGGTTGAATGATTCCCGGGTCCACTAGGACAAGGGAGCGCAGAGGATACCGAGCCGCAGTCAGCCAGCAAGTTCTTTTTGCCAAGCCCAGCAAGTCCGTTCATTCTGCCTCATGCCGCGCCTCGACCAGATCCTTTCCTCTCTCGGTTATGGATCGCGGCGCGAGGTGCGGGTCTTGATTGAGGAGGGAAAGATCACGGTCGCTGGAGTGGTGGTCAGGAAACACGACAGCAAGGCCAATGCGCACGATGTCATGGTCGAGGGCATGGCGCTGGAAGCGCCGGACGGACTGCTCGTGATGTTCTATAAACCGACGGGCTATGTCTGCACGCACGCCGATGGCGAAGGTCCGACAATCTATGAACTGCTGCCCGCGCGCTGGCTGCGACGCAACCCGCCCGTCACCAGTGTCGGTCGTCTCGACAAGGACACCAGCGGCCTCATCCTCATCACCGACCGCGGCGACCTTGTTCAGCAATGGACCTCACCGAAGTCGGACATCGGGAAGGTCTATGAAGCGGAGCTGGACAAGGCGCTCTCGCCCGCATTGATCGAAGTATTTGCGAGTGGCACCATTTTGTTGCGCGGCGAGGACAAACCCTGCCTGCCCGCGAAGCTGGAGATTGTCGATAATGTCCATGCGCGACTTACGATTACTGAAGGCCGCTACCATCAAGTGCGCCGCATGTTCGCCAGCCAGGGCTGGCATGTGGAGAAGCTCCATCGCGCGCGGTTTGGCGATTATGAACTTGGCGGGCTCAAGCCTGGCGAGTGGCGGCTGCTCGCCATCTAAACGCACCTTAGCCGCGTTTGTGAAAACGCAGGAAAATTGGAAGCTTCGGGCGGTGTCGTCGTAAGTCCCGCATTCTCACGAAGTGCGGCTACATGATCAGGTTGATGACGGCTCAGTGCGCCAGATACCTCTCCGCTTCCAGCGCTGCCGCGCAGCCCTGGCCAGCTGCTGTGATGGCCTGGCGATAGACGTGATCGGCCACGTCGCCAGCGGCGAAGAGACCTTCGACGTTGGTGCGCGTGCCTTTCGTTTGCACGATGTAGCCGTTTTCATCGAGTGTCACCAGGCCCTGTAAGAACTGCGTGTTAGGCACATGGCCAATGGCGACAAAGACGCACTTTAACTCCAGTTCGCTCTCCGCGCCGGTTACGAGGTTTTTTAATGTCACCGCGCGCACCTCGCCTTTATCATCGGTGAGGTATTCGCTGACGGTGCTGTTCCAGACGGGCTTGATCTTGGGGTTCGCCAGCGCGCGGTCGGCCATGATCTTCGAGGCTCGGAGTTCCTCGCGACGATGGATAAGATACACCACGCTGGCGAAGCGGGTGAGGAACGTCGCCTCCTCGCAGGCGCTGTCGCCGCCGCCGATGACGCAGACCGGGACGTTGCGATAGAAGGCGCCGTCGCAGGTGGCGCAGCTCGTGAGTCCGTGGCCGATGAGCTTCTGCTCGCCCGGCAGTCCGAGGTGGCGCGGGGAGGCGCCAGTGGCCACGATGACGGTTTTGCTTTGTAGAGTGCGTCCGCCTTCGAGCGCGATCTCAAAATGACCGGCTGCTGTTTTTGTGAGCACTTCGACTTTTGCGTAATCAATGCGCGCTCCGAACTTTTCGGCCTGGGCCTGCATCTTCATCATCAGATCAGGACCTTGGATGCCTTCGGGGAACCCGGGAAAATTTTCCACTTCGGTGGTGGTGGAGAGCTGTCCGCCGGGCTGGGTGCCGGAGAGCAGGAGGGGATTCAGATTGGCGCGTGCAGTGTAAATGGCTGCTGTGTAGCCGGCGCAGCCGGTGCCGATGATGATGACATTTTCCATGTTTGCAGAAAGAAAATTGAGCGGCAAAGATGCAAGGCGGCTCGCGCGGGTCAATCCCTCATTTGCTTGCAATGACCGGCGACAGACTTAGAATGTCGGCATGAGCGGTGCTTTGCAATATCTGACCGACACCAAAGGCGAGAAGACCGCCGTGGTGCTCCCTCTGGAGGATTATGAGGAGTTGCTGGAGGACCTCGACGATCTTGCTGTGATCGCCGAGCGTCGCGACGAACCGGCCGTGCCGCACGAGGAGTTCATCAACAAGCTGCGCACGGATGGCCTCCTTCCGACTTGAGTGGCGCAATGCGCTTTTGAGTTTCACTGGAGCGCACGCGCCCTCGCGTGCTGTTCTTTGCGCCCCCGCAAAGAACTCAAGGGGTTAGCAAATTTCCACTAGGAAAAGCGGCCACAACCGATGAAATACCCAGATGTCCGGCGCGAGGGCGCGCCAGACGGCACGCGAGGGCGCGTGCGCTCCAACAAGCAACAACCCCCATGTTCACCGGCATCGTCGAGACCACAGGCACCGTGCAAAGCATCGTCTTCCGCGAGGGTGGCGCGAGGTTTGTCGTGCGTGTCGGCGCGATGGTGGGGGAGCTGGCGTTGGGCGAAAGCGTGGCCGTGAACGGCTGCTGTCTCACGGTCACGGAGTTCGATGGCGTGGCAGGGTCAGCGGCGTTTGATCTGTTGAGCGAGACCTTGCGCGTCACCAGCCTCGGTCAGATCAAGGAGGGAAGCATTGTGAATCTCGAGCGCGCTCTGCGCGTGGGCGACCGGCTCAGCGGCCATTTTGTGCAGGGTCATGTGGATGCCGCAGCGAAAGTCCTGGAGCTGGAATCCGCCGGGGCGGATCATCGCTTCGTTGTTTCGCTGCCCGGCGAGTGGGCGCGACTGGTGGTGCTCAAGGGTTCCGTGTGCATCGATGGCATGAGTCTGACCGTGGCTGAGATCGGGGATGACCGGATGACCTTCTGGATCACACCGCACACGTTTGTGGCGACGAATCTGCGGGTGCTGAGGATGGGCGACCCCGTCAATGTCGAGTTCGATATGCTCGCGAAGCACATTGAGCGGCTCGTTGCGGCTCGTTGACGCGCTCAGTTCTGCTTCTCGAAGCGCAGGAGGTGTTTTCCGTCAATTTTTTCCTTTGGATGGAAGAGCCAGCCGGGAGATTCATTGCGCACTTCCCAGTTCGTGAGCATGAATTCCGGAAGGAACATGTCGCTGTTGGGATCGTAGGCTTTGCGTCCGGTGAAGTGACCGGAAATTTTGTATTCGCGGTTGTTGTCGAAGCCGTGGGCCGCGCCGTCACCCGATGGCATTTCTGGCAGGCGATCAGGGCTGGATTTTCTGATCTCGTTGAAAATCACGAGCTTGGAATCGTCCCAAGACTGGCCGGGCCTGCGGAGATAACCCCAGAACTGGGTTCGCTCGATGTAGAAACGGCGTCCAATGAAATAGTCGCCGCGTGGTTCGCTCTGAATCGAGAGGCGCCGCTCGTCAATGCGCTGCTGCACCATGGGATCTGCACAGGAGGTGAGAAGGGCGGACAGACAAAGGATGAGAAGTGGGAAGGGGCGCAGCATGGGGATGGTCGGTGACACTGAAATTTAGATCGCAAAGATGCCAAGAAGATGGGGAATGCAAAGATCATTCTGCCTGCTTTGTTGCTTTGTGAAAAAGCCCCGCCGCTCAACTGCCTGTTGAAAAAGTAATTCGGCCATCTTGGCTGAGTGTGCGACGGGGTTCGCTTCGCGGCTGCGCACCAGCCTGTCGGTTACCCTCGATTCAGGCAGGATGCCTGAAAGACACACAGGCTGGAAGCCCGTGTTACCCCCGCATCCCCGTCGCTCAAGACTCAAACCGGCGTCCTGTTGGATAGCTGCCCACGTTGCGGATATCCGAGGCGATGGCGCGCGCCTTATGCATGGCACCCGCGACCACCGGCAGCGCTTCTGAGCCTTCGATCTCGATGTAAAAGCGATAAGTGTTCGGTTGTCCGCGCACCGGGCGAGACTCGATGCGTTTCAGGCTGACACCAGCTTCGGAAAACGGTGTGAGGAAGGCGCAGAGAATGCCCGGCTTGTCTGGCAGTTCAACGGCAAGTGCGGTGCGGATGTTACGCGGCGAGGGTGCGTTCTCCGCGTGACCGATGAGGAAGAACTGGGTGACGTTCGCGATGCCCGCTTCAATGGGGAACTGAAGGATGTCGAGACCGTGGCGTTCCGCATTTCTGCGGCTGCCGATGGCTGCGGCGTTGGGTTCTTCCGCAGCGCGTGCCGCAGCCTGGGAGGTGCTGGCTACGGACACGCGCCGGGCGCCGGGATGATTCCGCTTCAACCATTCATCACAATGGAAAAAGGGCATGAAGTGCGAGTAAATTACTTCAATCGCGCGGTCGTTGTGTCCCACGAGTGCGAGCTTCACGTCGAGTGTAAGCTCCTCCTGAATCCGCAAATTGCACGCGGGCTGCATCAATCGGTCCACGGTGGCCACGATGATGCCGCCCGAGGAGTTCTCGATCGGCACGATGCCGCGCGCGTCTGGCTTGTCTGCCAGCCAGTCGAAGACTTCTTCCACGCTCGCGAGCGTATGCAGCTCGACATCTGACGCGAACTGAATTGCGACGAGATGGGAGAAGCTTCCTTCGGGGCCAAGGCAGGCGATGCGGTCGGGCATGGACGCTTCCATAGACGTAAATCGCGGCGTAATCCAGAGCGTTTGTGATTGGGCGCACTTCACGTGCTTGACGACTGCACCATTTTCTCACAATCCAAGAAACCGCATCGCAAAGCCGATCATCCACGGTGCGGTGAAGAGACTTACGAGGGTGGTGGATACGACCACCAGCACGGCGGTGGCGGCATGGCCGCCATATCGCCGCGCGAGCACGATGGTAAATACAGCGGACGGCATCGCGGCCTGCACGCACATGATTTTTTTCAGGTCTGCGCTCATGGGAAGCCAGCGTACTACGAGCAGAAATCCAACGGGCAGCACCGCCAGGCGCAGCACCGGACTTGCCAGCGCGACGCCCCAGCGGATGCGTTCGGTGCCGATCAGATCAAAGATGCTCGCACCGATGAGCAGCACGCTGAGTGGGATCGCGCAGGCACCGAGCTGGCCCGTGAGCTTGTGCAGCATCTCCGGCACGTGCGGCCCCGCGCCCGCATAGTGCAGGGCGAGCGAGGCGATGATGGCAATCACCGGAGCATTGATCGCATGACGCCACGGCGCCTTTGAAAGTCCCGTCAGGAGCCCGACGCCCACGGTCCACATCGCGATTTCCACGCCCAGTGTGTAGGTGAAGAGCACGCCGATGAGCTGTTTTCCGAACAGCGCCTCGATCACCGGGATGGCCACGAAGCCGTAGTTCTGCAGTCCCACGCTAAGACCGAATGTGCGCGCACCCTCGCCGCGCTTCAGCCCGATCAGCGGCGCGAGCGCAAAGCACGCGAGCATCGAGACCGCCACCAGTCCGTAGCCCACCAGCGCCGCGAGCAGCGTCTGCCCTCCGTTCTTCAGTGCCTCGTTGCCGACGATGCGCTCGAACGCCAAGCATGGAAACAGCACCAGGATGGAAAGGTTCATGATGCCCGTGTCCGCTTCGCGCGGCAGCCAGCGCAGCCAACGCGCCAGCGCGCCGATAAGCATCGTGAGATACACCGGCAGGGTGGCGGCGAGGATGTTGGAATAATTCATTCGTTTGCCGTTTACCGTTTTCCGATTATCGCATTTGGTGGATCTGAAGTGCCAGTTCAGCACGGAAACTGAAAACGGAAAACGGAAAAGGACCAACATCATGCTCGTCAACGGCATTCCACGCGTGACCGTCCGCCTCAAGCCGGACGAGCCGCATATTGTGGAGATCATCGATCAGCGGAAGCTGCCGTGGGCTTTCGAGATCGCGCAACTGCGGAGCGTCGATGAAGTGGCCGTGGCCATCAGGGACATGTGGGTCCGCGGCGCGGGCTGCATCGGTGCCACGGCGGGCTACGGCATGTGGCTGGCGGCGATCGAGGCCATGCGCGATCCCGACTACCTCATCGGCATCAAGCTCGGCGCGCGGAAGCTTTTGCAGACGCGGCCAACAGCGGTCAATCTGGCGCGGGCGGTGGAGCGGCAATTGGACGTTCTGCGCCGTGCCAAGACACCGGAACAGGCGCTGGGTCTCGTGCGCACGACTGCGGAGGCCATCGCCGAGGAAGACATCGAGGCCTGCGATGCCATCGGCAGTCATGGTTTGAAATTGATTGAAGAAATCACCATGCGGAAATGCGGCGCGGTGGTGAATGTGCTGACTCACTGCAACGCCGGCTGGCTGGCGTTTGTGGACATCGGTAGCGCCACGGCCCCGATTTACGCGGCGCACGAGGCGGGAATCTCCATTCACGTTTGGGTGGACGAAACCCGCCCGCGCAACCAAGGCTCGCGGCTCACTGCCTGGGAACTCGCCCAGCAAGGCGTGCCGCACACGGTGATCGCCGACAACACCGGCGGCCATCTCATGCAGCACGGGCTGGTGGACCTGGTCATCACCGGCGCTGACCGCGTCACGCGGCGTGGTGACGTGGCCAACAAAATTGGCACCTACCTCAAAGCACTTGCGGCGAAAGATAACGGCGTGCCGTTTTATGTCGCGCTGCCGTCCAGCACCTTCGATTGGAAGATGAGCGACGGCGTTGCCGAGATACCCATCGAACTGCGCGGCGGCGAGGAGTTGAGCGAGATCGAAGGAAGGCTGGCTGACGGCAGGTTGGGGGCAGTGCGACTTTTCCCTGACATCAGTCCTGTGGCGAATTATGCGTTTGATGTCACCCCGGCCCGGCTTGTCACCGGCTTTATAACTGAGAGGGGCGTCTGCGCGGCGGACGAAGTGGCATTGCGGGGACTATTTCCTGGAAACTGAACGAAATTTCTGCGAAGTCCCGCTTTGTCTTCGGCGGAAACCTTGCTAGGATTGGCGGCCGTCCCCTGCAATGTCTCACGCCGCACCAAAAAAACTTCGGAACATCACCATTCTCGACCAGCAGAATGTGCCTCCCAACGGGGTATTGATTATTCCCAGCCATCTTGGATATCTCGATCTGCTCCAGCTCGAACGAATCCTCGACGGCCGTCCGTTGGTTTACCTTGTGGCACAAGGTGCGGCCTACTCTCCTGAGCAGAAAGCGCACTTCGATCAGGACGGTGTTCACGTGCAGGAGTTCACACCAGCCAACCCCAACATCGAAGGCCTGCGCAAGGAAATTCAAGATGCGGTAAAAAAAGGCAGCATCGTGATCTATGTGCCCCCGTTGGCTCTCGCACAGCACGCCGCGCTGACCACCGTGTCCGGCTCCCGGCTTGATTTTTTGATGCAGTTGCGCGTTCCGGTGCTGCCGCTTTATATCCTCGATACTGCGGAAGTGGCGATGCCCATCGAGTCCCGGCCGCCAGAGGGTGATTCTGTGTTTGCCTTTGGAAAAGTGATGGCGCAGGCGGATGGTCCTTCATTTCAGGAATCACTCATGCAACTGGGGGAGGCCTGCTTCTCCGGCAAGCCCGCGCTCGACATCAACCTGGCCTTCGCGCTTATACGCGGACTGAAGAAGCACGGTTCGAAAGCCTGGGTCATTGACGGCAAGGATGATTTAACACTGCGCTTCGACAAAATTCTCGCGTCCGCCATTGTCCTGGCCGCGCATGTGCGTTCCGCGACGAAAAAGCCGCGCGTGGGCATCATACTTCCTCCGGGTATCCTGGGCGTAATCGCCAACGTCGCCGTCATGCTGGCGGGCAAGGTGCCGGTGAACGTGAACTACACCGCGGGCCGCGCCTCCGTGGAAAGCGCCATCAAGCAAGGCGACCTCGACCACTACCTCACAGCCGATTTGTTTGTCCGGAAGATGCAGACCTTCCCGTGGCCGCCAAACCGGCAACTCACTTTCATCGAACGTATCCTCCCCAATAAAAAAAGTGCCATCGCGCGCTGGCTCATCATTTCGAAGCTGCTTCCCGCGTCCGTGCTGGCCACGATGCTCGGCGTTCCGAAAAGAGGAGGCAACACGGAAGCACTGTTGCTTTTCACCAGCGGCAGCAGTGGCGATCCCAAAGGCGTCGTGCTGACCCATCGCAACCTGATGGCCAATGTCTGCCAGTTCGGTTCCCGGCTGAACCTCGGGACCAGCGACCGCATCCTAGGCAGCCTGCCCTTGTTTCACAGCTTCGGCAGCACGGTCACGATCTGGTATCCCATCATCCAGGGCGTCAGCCTCGTCACCTACACGAATCCGATCGAGACGAAAAAACTCGCTGAGTTGATTCACAAGCATCATGCCACCGTGTTGATCGCCACACCCACGTTCCTGCGCGGCTATCTCAAGGGAGTAAACCCGGAGTGGCTCGCTTCCCTCAAGCTGGTGGTTACCGGCGCGGAAAAGCTTCCGCGCACCGTCGCGGACGCGTTCGAGTCGCGCTTCGGCAAGAAAGTCATGGAAGGCTACGGCCTCACCGAGACTTCCCCGGTCTCCAACGTCAACCTGCACGACCCGGACGCAGCCGGATCTCCTGCTGGCACCGAAGTCATGCCGAGCCATCGAGTTGGCAGCGTCGGCCAAGTCCTCCCCGGACTTTCGGTGCGCATTACGGATCCGGACACCGACGCCCCACGCACCCTTCATCAGAGCGGCATGATTTGGTTTAAGGGTGCCAATGTCTTCGAAGGCTATCTCAAAAACCCGCGCAAAACTGAAGAGGTGATCAAGAACGGCTGGTTCCGCACCGGCGACATCGGCCGCATGGACGCCGACGGGTTCCTGTTTATCGAAGGCCGCCTGAGCCGCTTTTCTAAAATTGGCGGAGAGATGGTGCCGCATGAGACGGTGGAGGAAAGCCTCGTCAAGGCCCTGAATCTCGAAGGCGAAAGCACCCGCCGCATCGCCGTGATCGGCGTGCCAGACATCGAGAAGGGCGAAGCCCTGGTGCTGCTTACCACCATACCGGGCGGCAGCGTGCAGCAGGAGATTCTCGATTTACGCTACAAGCTGCTCGATCGCGGAATGCAGCCACTCTGGATCCCCAAGAAGCTGGTGCGCGTCGTGGAAATCCCCATCCTCTCCAGCGGCAAGCTCGATGTCAAAGCCTGCGAAAAGCTTGCGAAAACTGCGGGCTGGTGATGAAGGCACCATTCGGGATATATCGTGTATAGGCAAGGCAGGCATGTTGTCCGACCTGTCTGGCGGACTGCAAGTCCGTTAGACATGGTGGAAGTCACATCCGCCTTACACCCCCACTCACGGCGCTTTTCAGGATGATGGAAACATTTCTGTCTGTTGCCCCTCCCCCGTTATCCCGCTATAATCACCGCAATGAAAACACATCTGATCTCCCGGACTCACGGCTTCACCCTCATGGAAATGATGCTGGTGTTGTTCATCATCGCGCTGATTCTCGGTGGCGGGGTTTATTTGATGAAGAACGTCGGCCAGGACGCCGAGGTCTCCAAGGCCAAAGCGGACACTACTTCTTGGGAGACCAATTTGATCCGCTACAAAACGAGGAACCTTTTTGTGCCGACTCAACAGCAGGGGCTTGAAGCCCTTGTGACGCAACCGAACAGTGATCCCAAGCCCAAGATCTGGGTGCAACTCTCCAAGCCCGAGGCACTGACCGATCCCTGGGGCCACAAATATCAGTATCGCAATCCCGGCAAACACAACCCCTCCAGCTACGACGTGTTTTCACTTGGCCCGGATGGCAATGAGGGCACGCCTGATGACATTGGAAACTGGTGAGGGGGAGAAGACGCGGAGAGGGGGAGACGAGGAGATTGGGAGACTGGAATGATGGAAAACTGGAATGTTGATAGAATGATTTGATTGCAACCTGCTCCTTTCGCCATGCGTGTTTGCCGTTCCTCTCACTCCCTGCAGACGGCATCGGACATGGAATCCAGCTCCAATCTTCCACTCGCCCCGTCTCCCCGTCTCGTGTTATCTTCCGGCTTCACCCTGCTGGAAATGACCATGGTGATGTTTATCATGGCCATCTTCATCAGCGTGGCCGCCTTCAGTTTTCAGGGTGTGACCGATGAGCAAATCCTGCGCACCCCGGCAGCGGAACTCCAGCGCATGGCGCACGAGGCGGTGAGCCGGGCCGGCATCTATGAACAGCCGGAGGAGATCGTGTTTGAGAAGACCGGTTTTGGCATCCGCTACCGTGGCGATGCTTCCGCGGCGGATGGCGGCGACGCTAAATACTGGCTGCGCCGCGTGCAAACGCCTCCGGAGATGCGCCTGCTGATGAAACGCTGGGGGCAGAACAAATGGCTGCCCGCCGCCGACCAGCGATGGGTGGCGCTCCCGAGCGGTTTGTGCGAGCCGCTTTCGATCCGAATGGAATTTGGACGCTCCTTCACGGAGATGCAATTCCATCCGCTGACCGGTGGTGTTGCGGATGAAACCACTTACGTCGCGCCCTGATGAATTGCTCGCGCAACGATTCTACCTACTGGGAGCGCCAGCACCCTGCCCCGTCACACTGGGAGCGCCGGCACCCTTGCCGGCCTCCTTCCGCCTTCACCCTGCTGGAGGTCATGCTGGCGCTGATGGTTTTCAGCATGGCAGTGGTCGCCCTGGTTGGCGCGATCAATGGGATAGGCAACGCCTCCACCGAGTCGCGAGTCTATCGCGAGGTGGAATCGCGGCTGGAGTCGCTCATGACCGAGATTTCGCGAATGCCGCCGGATCCGGCAGCTTTCGCTGGTGATCGCACCATCGAAAAAACCATCCGGGAAAATGGCGTGGAATACCGCATCAAAAAAGCGCCCGCGGAAATCACCAACAAAGATGGCGGGACGCTGCCGGAAATGTACAGCGTGAAGGCCACTGCGCGCTGGAAAGAAGGCCGTCAGAATGAAGAGTTGAGCGCTGAAACCCTCGTCTATCCACCCTTGTATGCGCCTGGATCGTAGCAGCCATCCGGTCATTCGTAGCCAGGGCGTCTCGCCCTGGCTCCTGCCAGGGCGAGACGCCCTGGCTACGAAAAATAGCAGTGCTCCCGGCTTCACGCTGCTGGAGATCATCCTTGCGATGTTCGTTCTGGTGCTCCTGGTCTCAGGGCTGTTCGCCATCGTCGGCGGCACCACGCAACTGGCGGATGAGATGTCCCGCGCGCATGAGCGCGACGCGCGACGGCACAGTTTCGCGGAGTTTTGTGCGCGCATGCTGCGCACCCTGCCCGGCAGCGCCCAAGTGCGGCTGCGAGTGAAACAGGAGGGTAACCATTATTTGGGCGAACTCGCGCTGAAGAATGCACCGTCACCCATCGGTTCCATGGGTGCGAACGGCATGACGCTTTTGCGAACCGAGCAGGCACCCGACGGTTACCTGCGCGTGGTGTTGGAGATGATTCCCAGCGACGAGTCCGAAGGCGGGAGACTTGGAAAAGGAGAAGCGACCAAGCAAAGCATCATTCTTCTGGAAGGTGTGGCGAAGTGTGAATGGAGGTTTTTCAATCCAGTGAGTCGAGAATGGGAGCCGGTATGGAATGACAAGCTTTCGTTCGGCCCCTCGCCCGTCAGCGAGCCCGTGGAACCCGTAGCGCCCGGGGCTGCACCCAGCCAGCCACAAGTGTCTGCATCCTTGGGTTCACCCGCGCGCCGTCCCGGCCTGGTGGAGCTTAACCTCGCCATCGGACCTGATGCTCCGCGGCGTTTCGTGTTTTGGGTGCCGCCTGCATCTCTACCGGGTGCCTTCGGTGCCGCACCGCAGAATCCGTTACAAGATCCTCCGCCATCGTCTGGAGAGACCCCGGCTCCTGTCAATTCAGCACCATCATTGTAGCCATCTCCGCCGCGACGTTAGCCCGACTTGGCGGAACCGACCTGATAAACCTGGAAAACGCAATAGGCTGGAGCATTTTAAAAAAGACGTAGCCGCATCTCGTAAGAGTGCGGGAAGAAGCCACGGCAGCCAACGAAGTCAGCATATTCCCCGCGTTTTCGCTTCGTGGCTGCGGGGAGAGCTTCCCTATTTCCCGCGTTCTTACCAACGCGGCTACGAAATTTCTTTAACCCGCTCCAGAGCATTTTTATAAAGGACGTAGCCGCATCTCGTAAGAGTGCGGGAAGAAGCCACGGCAGCCAACGAAGTCAGCATATTCCCCGCGTTTTCGCTTCGTGGCTGCGGGGAGAGCTT
>VFKE01000014.1 GCA_009885695.1 Verrucomicrobiota bacterium | reverse complement strand
GGTGTGATCACCCGCCTGAAGATGGCCACTACAGCCAGTGTACAATTTATATTATCTAATTTGTGGGTAAAGCTCAGGGCTTCTTCCCGCACTCTTACGAGATGCGGCTGCGTCTTCTTTGAAAATGCTCTAGTGCGGTGAGTGATTAATGCGTTTACAAAGTCTTTCGACACGACCCAAGATGAGTTCGGCTGTGGCCGTCCAGATGAAGGGTTTGGAATCACGGTTGTTCGCCTCGATGTATTCGTCAATTGCGCTGATGAGTCCATCGACGCTTTTGAAAGCCCCACGTCGAATGCGTTGCTCGGTGATCTTTGCGAACCAGCACTCCACCTGGTTAAGCCAGGAGCCGCTGGTCGGGGTAAAATGCAGGTGATAGCGCGGATGTTTCTTAAACCATGCGGCAACCCTCGGAGCCTTGTGCGTGCCGTAATGGTCGAGCACCAGATGGACCTGCAATTGCGCTGGCACCTCCTGCTCGATCTGCTTGAGGAAGCGCAGGAACTCCTGATGACGATGCCGCTGCTGACAGCGTCCGATGACCTTGCCGGTGGCGATGTCCATCGCCGCAAAGAACGAGGTGGTGCCGTGGCGTAGTAATCATGGGTGCGCCGCTCCGCCTGCCCCGGACGCATCGGCAAAATGAGCTGGCTGCGATCCAAGGCCTGCACCTGGCTTTTCTCGTCCACGCACAACACCACCGCGCGAGTTTGCTCCGGTGGGTTCAGATAAAGTCCGGCGATGTCACGCACGTTGCCGCCTATGATTTGAAAAGGTCAGGGCGGCGGTCTCGCTTCGCTCGGCTCTTCACGAAGAACGCATTGGTGGAGAGTTTGAAGTTATCCTGCAAATGCGGCTGGAGTCCAAAGGCCCGCCAGATGCGCACGATGGCGTTCTGAGTCAGGCCGCTGGCCTTGGCCATGGAGCGGGTGCTCCAATGGGTGGCCGCCTTGGGTCGTTTTTCCAAGGTCCGGGCCACCACCTTCTCAATCATGGCATCGCTGATCTTGCGCGGCTGGCCCGGACGCGGGGCATCACCCAGACCCCCGAGACCTTGCTTCACAAAGCGCGCGCGCCATTTGCCGACCGTGGCCAGCGTGATGCCGCGTTGCCGGGCCACGGTGGTGTTGTTCTTGCCCGCAGCACAGTCCAGCACGATATGGGCGCGCAAAGCCGTGCGTTGATCAGTCTTGGGCCGGCGCGCCATCATTTCAAGCTTCGCTTTTTCATCCGCCGTCAAAATGAGTTCTTTCTTAGGTCGTCCTGTGCGCATGAGTCCATCATACACACTTCATAGACTTATGCAACGATTTAATCACTCACCACACTAGGTTGATGCTTTTTTGAAGGCCTTACTGGCAGGCCTCGCACTCTCCGATCGAGGCTTTGCGCTTTTGCTCGGCGAGCCAGAGTTTGTATTCTTCCGGATCGGCGGGGACGATGCCGGGCGCTTCAACCACTGCTTCAGTGGCGCGGGAGGATGTGGCTTTGGTAATGTTGCTGGCGCTGGGGGTGCGGAGATAATAGGTGGTCTTCAAACCCTTGCGCCAGGCGGCGCGATACATGTGGCTGAGGCTGCGCATGTCGCTGCTGGCGAAGAAGAGGTTCACGGACTGGCTCTGATCAATCCACTTCTGCCGGCGGGCGGCGGCGTCGATGATGTAGTTGTAATCCACGCCGTAGGCGGTGGCGTATTTGCGCTTGAGATCGGCGGGGATTTCGTCGATGCCGCTGAGTTCACCGTCGTGATACTTGATCTGCTGGCGGGTTTCCTCGTTCCAGAGGCCGCGTTTTTTGAGGTCCTTCACAAGGTAGGTGTTGAGGACAAAGAAATTCCCGCTGAGGTTTCCTTTGGCGAAGGCGTTGGTGAAGAGGGGTTCGATGCAGGGACTGCTGCCCATGATGTTGCTGATGGTGGCGGTGGGGGCAATGGCGAGAACATTGCTGTTGCGCATGCCGTGTGTGGCGATTTTTTCCCTGACCTTGGACCAGTCCATGCGGCCGCTGCGGGGGACATCGATGGGTTCGCCGCGCTCCTGCTCCAGAATATCCAGGGTATCCTGCGGCAGCAGGCCGCGGGACCATTTGCTTCCTTCATAGGTGGAATATTTTCCACGCTCGGCGGCGAGATCGCTGCTGGCTTCGAAAGCGTAATAGGCGACGGCTTCCATGATTTCGTCGTTGAACTCCACGGCTTCCTTGGAGGCGAAGGGAAGCCCCTTGCGGTAGAGGGCGTATTGCAGGCCCATGACGCCCAAACCGATGGGCCGGTGGCGCATGTTGGCGCGCTTGGCGGCTTCGGTGGGATAGAAGTTGATGTCGATGACATTGTCGAGCGCGCGGACGGCGGAGCGGATGGTCTCGCGAAGTTTCGCATGATCAATGTTCGCGGCTTCATCAAGGTGGCTGTCGATGAGGATGGAGCCGAGATTGCAGACGGCGGTTTCATCGGCGCCGGTGTTGAGGGTGATCTCGGTGCAGAGATTGCTGCTGTGGATGACGCCGCAGTGATCCTGGGGGCTGCGGACGTTGCAGGGATCTTTGAAGGTGATCCATGGATGGCCGGTCTCGAAGAGAGCCTTGAGCATGTTCTTCCACAGTTCCACGGCGGGAACCTGGCGGCTGAAAATTTTCCCCTGCTGGGCGAGGGCTTCGTATTGCAGGTAGCGCGTTTCGAACTTGCTGCCGTAGGTGTCGTGGAGGTCGGGCACTTCGTTGCTGCGGAAGAGCGTCCAGTTTTCCCTTTTCTCCATGCGCTTCATGAACAGGTCGGGAACCCAGTTCGCGGTGTTCATGTCATGGGTGCGGCGGCGTTCGTCGCCGGTGTTTTTCCGCAGATCGAGGAATTCCTCGATGTCGTTGTGCCAGGTTTCGAGGTAAGCGCAACCGGAGCCACGGCGTTTGCCGCCCTGGTTGACGGCGACGAGCTGGTCGTTGTGAAGTTTGAGGAAGGGAATGACGCCCTGGGATTCGCCGTTGGTGCCCTTGATGTAGCCGCCGGATCCTCGAACTGAGGTCCACGATCCGCCCAGGCCACCGGCCCACTTGGAGAGGAAGGCGTTCTCGGCGATGCCGCGGATCATGATGGACTCAATGCTGTCGTCCACCTTGTAGAGATAGCACGAGGAGAGCTGCGAGTGCAGGGTGCCGCTGTTGAACAAGGTCGGCGTGCTGGAGCAGAAGCGGCGGCCTTTGTAGAGACGGTAGAGGGCGATGATCTTGTCGGTCGGATCGGTCTCCTGCACGAACAATCCCATGGCAACACGCATCCAGAAAAGCTGGGGCGTTTCCAGGCGGCGCGACGGCTTGGCCTTCTTGTCCACGATGAGATAACGATCGTAGAGGGTCTGAATGCCGAGGAAGTCGAATTCCATGTCCGCGCTGGGATCGAGCGCGGCGGAGAGTTTTTCCAGGTCCAGCTGCTGGAGGCGCGGGTTGTAACGCTCGATTTCAACGCCACGCTGAAGGTTGCGCTTGAAGGAGCGGCGGTGGAATTCTGCGAGGGCGCCGATGCCATCACGCAGGATGTCCCAGCCGAGAACTTCTTCGTAGATGTAAGTGAGGAGAATGCGCGCGGCGAATTTCGTAAAATCCGCGTCCTGCTCCATGAGCGATTTGGCATTGAGGATGACGGTCTGCTTGAGATGTTCGTAGGTGATCTCGCCGGTGAGCGAGCGGCGCAGTTCGTGTTCGATCTCCGCGCGCGTCAGGCAAAGGTCGAGGCCGAGGATGGCATAATCGACGCGTTTCTTCAGATCCACGCCGTCCCAGAGAACGGTCGTCTTGTCATCGATGCGGACGATGACCATTTCCTGCTGGCCGCTTTCATCCGCGTGTTCGCTGACGCGCGATGCCGCTTCGCGCGCCTCGCGGTCACGTCCGTCCACGCGCATGGCGCGAAACTGAATGTAGGCCTTGGCCACGCGGTAGTGCCCCTGGCGCATGAGTTCTTCCTCCACCAGATCCTGCACTTGTTCGATGTGAACATGCTGGGCACTCTCGTCGATCATGCGCTGGGTGACGGCTTCGGAGATGAGACGGGCCGGTGCCGCACTCTGTTCCAGGGAGACGAAGGCCTTGCACACAGCGGATTCGATCTTGTTGGGATTCCATGAGGCCATGCTTCCGTTGCGGCGGATGACCTTGGTCGGCACCAGCAGGCTGATGGGAGTGGAGGAGCTGGTGGCGGACAAGTTTTCAAAGCGCTGGCGGCGGGCGATGACGCTCCGGGCGACGGCGTGCTCGTTCTGGCGGACCAGGACGTGTTCGATGGCGTGATAGATGTCCTGCGCGGTGAGGGCTTCCGACCCGTCTCCCAGTTTTTCCGCAGCCAGGATCGCGCGCTCATGCAGCTCCTGCGCCACTTGGAGGCTGAAAAAGCGCACGCGCACCTGATTTTCCTCGGTGAAGATGTCGGTCTCGTCCTTGTTGCGGGCCAGCAGCAAGTCGGCAAGCGCGTTGCCGATGGTCTCGGCGATTTCACCAAGGTCAAAATCGCGATGTTCGTCCAGCACACGGACTTTGAACGCGGTGGTGCCGTTGGCGTCTCCGCCGCAGGCCACGCCACGCCAATCGAAGTGCGGCTTGTCATCTTTTGAGATTCCGAGGAGGCGTTTCAGCTCCTGGTCTTCCTTATAAACGTGGGATGCGATCATGATGGTTGGATGGGCTGGTGGTTGCTGGAGTGGGAGTTTCCCATGGGAGTTCGAGTTGCGATTAAAAAATTCAGGGGAGCTGGGCGCGGAGTGTAATGAGTCGGGAGAGATGTGCAATCCTAGAGATCGTCATCGTGCGTTTCCACAAGCGAGGAGCGTTTTTTATAGTCGGTGACGGTGCCTTCAAAGAAATTCTGCTCCTTCTTCATGTCCATCATTTCAGCCAGCCAGGGCAGTGGGCATTTGATCTGCGGATTGAGCGGAGGCAGCCCTACACTGATGAGCCGCTGGTCGGCGATGTAATCGATGTAACGCTCGAACTCGTCAGCCGTGAGGCCGACCGCGGCGATGGGGAGACAGTCGCGGATGAATTCCTTCTCGAGCGCCACGGCTTCCTTCATGAGGTCCACCAATTCCTCGCGGAAGTCCGAAGTCCAGATCTCCGGGTTCTCATCGACCAGATCCATGAACAGGTTGCGGAAAACTTTGATGTGATTGCTCTCGTCCCGCAACGTGTAGCGGAACATGGTGCCGATGCCGGGAAATTTGTTCTGCCGGTAGAGGCTGAGGATCATGCCGAACAATCCATAGAACTGCGTGCCCTCCATGCACTGACCGAAGACGAAGATGTTCCGCGCCAGCAGCCTCTTGTTCTCCGGCAGGGTGAGATCGAGATCGCGGCGCAAGGCATTGGAGGTACGGGTGACGAACTCGTTCTTTTTCACGATGGTGGGGATGTCCTCGAACATCGCTTCGCACTCGTGCGGGTTGATGCCGAGGGACGAGATCATGTACAGCAGCGAATCCGCGTGAATGTTTTCTTCATGCGCGTGGCGTCCAAGCACGAGCTTCAGCTCCGGCGCGGTGACGAGCTCGCGCACCACATGCTGGACGTTGTCGCCCACAATGCCTTCGGCGGCGGAGAAATAGCCGATGCCCATCATGATGATCCAGCGTTCGGTGTCCGAGAGAACATTGGTCGAGCGCCACAGCTCGATGTCCTTCTGCATTTGTACGTCTTCAGGCTCCCAGTGATTGGCCTTCATGTCCCGGTAGAGATCATAAGCCCACGCATACTTCAGCGGGAGCAGATTAAAGGTCATGCTCTTGCGTCCGTTGATGACGCGCTTGGCTTCGTAGGCTGCCTCGGCTTTGTCCTCATCAAGGACGAAGCGTCGATGTCCGATTTCATAGACTTTTTCCATTTTTTTGGGAGCGGTTGGGGAGTGGTTGATGCGACTTGAAATGTGACAGATTCGTAGCGTTTATCCTTGATTTCACGGGCAACTCAAGAACGGCGGGAATTGTTTATAACCACCATATCTGGGTTGCGCGGTTCCGACTATGCACAACATCTTGTGGTATTCCAAGAAAAAACTGTAATCCACGGCTTCCATTCGCATGGCACTAGCCCATGGCGCAAATTTAATTTTTTTTGCGTGAAAAATCCGGCCTTGCGAATCATTTGCGCAAGTTGTCCGGACATCCTCATGAGCCGCTCGTGATCACGGCTGTTGTTCATGACTTTTACAGTCCAAGTGCGAGCTGAGCGTCACCGATTGATCCTGATGCATGCGCTCGTACAGCCCGTTCCGACAGCCCAAAAACACACCTGACCACGGAATCGGGGTGACATTCTCAAGCTTGCAAAATCACCACGGCGGCTGTAACTCAGACTCAGTAAATCCGGAAGGGTGGCTGAGTGGTTTAAGGCACTCGATTCGAAATCGAGCGTAGTCAAAAGCTACCGTGGGTTCGACTCCCACCCCTTCCGCCAGCGAATCCATCTGGCTCCCCTGCCCTGTTATCCAAAAAACGAAGCTGATCGCGGGTAGTCCAATCCATTTT
Organism: Verrucomicrobiota bacterium; assembly: GCA_009885695.1. Taxonomy (GTDB): domain Bacteria; phylum Verrucomicrobiota; class Verrucomicrobiia; order Verrucomicrobiales; family Verrucomicrobiaceae; genus VFKE01. The sequence continues at coordinate 41,002 of VFKE01000014.1, read as the reverse complement.
TTGGTTTACAGAAAGTTATGAATTTCAATCACCTGATTCCGTGCATCATGCTGGCGCTATTGACCACCGCGACAGTCGCGGCTGATCGCGTGATCGGAATTGGCGTGGCGCTGGGGATCAACCAGGACGATGAAGCTCCCATCGTGATTCAGGTGCTCCCCAACTCACCTGCAGAGAATGCCGGCCTGCCCATGGGAGCCATCATCAAAAAAGTCAACGGCGTTTCCACTGCGGGCCGGACGCTGGAGCAATGCGTCAAACTGATTCGCGGACCGGAGGGAATTCCCGTTCTGCTGGAATTCATCGATCCCGCAACCGGCAAATCGAAAAAAATCATGATCGTTCGCGGAGTGCTCGACACCGCTGGCTGAGTTTGCCTGTTTTGCCAGCCATGCAGGATGATCACGCCTGCGGCTTGATTCATCATCGAATCCGCGATACGCACCTAGCGTCATGTCTGAAGCCACCGCCCTGCTGCAACAATACCTCGCTCAACTTGCCGCCCGCGGGGTCACGCATGTGCCGCTGGCCGCTGGTTCGCTGTCCAGCATCCATCGCACTGCGACTTCCCCTGAAGCAGCGGCCACCAACCCGGCACCGGCTGCAGCGGTCAGCTCGCGCAAATCAGATCGCCTGGCAACTTTGGCCGCTGAAGCAGCGAGCAGCCAGGCTTGTCGCGCGCTCGGCACGCTGCGCGACACTATGGTCTTCGCCACCGGCAGCGCCGACGCTGAGCTGATGTTCATCGGCGAAGCGCCAGGCGCGGAGGAAGAACGACTGCGAGAGCCGTTCGTCGGTGCAACCGGTCAGTTGCTGACCAAAATCATCCAGGCTGCGGGCTTCAAACGCAGCGAAGTTTATCTGTCCAATGTCTGCAAATTCCGCCCGGTCGTGGAAGACGGAAAACCGCAAGCCAGCCGCAACTGCCCGCCCACTCAACTGGAAGCATCAGCCTGCCTGCCATTCATCCTGGAGGAAATCCGCATCATTCAACCGCGGGTCATAGTCGCGCTGGGTCCCATCGTCAGCAGCAGCCTCGGCATCGAAGGCGCGATCGCTGATATTCGAGGGCAGTTTCATGAGCACCAAGGCATACCGGTCATGGTCACACACAATCCATCGCATCTCCTGCAATGCGCTCAGAATCGGGACGGCGTCAAAGAGAAACGCCTGGTCTGGGAAGACATTCTTCAAGTGTTAAAACACCTCGGGCGGCCCGTCACCGCGAAGCAGCGTGCCTATTTTACCAACGCATGAAGCTGGCGGCATTTCGCAGCCTTCAGTTTTTCCGATTAAGTCTCGCCGCCTTTTCGTAGGCCAGTAATATCCGGCCGCGATATTGATCCCAGGTGAACAGCCGCTCCACCCGCTGCCGCGCGCGCAAACCCTTGGCGCGAAGTCCATCCGGCTGCGCTTCAGCCTGCTTAAGCGCTTCAGCAATAGCCTCCGGATCATGGGGCGGAATCAACCACCCGGTCTCACCATCAACAATCGCGTCCCCGGATTCACGGGTGGCGATCAGCGGCAGGCCGCACGCCGCCGCCTCGATCGTCACCTTGGCAAAGCCTTCGCACTCGCTGGGAAAAACAAAGACGGATGCCCGGCGCAGTTCATCCTGCACGCTGGCGCTAAAGCCGGCCAGCCTGACATTGGAAGTGGCCAGTTCGGCGAGCGCCGGTTTTATTTCATCATGCACGGTTCCCACGAGCACGAGTTCGGCATTCTTCAGCGCCAGCTTTTTCCATGCGTCCAGCAGATGATGCACTCCCTTGCGGCGGATCAGCGCGCCGACGAACACTGCGCAAAATTTTTCCGGCGGTGACCCGGCCGGCTGGTATCGCTCCAGATCCACTCCGCGCCCGACGTAGTGAAGCTTGTGTTCCGGAATGCCGGCCGCGAGAAAAGTCTCCGCGGACTTAAGCGATGGCATGAGCAGCACATCAGCCAGATCATACTCGGCCAAGTGCTGCAATCGGGTGGCGGGCAGATGTTTCCGCCAGTCCCTCCAGCCACGGTCGGCCAGGCGGACTTCGCGCTCGCTCCTGGTCTCCGCGGGTTTGGCCACGCCCTTGTTGCGATGCCAGGTGGGAACGTCAATGACCGAGGGAATTCCCCGCAGTCGCGCTTCCACCAGACTGCGAAAACTGTCTCCGCTCCAGCCATGAAAAAAATCATGGTCCCCTCGCCGCAAGGCCAGAGCGGCAGCATGGTCGAGCGCCAATTTTTTTGCCGCGTAATAATCTCGGCTGCCCAAACACGACAGCAGCCGCACGGGATGATACTGGAGTGAACTGACAAACTGGCGGGGAATTTTCCGCTGGCGGTTCGCATAGCACAGCACCCGTGATAAAAAGCCCGCTTGATGAGCCGCCAGCGCACCTTCAAGCGCGGTCGTATCCAGACCGCTTCCACCCAACCCGGCGCTGGTGGCATAGAGCAGCGCGCGGGGCATCTCACTGCGTCCGGGAAATTCGCTAGGAACAGTGATTTCGATCATTAAAATGGCTTGCTGACCCGTTAACGATCGGCTTCTGACCGCGCGCTTCAACGTCGTTTCATGACTCTCGCATGCTTTTGCATCGATGGCCAGACTGCGATTTTTTGCGCCACCGGCAAAGCCGGTTTCACAGTTTGCGAAATTTTTTTGCAGTCCGCATTCTATCTCTGTCCAATGTCGTATTGTCCTTCGCCTGCTCATAATCGCTGCGAGTCTGGCGCTGCTCCTGGATGCTGACAATTACATAATAGACACTGATGACACTCGCCCCGATTAGCAGCGAAAACGCCACATACCCTGCAATGCTAAGAAATTTCTGCTGACGATGACGCTGCTCGCGAGTGGTGTTAAGGCCCGTCCGACCGAAAACCGCCATCCACCACATGTACCAACGTTTCGGATCTAGCGCCATCAGCAATGCCCAGACCGCAAGAAAAATGGCTATGATGCCGAAAATTGCGATCCCCACTGGCAAATCATTGGAAAATTTCACGGGAAACCATACATGGAATTCCACGCATCGCAACTCTGACGTTGCGTGCCTGACCGGCCACAAAGCATATTCGCAAATGGTTGCCTTTGTCTGCCATCCACGCTAAACCCATTCCATGCGTTTTGCCATCTGCAATGAACACTGGGGCAATGCCCCATTTGAAAAAATTTGTGAGGACGCCGCAGAATGCGGCTATCAGGGTCTTGAACTCGCTCCCTTCACTTTAAAGAACGATCCACGGGAACTCACCCTGGCAGACGCCACCCGACTGTTCCGGATCGCGAACTCGTTCGGACTGGAGATCATCGGCCTGCACTGGCTGCTGACCAAGCCCGCCTGGCTGCATATCACCAACCCAGATCCCCTGCTCCGGACCGAGACGGCAAAATTCGCACAGCATCTCGCACGATTCTGCGGCGCACTCGGCGGAAAGGTCATGGTCTGGGGCAGTCCAAAGGCGCGCAATGTTCTGCCGGAATGGGATCTGGAAGAAGCGACAAAGCGCGCCGTGGATGTGGTGCGCACAGTCGCCGTGATCGCAGATCAAAACGGTGCCACGCTCGCCATGGAACCACTTGGCAGGAAGGATTCGAACTGGTTGAACACCGCCGCCGAGGGTATTGCCTTCTGCAAAGCCGTGGACCACCCCGCGTGTAAACTGCATCTCGATGTAAAAGCCATGAGCGACGAGGACAAACCAATCCCGGACATCATTCGCGACAGCAGGGAGTGGTTCGTCCACTTCCACACCAACGATCCCAATCTCCTTGGCCCCGGCATGGGCGACGTGAAATACGAACCCATCATCGCCGCGCTGCGCGAGGTGGAATACGATGGCTGGTTGAGCACCGAGGTCTTCGACTATTCGCTCGGGCCGCGCATGATTGCGGAACGGAGCATCGCCTATTTGAAGGGCGTGATCTCGGCTGCTTCATGAAAATCAGCTTCCACGGTGCCGCAGGCACCACCACAGGCTCCCAGCATCTCATCGAAGTCAACGGCCGCCGCATCCTGCTGGACTGCGGCTTGTATCAGGGGCGGAGGCATGATGCCTTCCAGCGCAACCGAACCTTCCCGTTCGATGCCTCGACGATTGATGCCGTGGTGCTTTCCCACGCGCATATCGATCACAGCGGAAATCTGCCCAATCTGGTGAAGCAAGGTTTTCACGGGAACATCTACACGACCGATGCCACGCGCGATCTATGCACCATCATGTTGCCGGACTCGGCGCACATCCAGAAGGCCGATGTGGAATACCTCAATCGCAAACGCGCCAAAAATAATGAGCCGCCCCTGGAGCCGTGTTATGACGCCATCGATGCGGAAAGAAGCCTCCGTCAGTTTGTCACCTTCGGCTACGAACGTCCGCTGCCGGTGGCCGATGGTGTCACGGTCACTTTCCTCGACGCCGGACACCTGCTCGGCTCCGCGCAAGTCATGCTCGATATCAACGACCGCGACACCGGGAAAAAGTTACGCCTTCTCTTCTCCGGCGACGTGGGACGCCCCAACAACGATCTACTCAACGCCACCGCACCCTGCGATGGCGTTGACTACCTCATCATGGAAAGCACCTACGGTGGCCGCCATCATGAATCCGGCACCGACGCCTCCGATCACATCTGCCGCATCATCAACGACACCATCCAGCGCGGAGGAAAGGTTCTCATCCCCGCCTTTGCTGTGGAGCGCACCCAGCAGCTCCTTTTTGCGCTGCATAAATTACGCGATATTCAGTGCATTCCGTCGCTGCCGATCTTCGTGGACAGCCCCCTCGCCGTGAGCGCCACCGAGGTCTTCCGCCTTCATCCGGAATGCTTCAACCCTGGTGTTTACCAGCACCTCTTCGATCGTGAAAATCCCTTTGGCTTCGACGGCCTGCGGCTGGTGCGCGATGTCAATGAATCCAAACGCATCAACGATCTGAAACAACCCGCCGTCATCATCTCCGCCAGCGGCATGTGCGAGTCTGGACGCATCCTGCATCACTTGCGCAACAACATCGAGAAACCGGAAACCACCCTTCTGTTCGTCGGCTACTGCGCGGAGCACACGCTCGGCGCCAAGTTGCGCTCGGGCGCGAAGTCCGTGAACATCCTCGGCGATGTCTTCCGGGTCCGCGCCCACGTTGAAATCATCGACTCCTATTCAGGCCACGCGGATCACGGTGAATTGCTCGAATATTTCAAACACGTCACCGGATCGAAGAAGCAGGTCTTCCTCGTGCACGGCGAACCCGAACATGCGGAGGCGCTGCGTGAAGCCCTGGTGCCGGTACATCCATCGGGGAAAATCTCCGTGGCCAAACTCCACGAAAGCGTCATACTTTGAACTGATGAAATTACTTTTCCTGACCAACGAATTCCCGCCGCACATTTACGGCGGCGCCGGCATCCATGTGCAATACCTTACTCGCGAACTCTCACGCATGTGTGATGTCGAGGTGCGTTGTTTTGGCGATCAGGACGACCGTGCCAGCCATCACCTCAAGGCCACCGGCTACGGCTTGAACACGGATCTCTGGACCTGCCCCAAAGAACTCACCAGCGTCTTCGCCGCCGTGCAGCGCAGCTTGAGCTTCAACACCACCAAGATCGACGCCGACATCGTACATCTGCACACTTGGTATACTCACTTCGGCGGCATTCTCGCCAAACTAAACTACGGCATCCCCATGGTGCTTACGACGCACTCGCTGGAACCCTTGCGACCCTGGAAGCGCGAACAGCTCGCAGGCGGCTACGATTTTTCCGTGTGGGTCGAGAAGACCGCCGTCGAAATGGCCGATGCCGTCATCGCCGTCTCGCAGGAAACCAAGGTGGACATCCTGCGCTTCTTCAATGCTGACCCCAAAAAAATCCACGTCATCCACAACGGTATCGACCCCGTGGAATATCACAAGATCGACGCACCCGATGTGCTGCGGAAAAACGGCGTGGATCCCGACCGGCCCTTCGTGCTTTTTGTAGGTCGCATCACCAGGCAGAAGGGCATCATTCATTTGGTGCGCGCCATAAGACACATGGATCCCGGTTTCCAAGTAGTGCTCTGCGCTGGCGCACCCGACACCCCGGAAATCGCCGCCGAGATGAAGCAGGCCGTGACCGAAGCCCAGGCAAAACGCGACAACATCATCTGGATTCAGGCGATGCTTCCCGTGCAAGAAAAGATCGCGCTCTATTCTCACGCTGATGTTTTTTGCTGTCCCTCCATCTACGAACCCTTTGGCATCATCAACCTCGAAGCCATGGCCTGCGAAACCGCCGTGGTCGCCAGCGCCGTCGGCGGCATCAAGGAAGTCGTGCTCCCCGGTGAGACCGGCATCCTCGTCCCGCTTTTGCAGCAAGCCGACAGCCCCTACGAAGCGCTTCATCCGGAACAATATGCGCGCGACCTCGCCGAAGCCATTAACAAACTCATGGCCGATTCCTCGTTGCGAGACCGCATGGCCAAGGCCGGTCGCGAACGAGCCGTGGATCACTTCAGTTGGAGCGCGATCGCAGAGAAAACCCTCGAACTTTACCGGTCACTGCTCTGATTCCGGCACAAGCCATCCACTAAACGAGTGTAGAAACATGCGATGAGCCGCGTTATATCTAAATATGAAGTATGGCGGGGCGGACTCAAAACAATCTGATGCCTCGGGAGCGCGAGATGACAAGATGCAATTGTGGGATGCGGAGCATGCGCTGAACCTTTCTCGCGAAGTACTTAGGGATCGCCTGCACGAACTCCATGATCTCAAGGCCGCTCTGGACGCCCACTCGATCGTGGCCATCACAAATGCGGCCGGTGACATCACCGATGTAAACGAAAAATTCTGCCTGATCTCTAAATACTCCCGCGAAGAACTGCTGGGCAAAAACCATCGCATCATCAATTCCGGCCACCATCGAAAAGAGTTCTTCGCAGAAATGTGGCGGAAAATTTCCAGCGGTCGTGTGTGGCGCGGTGAAATTAGGAATCGCGCCAAGGACGGCTCGTTCTATTGGGTGGATACCACGATTTTTCCGTTGCTCGATGAGGCGGGCAAGCCGCGGCAATATATTGCCATCCGCACTGACATCACCGAGCAGAAGCGGCTGCAATTGGAAGTTTTGGAGATCAGCGAGCATGAGCAGCGGCGCATCGGCCACGATATCCATGACGGCCTTGGCCAGGTGCTGACGGGCGTGGGCACGTTGCTCCTGGTGTTGCAAAAAAGACTCGCCCAAACTTCTGCCAGCGACGCCCAAGCAGTGGGTGGTATTTCGCACTACGTGCATGACGCCATCAATCAGGCGCACATGCTGGCACATGGACTCTCGCCTGTGGAGTTGCGGGCTGACGGGCTCACTCACGGCCTCAAGCAGTTGGTAGATAACACCAGTCGTCTTTTTAAAGTGAGTTGCAGTTTTCAATGCGAGACACCGGTCCTCGTTGAGAGCCAGGCGAAAGCCGTGCAAATCTACAGAATTGCCCAGGAGGCCATCACCAACGCCATCAAACATGGCAAGGCAGGGCAGATCGTCGTCAGTCTTTCCAGTTCCGACTTCAACACTGCCGTTCTCAGCGTTATTGATGATGGCGTAGGTTTCAATGAGACCAGCTTGATCTCGCATCAAGGAATGGGCCTGAGAGTGATGAAATATCGGGCGGATATGATTGGCGCCACGCTTGAGATTTGTCCGGCTAAGCATAGCGGAACCGCAGTGGTGTGTACATTCACACCGGACTCGCCCACCAAGGCTCCAACCTCGCAAACAAGCGTGTGACAGTCTTGGAGCTACGGCTCGAAATGTCTTCACACAATCGCGTAATAATCCGCCCGGCTACGACGTGCTACTACCATGCGCCAAATACTCGCTCTCCCACTGCTTTGTCTCCAACTCCACGGGTCGGAGCCACTGCCAGGGCATTCGGTGCACGGCGAGGCTTTTGATGAAGGGCCGCGGCAGGCGGCGGTGCTGATCGAAGGTTGTGGAAAAGTAGACTTCCCGATCACCACCAAGAACGCAGACGCACAGAAATTTTTCAACCAGGGGGTCGGACAGTTGCACGGCTTCTGGTATTTTGAGGCAGAGCGATCCTTCCGTCAGGTGGCGATGCTGGATCCGGACTGCGCCATGGCTTACTGGGGTTGCGCGATGGCGAATTTGAATAATGCCAAGCGCGCCGGCGGCTTTATCAAGAAGGCCGCCGGGAAAAAAATGTCGGCTTCCAAACGCGAGCAGGACTGGATTTCGGCGCTGGAGAAATTTTACGCCGACGAGAAAAAAGAAAAGAAGTTGCGGCAAATGGACTTCATCAAAGCGATCGAGGACATCGTCAGCGACTTTCCGGATGATCTCGAAGCCAAAGCTTTTCTTGCCTGGGCCATCTGGCAGGCCAAGTCGGACAGTGTTCCGATGGTGAGCCGGGAAACCGTCGATGCCTTGATCCGGCAGATACTTGCCAAGGAGCCGATGCATCCTTCACATCATTATGTGATTCATCTTTGGGACGACAACAAACCCGCGCGTGCCGTTACCTCTGCGGCGCAGTGCGGACAAACCGCGCCCGCTATCGCCCACATGTGGCACATGCCGGGACATACATTCTCCAAGTTAAACCGGCTCGATGACGCCGAATGGCAGCAGGAGGCGGCGACTCGGGTGGATCACGCCTACATGATCCGCGCGCAGATTCTACCTGACCAGATTCACAACTATGCGCACAATACCGAGTGGCTCATCCGCACGCTCAATCAGATCGGACAGGCGCACAAAGCCGTGACGCTGGCGAAAACCCTGATCGAGATTCCGCGCCATCCAAATTTCAACACCATAGACAAAGGAGGCAAGAGCGCAGGTTTCGGACGGACGCGACTTCTGGAGACCCTGCTCAAGTTTGAATTGTGGGCGGAATTACTGGCGCTCGACAACTCGCCGCATCTCGATTTGACGCAGAATCCTTCCTTTGAAGCCAGACGCTTGCGCGCCATGGGTGTCGCGTCATTCAACACCGGTGATTCGTCCGCGCTCGACCGCCATCTCACTGCACTCTCCAAGCTAAACAACAAGCCGGTGACATCTGCGGAGAATGCCGAAGCGGCGGAAGACGTGGAGCCTGCTGAGAAGCCCGACGAACCGGAATATGTCAAACACGCGCCCACGGACAAGAAAAAATCCAGCCTTCCGGATAAAACCAAACTCTCAGCCAAAAATACCAACGACACGGTGGATAATGCGCTGGCGGAACTGCGGGCCCTCCGCGCCATCCTCGACTCCAAATTTGCGGAGGCAACCAAGGAACTCGACAAGGCGCGTGACACGCCGAAAGACCGGCTCATCCGCTACCAACTCCGGATGAACAAAAAGGAGAAGGCGGAAAAACTCGCCATGCAGCTTCCGCAGGATGCCCACGGTCTGGCGCTCCGCGTGGATGCGCTGGTGCGCTGCGGCAAAATAGAAGATGCGAAGAAGCGATTCGAAGCGCTACGAACAACTGACAGCACCATGGATGTCAATCTTCCCATCTCAAAACGAATGGATGAACTGGCCGCCCAGTTCGGCATCGCAGATACCTGGCGCAAACCGGCCGCCCTGCGCGACGACTCCGTAATTCGTCCGCCAATGGAATCGTTTGGACCGCTGCATTGGCATCCATGGGAGGCTGCCGGATTCTCCCTGCCCGACCAGAGTGGCCGGCAGACGGAGATGAAGGACTTCGGGAACAGACCGATGATCGTCATGTTTTATCTCGGGCACACTTGCAGTCATTGCATGGAGCAGCTCAAAGCCTTCGCATCAGCCGCTACCGATTTTGAGAAGGCCGGCATCGGCATGGTCGCGATTGGCAGCGAACCGGTGGAAGAACTGCTGGCAACTGGCAAGGCTTGCGGAAACCGTGATGGAGCGCCGTTCCCGCTGCTGGCGGATCCGTCGTTTAACGTGTTTCGCCAGTGGCGCTGTTATGATGACTTCGAGGGTCTGGGCCTGCACGGCGTGTTTCTGGTGGACACGCAAGGCCGGGTGCGCTGGTCGGACGTGGGCAATGAGCCGTTCAAGGACACACGCTTCCTGCTGGAAGAATCGAATCGGCTGCTGAAATTCTGACAGAAACAAGGGCAAACTGCCGCCATCAGGTTCCGCAAAAAAACAAAGCCCTGCGGGGTTACCCCCGCAGGACTTTATTTGTGTGACGACTAATCGTTCGTCTGCGCCTTTTCAGTAAAGAGAAGACGCCGTTACGCACAGAAGTGCGTTATTTCTTCTTTTTCTTGGCGACCTTCTTTTTGGCGGCCTTTTTAGCTTTTTTAGCCATAGGTTTACTCGTTTTTTTGGTTGCTGTTTTTGTCTTCGCCGAGGAAGCACCTGCCTTGCCCGCCTTGACGGCAGACTTGGCTTTGATGTTTCCACGGAGATCTTTTTGCGCGGCGGCTTCTTCAAGCGCGGCCTGAGCAGCGGCGAGACGCGCGACGGGCACGCGGTAGGGGCTGCAGCTCACATAATTCAATCCAAGGCGATGGCAGAACTTCACGCTGTCCGGATCACCGCCGTGCTCGCCGCAAATGCCGAGCTTGATTCCAGAACGTGCGCCGCGTCCTTTTTCAACGGCGATCCTCATCAGTGATCCGACACCAACTTGATCGAGCGTGGCAAACGGATTCTTGCTGAAGACTTCGTTCTCAATATAAGGCATCATGAAGTTGCCCATGTCGTCGCGACTGATTCCCAACGCAGTTTGCGTGAGGTCATTCGTGCCGAAGCTGAAGAACTGCGCAGTCTGCGCAATTTCATCAGCCGTGACGCATCCACGCGGCACTTCAATCATCGTGCCAACTTGGTAGTCGATTTTTATTTTGCGCTCGGCCATGACTTTAATTGCGACATTGTGCACGATTTCTGATTGAAGGTCGAGTTCTTTTTTATATCCGACGAGAGGAATCATCACTTCTGGTTTCACTTTGATTCCACTTTTTTGCACTTCCGCAGCCGCTTCGAAGATCGCGCGCGCCTGCATCTCGGTGATTTCCGGATAGGCAATTCCGAGACGGCAGCCGCGATGTCCCAGCATTGGATTCATTTCATGAAGCTGCTCCACACGATGGTGAATGTGCTCCGCACTGATGCCAAGTTTCGCCGCGAGTTCTTTCTGCTGCTCCGCAGTGTGCGGCAAGAATTCGTGAAGCGGAGGATCGAGCAGACGGATGGTTGCAGGCAATCCCTTGAGTGCTTTGAAGATTCCAATAAAATCTTCACGCTGATACGGAAGAAGTTTCGCTAGCGCTTTTTTCCGATCACCGAGATTATCGGCCAGGATCATCTCGCGCATGGCATCGATGCGGTTGCCCTCGAAGAACATGTGCTCGGTCCGGGTTAGGCCGATGCCCTGCGCGCCGAACGCGATGGCGTTCTCCGTCTGTTCGGGCGTGTCGGCGTTGGTGCGTACTTGAAGACGCGTGACCTTGGCGCACCAGTCCATGAGCGTTTTGAAGCTTTTGAATTTCTCCGTGGCCTGCGCGGCTTTGTCGCCGTGGAGCAATCCAGTGACGATTTCGCTGGGTGCGGTTTTAAGCGAGCCTCCGTATACAGTGCCGCTGGTGCCGTCGATCGAGAGGAAGTCGCCCTCCTTGAATGTCTCGCCGGCAACTTTCAGCGTCTTCTTGTCGTAATCGATCTCGAGGGCACTGGCGCCGCAGATGCAGACCTTGCCCATCTGACGTGCCACCAGCGCAGCGTGCGATGAGACACCGCCTTTTGCGGTGAGGATGCCTTCGGCGGCGATCATGCCGCGAAGATCTTCCGGCGATGTTTCGTTGCGAACGAGCAGAACTTTCTCTCCTCTTTCGGCAGCAGCGGCGGCACGATCAGCGTTGAGATAAATTTTACCGGAAGCTGCGCCGGGTCCGGCGGGCAGACCCTTCGCGAGTTCCTTCGCCTTCTTCATGTCAGCGGAATCGAAGATCGGCGCCAGAAGCTGGTCGAGCTGATCAGCGGGATTGCGCTGAATGGCTTTTTTCCAGTCGATGAGATTTTCCTTCACCATGTCCATAGAGAACTTAAGCGCGGCGGCGGCGGTGCGCTTACCGTTGCGAGTCTGAAGCATGAACAATTTTCCGTCCTGAATAGTGAACTCGATGTCCTGCACGTCTTTGAAATGCTTTTCGAGCGTGGCGCGGACCTTCATGAGTTCCGCGAAGGGCTTGGGCATCTCAGCCTTGAGGCGCGACACCGGTTCAGGCGTGCGCACGCCAGCAACCACATCTTCGCCCTGGGCGTTGATGAGAAACTCGCCGTAGAATTCATTGACACCGTTGGCCGGATTTCTAGTGAAGGCTACTCCGCTGCCGGAGTTTTCTCCCGTGTTTCCGTAGACCATCGCCTGCACGTTGACGGCGGTGCCCCATTCGGTTGGGATATTATATTTCCGGCGATAGACGATTGCGCGATCATTCATCCACGATCCGAAGACGGCGCCTGCGGCACCGCGAAGCTGATCCCAGACATCATTGGGGAAAGCGTTGCCGGTGCGCTCCTTCACGAGCGCCTTGAAGCGCTTCACAAGTTCCTTGTAATCGTCGACGGTGAGCTTGCTGTCGTCGACGTTGTCCTCGTGATGGTCATGTTTGACTTTATGAATCACGGACTCGAAGGGATCTTCTTCTTCGCCGGCGCGTTTTTGCACGCCCATGACGACATCGCCATACATCTGGATGAAACGGCGGTAGCAATCCCAGGCGAAACGAGGATTGCTGGTGGCTTTCTCCAGCGCGATGACCGTGTTGTCGTTCAATCCGAGATTCAGGATGGTGTCCATCATGCCAGGCATGGAATCACGCGCGCCGGAGCGCACGGCTACGAGCAGCGGCATGTTCTGAGCATCGCCGAACTTGCAACCCATGATCTTTTCCATGTTGGCGACACCGGCCTCCATCTGCGATTGCAGCGTGGAAGGATAAGTGCGCTTGTTCGCATAATAGTAAGTGCAAACTTCCGTGGTGGCGGTGAATCCGGGAGGAACCGGGAGTCCGATGCGCGTCATTTCCGCGAGGTTCGCGCCCTTGCCGCCCAAGAGGGCTTTCATGCTGCCGTTGCCGTCCGCCTTGCCAGCGCCCCAGGTGTAAACGTATTTTTGTCCTGCGATGTTTTTTGATGCTGTCTTGGCCATATCTGAATCAGCCGTTTCTTCCGGCGTGTGTCATTGGAGGTTGTTGTTGAACGATGTCGTCCGGGAGTGATGCCGCGAATCGAACGCAAGAGTATTTGCGCGCGCCTAACTGTCAATCTTCTTTGCATGTTGTAGCCGCAAACATTTTTTTAATCACAACACCGTGATGCACCGCACCGCGCTGATCGCCTGCAACGCGCAGGAGCGAGACCGCTGTCCCCTGATTCATTTTCTCACACTTCTTGAGCATTGACGTGCGAACCACTTTCTTGTTATAATGCCTCCATAGATCTGATCGGTCGCGAAAAGATTCAGGCTGCATTTCTCATGCCTCATAAATACCCCATATTATTCACCCCATGAAAACCCGCCCGCTCACCCGCCAGAATGGCTTCACATTAATCGAACTGTTGGTCGTCATCACCATCATCGCGGTGCTCGCCGGTATGGCGATCCCGGCGGGAAACGCCGTGCTGCGCAAGGCGAGAGAAAGCCAGGCCCGCGCGGCCGCTCATGGACTCGCAGTCGCAGTTAAAGCCTATCAGTCTGAATACAACCGGCTTCCAGACCCAAAGGCAACCAGCAGCACGGTCGACGCCACCATCGAGACTAGCTCGGCCAATGACATGATCACCGTCCTGATGGGCAAGAACACAATATATAACCCGCGGGAGATTCCATTCTACGATCCGCCCATCGCAAAAAACAGCGCCAACGGACTCATCGCAACGGGTGGAAAATATGAAGTGGTGGACCCTTGGAGCAAAAGTTCGGCGCTTCAGTATTATCGCATGACACTCGATTACAGCGGTGACCACAGTATTGAGAATCCCGTGAAAACGACCCCTCCCACATCGGGTGAACCTTTCAACGCAGCATATCTTACCGCCGAACTGGACGACCTTTCGGCTGAGGTAGTTGTTTACAGCGACAATGACCCTCTCTCATCGGCATTGCGCAAGCCCGTCACGTCTTGGTAAAGTTCACACTACTTTTCTGGGTTATTGTTCGCTATTGAAGGAACAATTTTCTGTTGCGAGGCCTTGTCGGTCCGTGCATGATTCTTTCCTAGTGACACACAAGAAATCGGGCTGTGGCTCAGCTTGGTAGAGCGCTTCGTTCGGGACGAAGAGGTCGTGGGTTCGAATCCCGCCAGCCCGACCAGCCGTCAGAAGCAATCGGAGCATTTAAAGGCAATCAAATGCATGTGATCCGCCCCGCATCCGGCATGAGCTTCCAATATCTTCCTATATAATAGAGCAAACATTGCCCACAGTCCGTATTGAGGCCCCTGCTCCGGGCATGCTGAACGGAATACACGCAAATCACGGTGAGAAGTTGCGCGACTGGCCGCGACTGTGCTAGGTTCCCCGTTCGCGCCGTGCCGGCGTCTGATTCCCAACACCCATGCCTGCCCCAGCCGAAGTCGAGCTTTTTCTGTCCGTTCACCCCGCCCATGCTGTTGCCAGCGCGCGACTCCTTGTGGAAAATCGCGCGGTCCGCCTGCTCAATCATACCAGCGAGCGAATTGAAGCCGAGGTCGCACTCGAAGATGACGCGGCCCATGTGGTGCTGCACAAATCAGGTGCCACGTGGCGCGGCGAGGCCGACCTCGAAAACCAGGAGCAGGCTCCCGTCGCTCTCTGCGCCGCGATCCTGGAGGCTGAAGCAGCGACGGCCATCGAACCCGTGGAGGCAGCGCCCGCGAAAACTTTTCGCGTCATTCTCCAGGAAAAACTCGACCGGGCACCTTCACCCAGTGATGAACAATATTTGCTGAAGATCGAGGCCCGCTTCGACCGCTTTCAAAAAAGCGGCGCGCTGCACGACCACGACATGGTGCGCATCCATCCGCGCTGGCCTGTCGAAAGCTACGATCCGCTCCATCTGTGGCCGGAACCTCCGCGCGATATCCTCTCGTTCTGGAACTTCGTCGCCGCTGCTCTGGCCGAGCGAAAACTGAGCTACCCCACGGCACTGGATTGCATCACAGATCTGGAAACGACCCGCGCCCAGCTCAACAACTGGCGTCAGGCGGAAGACCTGCCGCGTTGGACGCAGTTGATCCGCACGTTTATTCGTCGCTCGGCTCCGGAACAAACTCATGCCGAGGCCCGGCTCATCATCACCAGCAGTGAAGCGCGCTTTCAAACGCGGAGCGACGCCACTCAAGCATGGCGGGTTCCTTCCGAACTGGAGTTTCGCGAATATGTCACCGCGCAATCACAGGGCGCGCTTCAAGCGCCGCTGCGCTCGCGCCTCCTGATTGAATCCTGCCTCCGCAGCCTGCGCGATGAAGCGCAACCGGTGATGCGCCTCGATGAATCGAACGTGGCGCTCTGGCTGGCGACTTTGTTCGGCCAAAGTGAACTGACCGAACTTCTGCTCACGCTTGATGAGACGCCGTTCGAACGTCCCGCCGCATCGCTCCAATGGCAGGCCATGGAAAAGTCCGGGGCGGGCGTTGCCAGTAATGTGATTTTAAAATTATGCGATGCTGCGGGTCACGATGCGCCCCGGCCCCTGCGGCACCTTCCAGGTGCGCAGTCGTTCTACCTGAGCCCCGACTCCCTATATATAGGGCCGGCGGCGTTCTTCACCTCCACCACGGTGCCCGCCACGGTGGAAATTCCTTGGGACGCGGCGGCAACCGAAGAAGGCGTCGCGTTTCTGGAAAAACTCGGCGTGCCACTGCCAGCGGCCATTGCCTCACGCGTGCAACGTGAAACCCTCCGTGTGGAATTCACCGCCCGCTGCGTCGCGCGCGCTGACGTTGCCGCTGCGGAACACATCGCCGTCACCGCACGGGCCATGAGTGCTGATGGACAAGTCATTCACGCCTTGCGCGGCGGCCGCTGGGAACTGCAACAACAGCCTGCACCCAATCCAGAAATCATCACCTGCTACGACCGCACCGCATTGGACGGCGCACCCTCGTTGCTCGAAGGACTCAACACCGCCTACGATCTCGAACTCGACGCTTTTCGCACCCGGATCACCAAGCAATTCCCCGAACGCTTTCTCGAATGGGCCAGATCACTGCCACCAGAAGTGACCCTTGATGCCGATGAACGCCTTCAAAGCATTCTCGCTGATCCGCTGAAGGCCACCATCCGGTTTGAGATTGAAGAAACTGGCATCGACTGGTTCGATCTGCGCCTGGTCTTCGACATCGAAGGCGTAACGCTCAAGCCCGCGGAAATTCGCCGTCTCATCGCGGCGCGCGGTGGTTTTGTCCGGCTCGCCGACGGCACCTGGCGGAGCGTGGTGCTGGAACTCAACGACGAACAACGACAGGCGATCGAAGGACTGGGGCTCGACCTGCAAGATCTCTCAGACGAAGCGCATCCGCTTCATCTCCGGCAGCTGGCGCAGCAGGAGCGACGGGGCCTGGTGCCGCCGGAAGTGCTGGAAAAACTCCACAGCCGGCTGGCCAAGCTCGATGTGGAAACGAAACCGGAAGTGCCGGTTGAACTCGGAGTCACCCTTCGCCCTTATCAGATCGAGGGCTATCATTTCCTGGTTTATTTGACCGTGAACAATCTCGGCGGCATCCTGGCTGACGACATGGGCCTGGGCAAGACGCTGCAAAGTATCGCCTGGGTCCTCTGGCTCCGCGCACAGGCTATCGCAGAAAATATTTCTCCAGCCCCCTGCCTCGTCGTATGCCCGAAGTCGGTGCTCGATGTCTGGGCCGTGGAATTCGCCAAGGCGGCACCGCACTTGAAGGTGCAGGTGCTGCGGGAAAAAGACTCGCTCGATCTTGAATCCCCCGGATTGAATCAAGACGTACTGGTGCTCAACTACGCCCAGTTGCGCGGTTGCATCGATTCCCTGCAGAAGGTCAATTGGCTGGCCGCCATCCTCGACGAAGGCCAGCAGATCAAGAACCCCAACTCCAAGGTGTCGAAAGCCGCGCGACAAATCCACGCGCAAAATCGCCTGGTGCTGACCGGCACACCGCTGGAAAACCGCCTGCTCGATTTGTGGAGCCTGATGAGTTTCTCCACGCCGGGAGCGCTGGGAGATCGTGCTTATTTCCAGAAACATTTCGACCGCCGCAAAGACGACCGCGCAGCGCAGAGGCTGACCTCGCGGATGCGGCCATTCATCATGCGCCGCACCAAGGGCCAGGTGGCGCGCGAACTCCCAGCGCGCTCGGAGGAAGACATGCTCTGCGAAATGAGCGAGCTGCAGGAGAAGCTCTACCGCGAGCATCTTTCGCAAGCGCAGCACATGCTGCTCACCACCTCCGGCTCCGAGGCGTTGTCCAAGCGCCGCTTCGCCATCCTCCAGGCCATCACGCGTCTGCGGCAGATCTGCTGCCATCCCGCACTGGTCATGCCTGGTGCCCGCAACGAGGAAAGCGCAAAACTCAATTCATTGCTCGACCTCCTAGAGCAGCTTCACGACGAAGGGCACAAAGTGCTCGTGTTCTCGCAGTTCGTCACCATGCTTAACCTGATCCGCGACCAGCTCGTCGCGCTCGGACGACCCTTCCATTATCTGACCGGCGCTTCCAAAGACCGGGCTTCGATCGTGGATGCGTTCCAGACCGACCCCAACCCCGCGGTGTTTCTGCTCTCGCTCAAGGCCGGCGGCAGTGGCTTGAATCTCACCGCCGCATCCTACGTTGTGCTATTCGATCCGTGGTGGAATCCCGCCGTGGAGAACCAGGCCATCGACCGCGCGCACCGCATCGGCCAGACGCAGCCAGTCATGGCCTACCGCCTGATCACAAGAAACAGCATCGAAGAAAAAATCCGCCTGCTTCAGATGCAAAAAAGTATCATGAGCAACGATGTCCTCGGTGAAGAACAATTCACCTCCGCGCTCGACCGGCGCGATCTGGAATATCTCTTTGACCTGGGTGACACCCCAGCCGCAGGCTGAAACGGCTAGACATCCAGGCCATCAAGAAACTCCAGCGCCTTCTGAAAACTGGCGCGCTCCAGAAAATGATTCAGCTTCGCGGGCAGTTGCGTCTGATGGATCCGATGAAACTCGGTGATTCCCTCTGAAACACAGCGCAACTGATCAAGCTGCGCCGCCGGATCGCTTTCGCGCAGTGATTGATCGGCGATGAGCCTGAGCCGGCGGCGCAGCAGGTTGCGAAGATGCGGCAATTCCTGGACGATTGAATTCGATGGAGTGGGCTTATCGGACATCACGGGTGATTGGACAGCCCTTAACGTGAAATTGAACCACGGGAAAGCGATCAATTTGAAAAATACCAGAACAATTTTACTACTTTGAGGCCATCAGAAAAATTCATTGTAAAAAAATTTGCATGTTTACGCCTCAGCTCTGCGAATGTTTTTAAAATTGTGTGAAGATTTCCTTGTTTGACTTCAAATAAACGCGATACCCAACAACACCAATCATGCACTCCCACTGCCCACTCCCGCGCCACCGAAACAGAACCCCACACACCCTGCGAGAAAACAAGCCCATGATTTGAACCGTCTAAAATGCTGACCATGACGACTGCGCCCGCAGAAGCAAAGACCGAGTCCCTGCCACTTTGGGACCAGCCATCGGAAAACGACAACCGGTGGCGCGCCGTGTGCGAGAACATGCGCGAGCGCATCGGAGCACCGATGTTTGAGAAGTGGTTTTCCAAGGCCGCCCTGGTTGATATGAGCGACACCCGCGTTGTCATCTCGGTGCCGAATTTGATCCACCAGTATTGGATCGAAGACAATTATAAGAAGCAGCTGCACGCCGCCGTAGAGTTGTTAACTGGAGGCGTCCGCACCGTCGATATCATGACACGAGTGGAAGATCTGGCCCATCCAGAACTCGCCATCGCACCTGCCCAAACACCAGCGGCGCGAACTCAAGTTCCGGCCACCGTAAAAGCCGCACGCACACTTGTGGATTCCGGATTGAACGGGCGCTTCACCTTCGACAGCTTCGTCGTCGGCTCCAACTGCTCCTATTCCTGCGCCGCCGCGCGCGCCGTTGCCGACAAACCCGGCAAAACTTACAACCCGCTCTTCCTCCACGGTCAAGCCGGCCTCGGCAAAACCCATTTGCTGCAAGCCATCGGCCAGGAAGTGCTCCGGCAGAAGCCTCGCAAATCGGTGCGCTATGTCACCAGCGAGTCTTTCACCAACGAATACATAGACGCCCTGCGCAACGGCCGCATCTCCGCCTTCCGCCAGCGCTATCGCGATGTTGATGTCCTTTTGGTAGACGACGTGCACTTCCTCGGCGGCAAACAGAGCACCCAGGAGGAATTTTTTCACACCTTCAACGACCTGCACAACCATCACAAGCAGATCGTCCTGGCCAGCGACCGCCCGCCAAGCGAGATCGCCAACCTTGAGCAGCGTCTGGTCTCGCGCTTTGAATGGGGCCTGGCCACCCGGATCCAGTCGCCGGACCTGGAAACACGCACCGCCATCCTGCGTCAAAAGATGAGCGACTGGACCGTGCCAGTCGAGGACTGGATCCTGGAGTTCATCGCCCAAAATATCCACACCAACGTCCGCCGGCTGGAAGGCGCCCTGATGCGCGTGGCGGCCCACAAGTCACTCGGCGGAGCTCAGCTCACTCCAGAATTCCTCGACACCATGCTCCGCGACATCCTCGAAGAGGCTGAATCGCGAAACATCTCCATCGACTACATCCAAAAAGTCGTCGCGGAGCACTTTGATGTCCGGCTGGCGGACATGACCAGCCGCCGCCGGCCAAAATCCATCGCTGAACCGCGGCAACTCGCCATGTATCTCACGCGGGAACTGACCAAAAATTCGCTAATGGACATCGGTGACGCCTTCGGCGGGCGCGACCACGGCACGGTGATCCACGCCTGCAAGGCTGTGGCCTCACGCATTACGACCGGGGAGGAATTTCGCCGCACGGTGTCCGCCCTGACTGAAAAAATCAACCGGTTATAGACTGCCCCCGGACATCAAAAATTGTCAGGGCATTTTTTCTATTCGACACCATCGCGATTCCCCGCCAATATCCTTGCTTAATCCCGCTCCCTCGCTAATAAGGGCGCAAATTTGGCTATGAAATTCAACATCAACAAGGAAGCATTCCTCGCAGGGCTGCAGCAGGTGCAACACGTCGTGACCACCCGCACCACCCTGCCCATTCTATCAAACGTCCTCATCCGCGCTTCCAAAAAAGGGCTGTTGCTGGCAACCACTGACCTTGATGTCAGCGTCAGTGGCACAGTGGAAGCCGACGTCAAGGAACCCGGCGGCACCACCCTGCCAGCTCGCAGGCTCTTCTCCATTATCCGCGAACTGCCCGACGAGGAGATTGAAGTATCCGTCGACGATAAAAATGTCGCCTCCATCCGCTGCGGTCCGAGTCACTTCAAGATCATGGGAATCAGCGACGAGGAATTTCCCCAGCTCCCCACTTTCGTGGACGCCAAAGAATTCAAGATCGAACAGCGGGTACTCAAAGAATGCCTGCGCAAGACCTCCTACGCCATCTCCACCGACGAGATGCGTTTCGTGCTCAACGGAATCCTGTGCTCTTTCAAAAACAACACCCTCACCATGGTGGCCACCGACGGCCGCCGCCTGGCGATGGCGGACCAGGAGCTTGAATTCCCCCAGAGCAACGAAGTGGACATCATCATCCCCACCAAGGCGGTGAATGAAATTCAACGACTCCTGGGCGACGAAGGTGAAGTCATTCTCAAGATCAGCCCTGGCCAGATCGGGCTCGACCTCGGCAACTATGTGCTCACCAGCAAGCTTGTCGAGGGCAACTACCCCAACTACCGGCAGGTCATTCCCTCCGACACCAAGGAACGGGTCACCCTGGAACGCGAACCCCTGCTCCGGACATTGAATCGCGTCTCGCTGCTTTTGGTCGACAAATCGAACTCCATCAAGTTGCGCTTCATGCGCGACAAACTCCGCGTTGAGGCCAATGCTCCCAACGTCGGTGAGGCCCATGAAGAAATGCCCCTCGCTTATAAAGGCGCGGAAATAACCATTGCCTTCAATCCCGAATTTCTTATGGCTCCGTTGCGCAACCTGCCCGCCGACGAGGTTCATCTGCATCTCATCGACGACATCAGTCCCGGCATCCTTCGCAGCGGCGCGAACTTCCTTTACGTGCTGATGCCAATGCGAGTCAATTCGTGAACAACCCATAATACCCTATGAAAACCTCCCTCCTGCGATTTTCCCTTGCGGCATCGGTCGCCGCACTCACGGCCTGCGATACGATGTATCCCCACCAAAACGACGTCCCATTGAACAGACCCATGGGATCCAATCGCTATCTTCAAGACGCTTCAACCCCGCAGCAGCCAATCGCTGAAAATCCCGATGCCCTAGAGCAACCGACGAGTACTGACACGCCTCCGATTTCGACACCACCGATAATCGACACCACATCCAGCACCCCGTCCACCCTGCCTGCCCCGCCCGCACCCACCAGCCAGTATCCATACGGCAAACCAGTCCCCGGCAAGAAAGGCTTCGTCATGAGCCCCTACGACGACAAGGCTGGTATGATCGATGTGCGAGACTACTCACCCGGCACCAAGGTGCGCGACCCCTATACAAATAAAATTTTCCTCGTGCCCTGATCGGACAACCGGCTCCCGTCCGACCGCTGAGGCGCGTTGCATCCCAACGCGCCTTTTCTATCTACACCCGACTTCATGGACCAAGCGCTGCCAGAGAATATCGCCGTGATCGGTCCCGGTCTGATTGGTGGTTCACTGCTGCTCGCGTTGCGCAAACGCCTCCCGAAAACTAACCTTCGCACCTGGGTCCGGCGTTCTGAGGCCGTGAACGAGCTGCAAAAAATTGACCCGGCGATTGTCGCCTCAACCAATTTAAAAACTGTTGCAAGCGGCGCCGGGCTCATCGTGCTCTGCACCCCAGTGGCCACCATGCCCCTGATCGCAAAACAGTTGGCCATGTTGCCACTCGAACCCGGATGCATCATCACTGACGCAGGCAGCGTCAAGTCGCCTGTCGTCACCGCGCTCGAAAGTATTTTCTCCAAGACTGGCACCTCATTCATCGGCAGCCATCCGATGGCAGGATCCGAGCGCAGCGGCATCAGCGCCGCACGCGCCGATCTTTTCGAAGGATCCTCTTGCATCCTCACCCCCACGCTCTTCACCTCGGACAAGGCGCTGGAGACGGCCCGGAAATTCTGGAGCCTCCTCGGTTGTCGTCTTCTCGAAATGCAACCTGAGGAACACGATCGAAAAATCGCCCGCATCAGCCATCTCCCACATCTCGCCGCCACGGTTGTGGCGCTGACCGCGCTGCGCGGGGACAAGTCCGCCGCCGAATGCGCCGGCAACGGCTTCCGTGACGTGACCCGCATCGCCTCAGGCGATCCTGAACTGTGGACCGGCATCATCTCGCAGAATCGCGCCGAGATCATCTCTGCCCTGCAAGAAGCTCATGAAATCAACGGCAACCTGCTTGCCATCATCAGCAGCGGGGACGACAGCGCCCTGCTTCGTCTCCTGCAAGAGGCGCAGTCACTGCGCGACGGCACTCACGCAGCCTAAATTCCGACCCCCTCATTCATGTCGATCCTTCAGTCCAGGCCACTCAAACATATCCCCGTGGAGATTTCCGTGCCTGGCGACAAGAGCATCAGCCATCGCTCCGTCATGTTCGCCGGCTTGTGCGAGGGAGTGACGCACATCGACAATTTTCTTCCGAGTGATGACTGCCTGGCCTCCTTGAAAGCCATGATCGCGCTGGGCGCGGACGTCGAAATCCTCGAGTCCGCCGCCGATGGCAAGGGCTTGAAACTTTGCGTCACCGGACATGGCATGAAGTTGCGCGAACCCGCCACGCCCATCGACTGCGGCAATTCCGGCACCACGATGCGCCTGCTCTCCGGCATTCTCGCCGCCCAGCCTTTCGAATGCCAACTGTTCGGTGACGACTCACTTTCGAAGCGTCCCATGAAGCGCGTGGCCGACCCACTCACCTTGATGGGAGCGCACATCGAAGGACACGGGGATAAAATTTGCGCGCCGCTCATCATCC
The DNA here is from genome assembly GCA_009885695.1 of Verrucomicrobiota bacterium. Lineage (GTDB taxonomy): Bacteria > Verrucomicrobiota > Verrucomicrobiia > Verrucomicrobiales > Verrucomicrobiaceae > VFKE01. The sequence continues at coordinate 17,874 of VFKE01000014.1, read as the reverse complement.
GCGGTGGCGAACTCCAGCCAATCACCTATCCCCTTCCCGTCGCCAGCGCTCAAGTTAAAAGTGCCGTGCTCCTCGCCGGCCTGCAGGCTCGCGGGAAAACCACCGTCATCGAACCAGCGTTCACGCGCGATCACACCGAGCGTTTACTCGCACACTTCGGCATCAAGACCATGCGCGATGCACTCAGTGTCACCATCTATGGCGGACAGAAACCGCAAGCACGCGATCTCACTGTGCCCGGCGATATTTCCAGCGCCGCTTTCTGGATGGTCGCTGCTGCGGCCGTTCCCGGTGCGCAAATCACCATCCGCAACGTCGGACTGAACCCCACGCGCACCGGAGTCATCAACGTTCTGCTTCGAATGGGTGCTCAAATCCAGGACTTCGTCCAAGAGCACGAAGGCGAACCAGCAGGTAATATCGTCATCAAAGGCGGCGACCTCAACGCCACGGTCATCGGCGGAATGGAAATCCCGAACGTCATTGATGAACTGCCCATTCTCGCCGTCGCTGCCGCGCTCGCCCGCGGCCAGACCATCATTCGTGATGCCCGGGAGTTGCGCGTAAAAGAAACCGACCGCATCGCCGCAGTGGCCCACAACCTCCGGCTCATGGGCGTTCCCGTGGATGAGTTCGAGGATGGCATGGAAATCACCGGCGGCGGACCGCTCAAGGCTGCGGAAATGGACAGCTACGGCGATCACCGCATCGCCATGGCCTTCGCCATCGCCGGAATGTTCGCCAACGGCGTTACCGTCATCAACAACACCGACTGCATCGCCACGTCCTACCCAGGTTTTGAACGCGACCTCGCGCTGTTCCTTAACGAGTCCAACACGCCGGACGTGCCAGTTGATGTCATTTCCCGCATGCCGCGCAAAGTTGCCGAGCGCCTCCATCCCACGCAATAAATCATGCCCGCGCCGCTCGTCATCGCCATGGACGGACCCGCCGCTTCCGGAAAAAGCAGCGTAGCCCGTGAAGTCGCGAAACGACTTGGCTGGCTCTTCGTCAATACCGGCAACATGTATCGCGCCGCCACTTGGGCCGCCTTGCGCGACCACTTGAATCCCCTGGACGAGGATCAAGTGGCCCGGGCGGCTGACTCTTGGAACATCACCTGCCCGATCGCTGACGGGCAATGCATCGTTCAATTGGATGGACACGACATCGAAGAGGAACTCAACAACGAAAAAGTGAACCGCGCCGTGTCGTTCGTGGCCCGCGTGCCTGCCGTGCGCGACCGGCTCGTAGCTCTGCAGCGCGAAATCGGCCGCGCCCAACCCGTCGTGATGGAGGGACGCGACATCGGCACCGTGGTTTTCCCCGATGCCGTGGCCAAATTTTATATTGATGCTACCGAGGAAGTCCGCGCACGCCGTCGCGGGTTGCAAGGGCAAACTGATACCGTGAGCGAGCGCGACCGGATCGACAGCACGCGCAAGACCGCGCCGCTCATCGCCGCCCAAGACGCCGTGGTGATCGACAGCTCTCACCTCTCCCTCGACGAAGTGGTCACCTGCGTCATGAATGAACTCCGGGCCCGCGGTCTGATCCAGCCAAAAGCATGAACCTCTCCTATCGGCTCGGCTACAACCTCTTCAAACTCCTCGCTCGCGCGTTCTTCAATCACCGCGTCATCGGCATGGAAAATCTCTCCGTTACCGGCGGCGCGCTGATCGCCTGCAATCATGCCAGCTTCGTCGATCCCCCGTTCGTTGGCATTGCCCTCGATGAGCAGATCCACTATCTCGCCCGCAAATCTCTGTTCGATCATCCTGTTGCCGGCGCCATTTTGCGCTCATGGAACGCCGTGCCTGTGGACCAGGATCGGCCGGACATGACCAGCTTGAAGACCGTGATCCGGCGTCTCCGGGAAGGAAATAAAGTCCTCGTCTTCCCAGAAGGCGAACGCTCCTTTGATGGCGCGTTTCTTCCCGGTCTGCCGGGCATCGGCCTCATCGTCGCAAAGTCCGGTGTGCCCGTCATCCCGGTGCGTCTCTTCGGCACGCATGCCGCACTCCCTCGCGGCGGCAAAGTCATCCATCCCGCTGAAGTCACCGTCGTCTGCGGACGGCCGTGGCAATGCGATCCCTCGCAGTACCATTGTGAAGGCAAAGAACTCTACCGGCGCATCAGCGATGATATCATGAAGCAGATCGCTGGGCTGAGTTTGTAAGCTTGCCTGTGACAGCCAGGCATGACCGGGCGCGAGGCCCTATGTCCCCATGATGCGCTTGAACCATTCATCCGTGCGCTTCTGGCGCGCCTCAACCCTCAGGCGTCTGCGTTCGTTGTAATCAGAATATTTTTCATTTTTCCTGCTCAGCTTGTCGGAGTATTCCTCCGAAGAATTGTTGGCACAGGAGGAGATAATGCAGGTCAGCAGGGCGGCGGCTAGCAGGTAAAGAGTTGTTTTTTGAAGTATCATGGATGGTTGGATTCGATGAGAATTTTTGCGAGTCGGCTGACTTGAGCAACCAAAATCGTGAATTCCCGCCAAACATGCCGACGACTTAAAAAAGTGCATGTAATTTCAGACACTTCCTCAAATATTATTTGGAAAGTGGAGGCGAGGGGAGTTGAACCCCTGTCCGAATTGCCGTTAATGAAAGCGTCTCCATGCTCAGTGAGTCATTTGTTCTCGATCAAGAGGCTTCGGCTCACAAAATCCTCCCAACCCAGCACCCTGTTTTTCTCACCACCGGTCCCGCGTGCGCGGACTGGTAGCCAGCCTGTGGTAGTCGCCCCTCCAGCTCACAGACTTCACTGGTGGGACGTCGCAGCGATTAAGCGGCGAGGGCTAGCTCGTTAGAGTTCGCGTTTGTTTGTTTTGATCCGATTGATAACGCGGCGCACGAATCATCCGCGGCATGCAGCCTCCATCTCAGACCATCCGTCGAAACCGTGACGCCCCCGAAATGAACTTTGCAAGCCAATGCTAATGCGGAAGAGAAGAAATGCAACCGGCGTGATTTAAGGGCCTCCTGCCTTCTTTCAGATTTCAAAACTCCCCGCCCCGCCCTGCTGCTCGCGCTGAAGAACGTCAGCAATGGTCAGATCCTCCAGCCAGGCACGGAGATCGCCCCGCAACTGGGCAAACACGGAGCTCAATCCTGCCGAGGTCGAACCGCCACCCGGTAAAATATCCAGCGGCCCATCCACCTGTTCCAAAATTTCGCACAGCGTGATGCGGTCAGCCGGACGCGCGAGCTGATAGCCGCCACCAGCGCCACGCTTGCTCTGGAGCAGGCCGCCCTTCCGGAGAATGAGCAGAATCTGCTCAAGAAATTTCAGCGGGATGCGCTCATTATGGGAGAGCGACTGAATGGAAAAAACCGTCCCCGGCACGCTGCGACTCATGGCCACGACGGCACGCAGAGCATATTCGGCTTTCTTGGAAAAATTCATCGGCTGGTGAATTGAAGCACTCGGCGCGCATTGCGCAATCAGGGGAATGACCGGCTGCTATCCGGTCTCCCAGCGCGGTCATCGCAGCGTGCGCAAGCCTGACCACATCGAGTCCCCGCCGCGCAGCGGTCTGGCACCTTCCTGGCGCTTCTCGCTAAATCGCCAGCGCTCGGCCTGAAAGAGGCTGCTTTATTTCCACCCATCGCCACACCGTAACTGCTCCAGCGGTAGTCAGCGGAGTCTTGCACCATGCCCGCGCGCACGGAGTTCAGATCAATGTAGGCGGCCATCATGCCCAACGCCGCGCCGCCTTCCACCAGCATGCTGCGGAAGCGGTCTTCCCATAGCGTGCCGCGTCGCTTGCTGTTCTTGTTGAACCATTGGGTGAAGCGCTGCTTGAGTATTTTCATAAACGCGCTCACGTCCCACATGCGGGCGAACCAGCCAGCCAGTGGTTTCTGCGCGGCTTCTTCAAATTGAGCTTTCGCAGCCTCTGAAAAATTTATGGATTATATCAGTCATTTTTTTATTGATTTTTTGTCGGTGGGGTCGCGATACTCCACTTTGATGGTCAAATTTGGTCTGATGCCCGCGAGTGCAGGCAGGACGTGATTCAAAACCTGCTCGGCCGTCATGCGAAACTTTCGTCCACGGGCGCTGACTTTCAGCCAGCCGGCCTGGTCCCGGCAGTATCGCTCCGTGAAGTTCTTGGTGCCGATCAAGATGACATAGCTGTCATTGGTGAGCTTCATAATGAGTTGTGGTCTTACGGTTGCGCGTATCATTGCGAATGCAAAGCAGCGATACACAGAGCTGTTCGAGTTTTCTCGCGTCGGACGTTGCTGGCAGCGGCATGATGGCCGCAGATGACGCGAAGCCGCGAAGCGTAACTCAAAATTTTCTCCGCGGACAAACGCCGCGAACATCCTTTTGCTTCCCAAATTGTGCGCGTCGAGGCACAAAATGCGCGGAGCATTAGTGGGTGTTAAAGTTGTAGAGTGCGCACATGTTTAAGGCCAACCCCATGACCAGACCCGATATACAAGACCGCACTGAAATCGAAATGCTGGTAAACACATTCTACGAACGCGTCCGAAGTGACGAAGTACTCGGCTTCATCTTCGACAAAATCGCGCAGACGAATTGGGTGGCTCATCTGCCAAAGATGTATGCCTTCTGGGAGACGGTGCTTTTCCGCAGTGGTGGTTACACGGGCAGTCCTCTCGCCGCACACGCCAAACTGGTGCCCCTTACGAACATGGGCCCCGAGCAGTTCGACCGCTGGCTCCTGCTCTTCCGCGGCACGGTGGATGATCTCTTCAGCGGCAAGCATGCCGTGCACATCAAGAACTGCGCCGAGGACATGGCGAACGTGATCTACTCCCGTATCAACCACGTCCCTGACCCGCGCTTCGACCCCGCCAACCTCACTCCCGAGCAGCGCGAGCGCTACGCCCGCTATAAATCCCAACCCCAACCAGCCACACCATGAATACAACATCGCGACTCCTCCTCACAGGTTTTGTCACCACTCTGCTCACTCAATGCGGAGACCGGAAACTCAGCCCCAACGAAAAATTGTCACAGGCAACCTTCATCAAGACGATGGAGTCCTACGACACGCCTTCGGCGACAGCGTCCGCACCTACAAGCGACGCACTGGCCAATCCCACCAAGCAGCATGACAAGCCTGTCTCCGGCACGGAAAACGCGGTGCTCACCGATGCGCCGAATGTCCCGCCGCCCATCACGCGTGATCATCCAACGAAAGTCACCATCAAGCTCGAAGTCGTCGAGTTGGTGAAGCGCATGTCCGATGGCGTTGACTACACGTTCTGGACTTTTGGTGGCAGCGTTCCGGGCAAATTCATGCGCATCCGGCAGAATGATGAAGTCGAGTTTCACCTCATGAATCGGCCTGACAGCAAGATGCCGCACAACATCGACCTGCACGCCGTCACCGGGCCTGGTGGTGGCGCTGCAGCTTCCTTCACCGCACCGGGTCACGCCTCCGTGTTTTCGTTCAAGGCGCTGAACCCCGGCTTGTATGTCTATCACTGCGCCACCGCCCCGGTGGGCATGCACGTCGCCAACGGCATGTATGGCCTCATTCTGATTGAGCCCATTGGCGGCCTGCCAAAGGTGGACAAGGAGTTCTATGTTTTCCAATCCGAGTTCTACACCAAAGGACCGCATGGCGAGGCCGGATTGCAGCCATTCAGCATGGAGAAGGCGCTCACTGAAACACCGGACTACGTCGTCTTTAACGGCTCTGTCGGAGCCATGGCGGGTGACAATGCCGTGCAGGCTGCCGTGGGCGAAAAAGTACGTCTCTTCGTCGGCAATGGCGGCCCGAATCTCGTGTCGTCCTTCCACGTCATTGGCGAAATCTTTGACAGCGTGTATCTAGAAGGCGGCGTGAAGGCGGCGCAGCATCAGGTGCAGACCACGATGATTCCGGCAGGCGGCTCTGCCATCGTCGAGTTCGGACTCGAAGTCCCAGGCACCTACATCCTCGTCGATCACTCGATTTTCCGTGCGTTCAACAAAGGTGCGGTCGGCATGCTCAAGGTCAGCGGTCCTGAGAACAAGCTCGTGTATTCCGGCAAGCAGGACGACCGCATCTATCAGATGGAAGGCAGCACCATCCAGAGCATCGCGCAGGCATCCACTCAGCAGGCTCCTGCCGCGAACAAAGAAGAACGCATCACACGGGGCAAAATACTCTACACCAGCGTCTGCATGGCCTGCCATCAGCCAGAAGGTCAGGGCATCCCCAAAGCCTTCCCGCCGGTCGCCAAGTCGGATTACCTGAACGCCGATCCGAAACGTGCCATCGCCACCGTGCTGCATGGCCTTCAGGGCAAAGTCACCGTCAATGGCGAAACATATGAGAGCATCATGCCGCAGCTCGGCCTCAATGACGAGCAGGTCGCCAGCGCGCTGACCTATGTCTATAACAACTGGGGCAACAACGGCACCGAGGTACTTCCCGCGATGGTCAAAGAAGTGCGCGCCACTGTCCCGCCACCTGCCGCAGCTCCTGGAGCACATTGAGTCATGAGACACGCGCTATTGGCTCTCTTGTTTGTGCCAGGTGTCTTCTTTGCGAAGACGCCTGAGCCACCGCCGGGCATGGTTTTCATCCCCGGCGGAGAGTACAAACCGCTCTACGCCAAAGAGGCCACTCCCCGCACGGCTCCTGCTTTTTTCATGGATGCCGTGCAAGTGACGAATGCGCAGTTCCTTGGCTTCGTGGAGGCGCATCCCGAATGGCGGCGTTCTCAAGCGCGCAGCGCACAGGCGGACAGCAACTACCTCAAACACTGGGCAGGCGATCTGGATCTCGGCGCCCAAGCGCCGCCACACGCACCCGTGACCCACGTCTCATGGCATGCGGCGCAGGCCTACTGCCAGTCACAGCACAAACGCCTGCCCACGCAGGACGAATGGGAGTTCGCGGCACGCGCTGACGCAAAAAAGATCGATGCCAGCACCGATCAGGCTTTTCTAAAACTCCTGCTGGAATGGTATTCCAAGCCCGCCACCTCCACGCTGGAAAGCGTGCAGTCCGGCATCTTGAATGTTCACGGTGTGCGCGGCCTGCACGGTCTCGTGTGGGAATGGGTGCATGATTTTAACAGCACCATGATCGTCGGCGACTCACGCGGCGACGGCTCACTAGAGCGGAAGCTCTTCTGCGGTGCTGGATCGCTGCTCGCTGCCGATGTCAGCAACTATGCCGCCTACATGCGCTTCGCCTTTCGCTCCAGTCTCAAAGGAAACTACTGCGTCGGCAGCCTCGGCTTTCGCGGTGCAAAATCGGTCAGCTCCAATGCGAAGGACGCCACACGACCTGCCATCTTCAAGACACCTTATGATCTTTCGGGCGAGTGGCGCACGCAGCATGACAAACCGGTCATGCTCGCCAGTCTGCGCGGTAAAGTGCGCGTCGTCACCATGGGCTTCACCCGCTGCAAATTCGCCTGCCCGCGCATCTTCCATGACATGCAGGAGGTCGAGACCGCGCTCGGAGCGGATGCGGACAAAGTTGGCTTCACCTTCCTGTCGATCGATCCCCAGCATGACACTCCGGCCGCCATGGCCGCCAAAATGGCCGAACTAAAAATGAGCCACGCCCGCTGGACTTTTCTCACCGCGCCTGATGACACCGTCCAGCAGCTCGCCGTGGCCTTGAACTTCAAATTTCAGCTCGTCGAAGGCATTTTTGCCCATTCCAACCTCATCGCCGTGATCGATGAAAACGGCACCGTCATCCACCGCGAGGAATCGCTCGGTGCCGACATCGAACCCACAGTCGGCTCGGTGCGTCAACTTCTAAAACCATGAAAACTCGACTCACCCTTGCTGCTGCGCTGGCGTTCCAACTCTTGACACATGCGCAACCCGTGGCCACGACACCCAATCCGCTATCCTTCGCCGATGGCCGTGTCGTGTTCGGCATCGAGGATCAGACGCGGTTTGAATACCGCGACAACAACTTCGACTTCAACAGCGGCCTGCGAACCATCAATGACGACTCCTGGTTGCTGAACCGTTTTCGACTCAGCCTGCAGTTGAAGCCTGCTGAATGGCTCACGTTTTATGTTCAGGGCCAGGATAGTCGTGAGATCGCCAGTAACCGCGCCGACATTCCCGGCCAGCTCGGCGCGGAGGGCGACAACCCATTCGATCTGCGTCAGGCCTATGTCGAGATCGGCGATGGCAAATCCTTCCCGCTCTCGCTCAAAGTCGGCCGCCAAGTGCTGCTCTATGGCGACCAGCGCCTCATCGGTCCGCTCGAGTGGAACAACATCTCCCGCACCTTTGACGCCGTGAAACTGCGCTACACCGGAAAAGACGGTCTGTGGGTCGATGCCTTCATCTCTTCCGTCGTCGTCATCGACCGCTTCGGCATGGACGACAGCGACAAAGACTCGCTCTTCTCCGGCCTCTACGCGCACATCCCCACGCGCGGCATCCAAGACACCGAGCTTTACGCGCTCTACTTCGACGACACAAATCGCAACGATCACTTCCTCACACTCGGCACGCATTGGAAATCCATGCCTGGTAAACTCGGTCCCTGGGACTACGAGACCGAGTTCGTCGTGCAAACCGGGACTGCCGGCGGTCGTGACCTCAGCGCCTTTGCTAGCTATGTGGAGGCCGGTTACACCTTCCAGCAGCCGTGGAAGCCGCGTCTCGGACTGGAATACAGCTACGCCAGCGGTGATGGCAACGCGGCCGATGGCAACCAAGGAGCCTTTCAGAACCTCTTTCCGACCAATCACCTGCATTACGGACTCATGGACGCCTTTTCATGGAGCAACATCCATAACATCGCCCTCCATCTCAGCGCCAAACCGACCGCCAAGCTCACCACCAGCCTCGACTTCCATCTCTTCTGGCTCGACGACACCGCCGACACCTGGCGCCGTGCCAACGCCACCACCGCCGTCCGTCCCGCCAATGCCGCCGCCAGCAACTACGCAGGCAGCGAACTCGACGTTCTCGTCACCTACGCCGCTTCGAGCCATCTCACGTTCACCGCCGGCTACTCGCATTTCTTTGCCGGCGATTACCTCAATGCCACCGGAGCCAGCAGTGATGCCGATTTTGTTTATGTGATGACGGGAATCAAATTCTAGCCTTGTGAGCTTCCCCGCCTGCAAACACAAGAAACATAAGGCTAAAGGTTCGCGCAGAGACGGCCTGCGCTGGCTCGCGGAGGAGCCATATCGCCTCTTCTTCGCCAGCGGAGCGCTATGGAGCATCATCGGCGTGGCGCTATGGCCGCTGTTTTATGCACAACAGCTCGGCTTCTATCCGAACTTTGTTCACGCACGTCTCATGATCGAGGCCTTCGGCGGTGCCTTTGTCGTCGGCTTTCTGGGCACCGCCGGTCCGCGCATGGCCACAGCACCAAAGCTGACACCGCTGGAACTGTTCTGGCTCTTCGCACTGCATCAGGCTTCGGCCATCAGTCATTTGCGACTGCAACACACTTGGGGAGATGGTTTCTTCATCGCGTTGCTCGTTTCACTGCTGCTATGCCTCGTGATTCGTGTGGTGAAGTTCCGCAAGGAAGCGCCGCCACCGCAGATGCTCCTCGCTCTCACCGGCCTGGCCTGCGGTATCGCCGGAGCGTCGATGTTGCTCTCACCGGCGACTTTGATGGACCTGCAACGCCTGCGTCTGGCGCATCTGCTGCTCTATCAGGGCCTGCTTCTACCGCCGGTGCTCGGCATCGGCTCGTTTGTCTTCCCACGCATGCTCGGCGGCGAATTCGGCGATCCCAAAACCGCTGCGCAGTCCAAAACGAAGCTCCTGCGAGCCATTGTTGCCGCGCTGCTGCTGGTGAGCAGTTTTTTCTTCGAAGCCTATGGCCAAGTCACACTCGGCTATGCCGTGCGAGCCATCGTCGCAGCCAGCTATCTGCCCATCGAAGTGCAATGGAAGACCCAACAAGCCGGATCACTCACCACGGGTCTTTTTTGGGCTTTAGGGCTCGGTTTGATCGGTATTGCACTTCCCGCGTTTAATTACCCGCAGCACGTTTCCATCGAGCATTTGCTCTACATCGGCGGATTTGGCCTGTTGATCCTTGTCGTCGCGAGTCGCGTGCTATTCGGTCACAGCGGCGATCTGGATGGTTTTTTCGTGAAGAGCAAATGGGTGCGTTTTTTGGTCTTCCTGGCCGTTTTGACTGCCGCCACCCGCGCCGCGTCGGCCTGGGTGCTTTCGACAACTGTCTCGCATCAAATCTACGCCGCAATCACCTGGGCGCTGCTGGTGTTGTCCTGGTTGCTCTGGCACCGGCGGCGCTTCGTCAAGCGGAATGAGGAAGATCAGCATCGGTTGGCAACTGAGGCCAGGTGAAAAGCGGCGGGCAACGCACCATCAAAGTGAGCCTGCTGCACGAGTATCGCGAGGACATCGCCGTGTAGGTGAGCGTGACGAGCAAGCGGTTGCATCAAATGAGCACCATCACAGAGCCATGGAGCGCGAGCGAGAAATGGACACTGTTATTGACCCGCTTGCTGCGTCACCTGCTGGGAGGAAAATGGCTCCCGGGCCTCCCAGCGGAAGCCGGCCTGTTATTGTCGGGATGAAACACCCAAAAAAACACTCTCATGTCCAGCCGCCAGCCGCTCCACCACAAGCGCTTCATCCCGCTTTTGCACCGTCACAACCGTTCTCCATTTTCCTTTCTAGGTTTAGCGCATCACCCAGCGCCTCGCGTTGCCAGGGCATGAGATGATCCATATCAGAACCTTTGCGGTCGAGCACAAGCCCCTCCATTACCGCGCGGGAACCGAGCAAGGCGGTATCGATGCCGAGTTTTTCCGCGATGAGGTCGCGTGACTTGCAGAGTTTTTCGATCCGGTTACGATCGTCCTCGGTGGTGCGGCGGCCCTGCTTGCGCGGGCGCTGGGGCCAGGTGGCTTCATCACTGGCGCGCACGGCGTCAATGGTATCGAGGAATGTTTCCCGCCAGCTTCCACGCCAGCGATCGGAAATCGTCACGCGATCACTGCGCTCGAATTCCTCCACCATGACCAGCATCTGCTGATTGTTGAGAATGCGAAATGGCGGCACATCGCGCTCTGCGGCCATGCCGTCGCGCCAGTGCCAGATCGCACGCAGCAGAGCCATGCCCCTGGGCCGGAGCGAACCTGAGCCGGAGATGCGCCAGGCTTCATCGCGCACCCGCTCGGGGCGGGCGAGAACGTCGGCGCGGAGCCCGACGCAGCTTTGCTCGAACCATGCCCAGCGGCCCTTGTCCTCGAGTTCTTCCTTGAGGTTCTCGATCAGCGGCGGGAGCCAGCGGACATCATCAACAGCGTAAGTGAGCATTTTTTCCGGAAGTGGGCGACGGCTCCAATCGGCTTTCTGCGAGGCTTTGGACATGGTGACGCCGAAGTGCTGTTCCACCAGTGCGGCGAGGCCAAAGTGACGATGCCCCGCGAGCCGGGCGGCTATTTGTGTGTCACGCACGGTGCGCGGCACCCAGCCGTAGGTGCGGCGAAACATGGTGAGGTCGTAGTCCGCGCCATGCATCCAGATTTCCAGCCGGTCGAGCGCGTCGATCAGTGGGCGCATCTCTTTGATGGCGATAGGATCGATCAGGGCAAACTGACCACCAACGCCGAGCTGGATGAGACAAAGCTTTTCTTGGTAGTGATGAAGGCTATCGGCCTCAGTGTCGATGTAGCAGGCATCAACTTCGCCGGCATCGATTTTCTTCGTAACGCCATCGAGAAATGTCCGGAGGGCCTCCTCCGTATCGATCCACGAGTGTCCTAGTTCAGCCACGGTGCGGGACGGTGCTTATTTGAGGCCCGCGAGCAGGATCTCGGCATTGCTGCCGGTGCGTTCGACGTTGCGGATGAGCATCTCCAAGCCTTCGGCGGCAGGGACGGCGGCGAGTTGTTTGCGGATGGCGGAGACGCGCCTGAACTCGTCGGGATGGTAGAGCATGTCGTCACGGCGGGTGCCGGACTTCTGCAGATGGATCGCGGGGTATACCCGCCGCTCGGAGATCTCGCGGTCGAGGTTGATTTCCATGTTACCGGTGCCCTTGAACTCCTCGAAGATGATATCGTCCATGCGGCTCTCGGTTTCCACGAGCGCGGTGGCGATGATGGTGAGGCTGCCGCCCTCCTGGACTTTGCGTGCGGCGCCGAAGAATTTCTTGGGCTTCATCAGGGCCTGGGTTCCCAAGCCGCCGGACATGATGGGTCCCTTGCCGCCTTGCATGGCGTTGTGGCCGCGAGCCATGCGCGTGATGGAGTCGAGCAGAACGACGACGTCCCTGCCCATTTCGACGAGGCGTTTGGCGCGTTCCAGTACGAGGTCGCCGACCTGCTGGTGGCGCTTGGGTGGCTGGTCAAAAGTGGAACTGTAAATCTCCGCGTTCACGGTTTCCTCGAAGTCGGTGACCTCCTCCGGACGTTCGTCGAGCAGAAGAACGATGAGCGTTACTTCTTTATGGTTGGTGGTGATGGAGCGGGCGATGTCTTTAAGGAGCATCGTTTTACCCGAGCGGGGTGATGCGACAATGAGCGCGCGCTGGCCTTTGCCGAGGGGTGCGACCAGATCGATGACGCGGGAACTGACAGAGGCCTTCTTCGGCGTTTCGAGGATGATGCGTTCATTCGGAAAGGTGGCGGTGAGTTTTTCAAAATCTCCGGTCGGCTGCCAGTTTTCAAAGGGCTGGCCTTCAATCTCGATGACCCGGTCCATGGCGACGAATTTTTCCTTGTCGCGAGAAGCCTTGACCACGACTTTAAGTTTCTGGCCGGGTCGGAGCATGAACTTCTTCATCGCAAAAGGCGGCACAAAAATATCCTCGGGCAACGGGGTGAAGCTATAGAGGGGATAGCGGAGCAGGCCAAAGCCTTCAGGAAGGACTTCCAAAAAACCATCCGCGGTGACGCGCGTGCCGTGCTGGCTCATCCATGAAATCAGTTCGTGAATGAGTTGGTGTTTGCCGCGGCTGCCATTGATCCGCCAGCCGAGTTCGCCCGCCAGGATTTGCAGAGCGCCGATGGGGCGGCTCTGAAGTTCATTGACGGATGCCTCTTCAGGAAACGGTGCCACAGCCTTGAGCATGGAAGCATCCGCCGTTGGGCGGACGGGATGAGCATAGGGAAGTGGGGCGACAGACGGCCCGGGTGGCCCGGGGTCGAGCTTGGCATCTTGCGTGGTGGTTTTTTCAGTCATTGATCGGTAGATTGCAGCAGAAGCTGCGCTTGGGAGTGTAGCAATTCGAGTGAACCTTCATTCCAGACGACGGTGGTGGCCAGTTCCAGTTTCCGCGCAAGCGGGAGCTGGGCGGCGAGGATGCTTTGCGCGGTGCTGGCATCAAGACCGCGCGTTTCCATCATGCGCCGAATCTGGGAGGCGTCGTCGGCAGCGACCAAAATAACGCGGTCAGCCGGGAAGTTCCGGGAACCTTCGTAGAACAAAGGGATTTCCGCAATGAAAAGTTGCACCCCTTCCGTGGCGGCGGAGGACCGGGCCTTTTCCAGTAGGGCATAGACCAGTGGATGCAGCAGCGCTTCGAGGTCTTTCCGGGCCGCTTCAGACGCGAATACCCGCGAGCGCAGGACACTGCGATTCACCTCACCGGAAGCTTCAAGAACATCGGCGCCGAAGAGCCTGGCGACCGCCTGAGCCGTTTGAGGTTCGGCGAGGAGTTCATGAACCATCTCATCGCTTGAAGCCAGTCTGGCCGTGGGCTCAAGTTCGAGCACGACCTTGCAAAATGCGGACTTGCCGGTGGCCGCGCCGCCGGTGACGATCCAGGTTTTCATGCGATCACTTGAAGCGAAAAGAGCGAACCGGCAACCCGGTTCGACCTGAAAATTGACATCCAGTGCGCACTGCGGCTTTTGAAAGTGGATTGGCGGCCCTCCGCCGACATTCATTCGGGCTATGGCCGGCAGAGGGCTGCCGACCCACTCTTTTTTTACTTCAACGGAGGAAGGAGTCCGGGTGCGCCGGGAATGGCAGAAACCCCTTCCACACCGTCACCTGCGGGAACGGTCGCGCCTGTGGAACCGCTGGTGTTACGAATCGGTTGTCCGGAGGGGTCAATCAGCTTTGCGGTGACGAAGATGATCAGGTTGCGCTTGAAGTGGTCCTGAGCTTTCGTCTGGAAAAGCCGGCCGATGAGCGGGAGGTCGCCAAGGACAGGAACTTTGTCCTGCACATCCTGAACGTCCTCACGGATGAGGCCACCCATGGCGACCGTCTGGCCGTCCCAAACGGTGACAGCCGTTTGCACTTTACGGAGGGAGAAAATGGGCTGTTGGATCTTATTATCAGTGAGAACGACGGTGGATGATCTGCCCAGCAGATCCGTTGTGGTGGTCAGGATGGGACTGCCGTAATTGATAAAGCCATCAAACTCGGTGACTTCTGGCACGAGATTCAGATCAATGGTGTAGCCGTCAGGTCCGATGACGGGTTCCACCTCCATTTTGACACCGACAGGACGCATCGTGAATGCGGACGGGTTGGAGGGTGCGGCGACCGGCGCCGCCGCCTGCCCGCCACCATTGTTTTGGCCCTGGCCTCCTTGTCCGCCGGCTTGTGTTTGGGGAATCTGAGGAGGGCTGAACTCTGTCGGGTAGATGAACTCGCGCACTACTTCTATACTGGCCCGCTGGCCGGAGCGGGTGGTCACGCTGGGTGCGCTCATCAGATCCACTCCCCTCTTCTGACTGAGGGCGCGGATGACAACTTGAAACTGGGGATCAGTAAACACACCCGTGATACTGAAAATACCGGGAGCTTTCTGCACGGCCTGGTTGCCCGTCCCTTGAATCTGACCGTCAATGGAATTGGGCAAGTTTGCCGCGGAACCTGAGCGGTTGCCGGCAGTGAGCGGGAACGCGCCAACCGGGGTCTGTGACCCGGGAAAAACAAAGGGATAATCTCTGCCGTTCACCGGTCCATTCGCGGAGGTGCCCGACGTGCCCCCTGCGGCAAAGACGCCCGGGGCACCAAAGTTGAACGCACCAAGAAGCCAGTCGAAACCAAGTTCGTCGGTGTTTTTCTGACTGATTTCAACAAACTTGGCGCTGATGGTGATCATCTGCGGAATTTTCTTAA
Source organism: Verrucomicrobiota bacterium (assembly GCA_009885695.1). Taxonomy (GTDB): domain Bacteria; phylum Verrucomicrobiota; class Verrucomicrobiia; order Verrucomicrobiales; family Verrucomicrobiaceae; genus VFKE01. The sequence goes on along the minus strand of VFKE01000014.1, from coordinate 2,838 downwards.
GCAGACTGTCAACGAAGGCCTCGACCAAATCGATGTTCGGCTGGGTGTTTTTTACGATCAGTTGTGATGTCGCAGCGATGAAGGTCGCCGATGAACCTTCGGGAAAGGAAATGCCATTTGATAACAGGATTGAGCTTGCGGTTCCTCTGGGGGGCAGTGAACTTCCGCCAGCGCCAGGGCCGCCGCCAGGCGCAGCTGGGGCAAACGGGTCAGGTGCAGCAGCGGGAGCCGCCGGGGCTGCGCCACCATCGCCGGCACCGCCGGTAAGAAAATCTGGCGGAACCTTGAAAGTGCGCGTGTATAGCTCGGTTCCCACGTCGGACACGGGAACGACAAGGACGGCAAACGGATCAACTTTGTATTTCATACCCGCGAGCTCGGTGATATAGCGCAGAGCCTCCATCATCGGGACATCCCTCAGTTCAAGAGTAATGGCCGCAGTAGAAGGGGCCGCGCCCTGGCGCAGGATGATGTTCACGCCGCGCCTGGAAGGGTCGCGCTCCATGGTGTCGAGGTCCTTGCTCTTGATACGGAGAAATTCGACAGCCTCTTCGACGCTTGCCCCCGTGAACTGCACCGAGGGAAATATAATGCGCTGCATTTTCTCCATCAGGTAGCGCCCGGCATTCGCGGTGTTGCTGATGTTCGTCATCTCGGAAGCCAGGAGCTTCACGGGAATCTGTTCCTCCCAGGCCTTGTTGACTTCATTCAACATGTGGGCGCGAGTATGATCACGCGCAGCAGCAAAATAGCGCGTCTTCTCCTGTTCCACGCGCTCCATTCCCTGGCGGGCAGCAATGTTGTATTTGTCAATTCTCAAAACATCCTGAAACTCTTTGATCGAATTATCATGGTCGCCCAGTTCCTCGTATGCGACCGCCAATTCCAAATGGCGGTTCACATCCGCCACGTTTTTTACATGCTCGGGTTTGAGGGCCGGGTTGAAGCGCTCCGGGTCATCAAGTTGTTTGGTCAAGGTCTTGGCCGCGACATGCACGGGATTGCGGGCCAGGGCATCTTTAAGCAGGGTGCGGGCATCGTCATAGCGGCCGCCTTTGGCCCGCTCGCGCGCAAGAGCCACGGCGGCATCGCAATAACGCGCCGTGGCGGCATCGTGCAGAGGCTGGGTGGCAGGTGCCTCGGGCAGCAGGTCGAGTGCGGTCTTGTATTCGTTCAGCGCCTGCTCGTAGTCGCCGTCGGCGTAATGCTTGTCACCCCTCGCAATGGCATCCTCGGCTTCATGCGTGCGCTGGAGTCGGCGGTTGATTTCCCGGTCAGCGATGCCAGAATATGAACCCCCGCCAAATCCACCAGATCCCGCGAACGTGGTCGCAGTCGTAATGGTAAAAAATATTGCAAACAAGGCTGCCTTGCACTCGAGTTTTATTTGGCGTTGAGGGCTGATCATTCGGGAGTGGGAGATGTGGGGAGTGATGCCTTGAGAAGGGATATTGTGCCGCGTGATGCTTAACCTATGGCTGACTTGGCGTATAATTATTTCGAGTGTTCCCCGTGTGCGCCAAAAGAGGCTAGTTCTGCTTGATGATGATCTCTTTCGCTGGTGCACCGCTGGAATTCAGAGGGGAGATTACCGCAGAGTCTGCTTGAATGTCAATGACTTTGTAGGTCGTGTCCGGCCAACTCGGGATGCGGAAGTTATCGCCCTTCATAGCCTTCACACTCTCCCGCACTTTGAGGCGGGATTCAAAAGCGGCTTCGTATTCCGCAATATTGGTTTCAACGCCCAAGATGAGGGTGAAGTTGTTCTTGCGCACTGTATCTTCCACCTGAAGTTCCGAGACGTCTCTCTCGCCAACCCTGGGATCCGGCACGACTTTCTTCTCCAGCTTGCCGGCGATAAATCTACCTCCCACACCGAAGCGGTCGCCTGGGTTAACAAACCAGTTCTTCCGCGGCTTGTCGTCCGGGGTGGCAACTTGGAACGGGGGGTTGGAAGACCGGAGAATCAGCCGGTGATTGTGCGCAATGCGCTCGACCAAATAAAGCTTGTCCGTGACCGGCGGATGCATCTTGGCGTCGGTGGGATTGGTTCCTTGCTCAAACTCTTCCCTGTTGGAAAAGCCGTCACTATCGGCGTCGAGATCGCCCACGTTGGGAATCAGGTAGGCGGGGGTGTCCCCGATCTTTGGCAGATTACTCTCCCGCAGCCATTTGTTGGTCATCGGGGGGCGGATCTGCGGCGTCTCGGTGAACATGTCGATGGTGTTGTTAGGCTCGCTGAATTTCAGCAGGAGCAGCACGGACTTGAAGAGCGGCACGGACTTATTGTTGCGGATGGGTGGGCTCCAGAGCTTTGAGTCAGCCCGCGCCAGCTCGATGGCCTGCCTGACCTTATCCACTGGGATATCGCCGGTGAACGGTTTTTCCACACCCTTCGTGCGCGCCAATGTCTCCGGGAAGCTTAACGTCATCCGGATAAACCAAGCGCCAGTTACCATGGCCAGAATCGCCATGGTGATCAGGATGACGCTCTCGTATTTTCCTTGGGCTTTATGCATGAAGTGATAAAATTTTCAGAATGTCACCGTTTCGGTGCCGCCGCTTTCTCGGGCGGAGGCTGACGGAAGCGGATGTAGTCCACCTCCAGATAAACCTTCAAGTTCTCGGACCCAATGATGGTTCGCGCATCCGCCCCCTGGGGCTTGGGTGGCACGATGATGTTCGATGCAGGAGCCTTGAGATCAACCTGGCCGGATGGGGCGGATGCTTCACTTGCAGAATTGCTCCGCTGGGCCGCCCTGATCTCTTCCCGGGTCGGCGCGTCTGCCCTCTCGTTTTCCACGCGCATGAGGCGCACGGCGAGGAAGTCGTGCGTCT
>VFKE01000122.1 GCA_009885695.1 Verrucomicrobiota bacterium | reverse complement strand
TCCGGGGACGGCTGCGTTCGGCATCGCTACGCTCGCCTCACTCCGCCGTCCCCGGAGGGGCGCGCGAACCAAGGCTAGACGCCTTTTACAGAAACAAGTTTACACTCCCTCCCGCAAATCGCGATAAAAGGGTCTGAACTGAATCTCAAATATCTCGAAAGGGTTCAATACTTGCGTAGTTACACGCCCTCCTTTTTTAGTGACGCTCGGTGGCCTTACACTGTCGCCGAGCAAATCGCGAAAAAGTCACTTATTCCGGGCATGGAAAATGTGGTGATTCCAACCCCTAACATTCGCAGCACTTCGACTCCTGGGTTCACTCCTAGCTCGGCATCCAATAGACCCTATATCACGGGCGCGGGACGAGTCGAGATTGTAGCTGCCGCCGATGTTGCAACCAAAGGCGTCGTCGGCCAGATGATTTGCGTCCAGGGGGTCATCACTAAATCGTTGCTCCCTGGGTTGGCTGTTCAGGATCGCTTCTACGTGCAATTGAAGCCAGACTTGCTTTGCGAGTTTATGGTTGCCCCATTTTTTATTCGTAGCGGCCGAAGTTTGGGCAATATCGGTTACTCATCGTCAACGTCATCGTCATCGTCAACGTCAACGTCAACGTCAACGTCAACGTCATCGTCATACTATCGTTCATCATCAAAACTCAGGTTCCTGGATGGCGCCATATTCGTCTATGGCCCTCGAAGCACGAGTTATAGTGACCGGATTACGGTCGTGAAGATCGGAGAGATACTGAAGGCTGGAGAGATGGTCACTATTTACGGAAGACTTGAAGGGAATGGCTCTGTAGGTATAGTCAAAGGACTGATGATTAGAGACTGTTCACTGGTAATGCCCAATTTGCATCCCTTTGAACAATAATCACAAGTCGTCCAACGATCATGGTTATTGTCGCGCGAAGTCGCGATGATAACGGTCGTTGAACAGGTCGCGGTCGAGTGGCCCTGAACTTGCTTCTTAGGAAAAACTTTCCTCCGCTTCGATCCCGGCGCTTGATCAGGGCATACGCATCAATAAGGGTGGTTAATTTCAGCGATGTGCTGAGTGCGGTAGTAAGGATCAAGGGCAGCGCGCTTTCTTTTGGCGCGCATGGAGTCTTTGGAGGGATGGGTTCTTGAGCGCTCGCAGTGCCCTCCTATTTCCAGCTTTTAGGCCACCAGCCCAGCTCGGCGGTGAATTGGTATTCACGCCGCGCGAAGCGCCCGCGAGGGCGTAGACTTCAGCAGGCGGGGCGCGTGCGCTCCAACAACTTCAATGCGCACGGCAACCGGTCATAAATTTATTTAAACCGTTTGAGGGAAATGTTTGAGTTAGCTTACAGGGTATAATTTGTGGAAATTATGGTTTGCATGGAATATCAAGTAATGCCTTATTGCTGTCCGATGAATTTCCAGGAACCCATAGATTCCGCATTCCTTTCGCCTCTGGAGGGTTTTGAACCGGAATTTGTGATGTGGATGCCACCGACGACGGAGGACTTGCAACATCTGCTTCCCCAGTTCGAAGTGCTGGAATTGATCGCCTATGGCGGCATGGGAGCGGTTTACAAGGCGCGACAACTCTCGCTCGACCGTCTAGTGGCCATCAAAATACTTCCGCCGCATGCTCTGGATGACGGCCCCATCGATCATGTCGAGCGCTTTAAGAATGAGGCGCGTCTGATGGCCCGGTTGAATCGACCCGACATCGTCACGGTGTATGATTTCGACGAGACCAGTGAGGGGCATCTTTATTTTATCATGGAGTTCGTGGACGGCACAGATGTGTCGAAGATGATCGAGAGCCAGGGTCGTTTGACGCCGGAATACGCTCTGGCCATCAGCGCGCATGTCTGCGACGCGCTGCATTACGCGCACTCGCAAGGTGTCATTCATTGTGACATCAAACCGGGCAACGTGCTGATCAACATGGAGGGCGAGGTCAAGGTTGCCGATTTCGGCATCGCAAAATTGGGTGGCAATCAATCGGGCGGAATCGCGGAGAGAAATATGACATTGGGCACGCCTGACTACATCGCGCCGGAGGCGTTGATGATGGATGTCGAGGTGGACCGCCGGGCCGATCTTTACTCGATCGGTGTGATGCTTTACCACATGCTCACGGGCACCTTGCCGCAGGGTGAGTATCAGCCCGCAAGTCATCTGGCCGGCAGTGATGTGCGCTATGACGCGATCATTGCGCGCGCTTTGCAATACGACCGGGAGCACCGTTACCAGAGCGCGCGGGAAATTCGTCAGGATCTGGATGACATCATCAACACGCCGGTGGTGAAAGAGGAAAAAGCCACTGGTAGGGCTGCGATTCCAAAACGGTTCGTGAATCGGCGGGCTATCCATGCGCCTGTCTTCAGGCGTCCCGTCGCTTCACAATATCTGGCGTCGAATTACAATACTGGACCGCTTCCGAAAAATTACACTTCAGTGTTCTCGTTTATCACCATCGTCGTCGTGCTGGCAGCGGGTGCTTTCGTCTCGCGGAAGGAAATTAAATCCATGTTGTCGTCAGTCGGTAATCAACCGAATATCATGGCGCAATCCCAAAAAGTTACGGCAGTGCAGCGACAGATTCCGGCTGCCGGAGAAAAGGACCCTCCTCTGTTTGATATCACCGATGCTTTTAAGCCGCCGACTAGTCCGGAGATATCTTTTAGCTCACGATAATTTTTGAGCAAAGTGGATCCTCGCGACAGCGCCGTAATAGCCGGTAAGTTTTTCCGGTTCTTAATTCAGGCGCATAAAAAAACCGCTCCGCCAGAGCAAGCTCAACAGCGGAGCGGTTAGAAACCCACGAGTGCCGTCTCAGTTGCTGGCTGCCGTTCCCAAATAAGGCGACAGGGTGGAGGCCCGCTTAGTGACGCGCAGCCTTCCAATTAAGGCATGGCTTTGCGGCAATGGCGTAGCCTCCGGTGCAATCAATTATCGGTTCGGGCCATGTGCGACTGGAACAACGAACACCGCAGGAAAGGGGATTCCGTTTCCGGAAAAAATTTTAGGCTGTCAAAGATCAGGAGTCTCAACGGATGATCGCAGGCAGCGTGCCAAGCAGGGCTTTCAAGATACGAGCATGCGCTTCATCCACTTCTTTCGACTCCAGTGTGCGCTCTGGCGAGCGATACGTCAAGCGCCAGGCCATGGACTTTTTGTCACTTGCCAGCTTCTGGCCGGAGGGATCCGCGAAGACATCAAAGACTTCCGCGTCAGTCAGCAGGGGTTCCTTCTTCTGCTGTCCGCCAAAGAACTCGCCGATCTTCGCATTCGGCAGGTCGGCGGGGACTTCCAGCGCCACATCGCGCGTCATTCCAGGGAAGCGCGGCAGTTCGCTGAACTTGACCGCGCCCGACGAGCCCTGTTGCAGAGCGCTCAGTGAAAGCTCTGCGACATAGACCGGATTTCGCGCATCGATTTCCCGTGCCCGTGCCGGATGCAGCTGCGCAATCCAGCCGAGGGTCTTGCTGCCGCGTTTCACTTCCGCGCTGAGCAGCCAGCCGTCGAGCGTTTTGGGCGCAAGCTCCAGCGATGAGCCTGTCAGCGCTTCCAGGGTGCCGCGCAAATCATAGACATCGGCAGGCGGGCTTTCCTTCGCATGCCAGCTTGCAGACTGCGAAGGACCGCTGAGTAGCAGGGCGATGCGTTCTTCCTCGCGCGATGTTCCGTTGGGATTGGTGACGAACACCCGGCCGATTTCAAAGAAGCGCAAGCGCGCCTGACCCTGGCGAATGTTCAATGCTGCGGTGGCGATCAATCCAGGCACGATGCCGGGACGCAGTATGGTGTGATCTTCACTTAAGGGATTTTTCACCGCGACCGTTTTGTCGGCGGAAACCGGTGGTCCTAGAACGTCGCGCAACTGGTCAACGGATACGAGCCGCAACGTCTGCGCTTCGAACCAGCCTCGATTCACCAACGCGTGACGCAGTGACATGGCAAAGTCATAGGCCCGGTCTGGGTTCTGGCTCGGAGTGAACGCGCCCGAGGTGCGGCCCGGCACCCGGTCGAGTCCGATGACCCGCGAGACTTCCTCGACGAGGTCAATCGAGCGCTGCAAGTCCATGCGATGCGAAGGGATGCGCCAGGCAGCGCCGATTTTCTGGAGTCCGAGCGATGAAAGCACGCGTTCCATTTCTTCGCGTGACAAGTCGGGAATGCCGAGCAGCTTCAAGGCGCGGTCTTCGTCCAAGACGACATCATGAGTGAGTTGAGGAGCCTCACCGGCTACGATCCGTTCCGCATCAGCCTGGCCGCCTGCGATTTTGAGGATCAGTTTGACCGCCAATGCGGATGCCTTTCTCGCGTTCTGCGGATCGACGCCGCGCTCAAAGCGGTAGCTGGAGTCGCTGCTTATTCCGAGGCGACGCGCCGTGCGGCGGATGCCTGCTGGAATGAAATATGCAGACTCCAGAAGAATATCCTTCGTTCCTTCGATGACGCCGCTGCCGGCACCACCCATGACACCGGCGATGGCGAGAGCCTTGGATGAATCGGCGATGACGAGATCGCTGCTGTCGAGCGCGCGAATCATTCCATCGAGCGCGGTGATGGATTCACCAGTGGTGGCGCGGCGCACGATGATGGCGCCGTCGAGTTTTGCGAGATCGAAGGCATGAAGCGGATTGCCCAGTTCGTGCAGCACAAAATTTGTGATATCTACGATGTTATTGATCGGGCGGAGGCCGATGCTTTGCAGCCGCGCCTGAAGCCATTCCGGACTCGCGGCCACGGTGACGCCGCGGATGATGCGCGCGGTGTAGAGCGGACAGCCGTCCACGGCATCGAGACGAACTTCTTGCGGTGAGGCTGTTTTTTCTGTGGCAGCATTTAGCTCTGCACTCGAGTTGAGATTTTTTCTCGTGAGCGCGGCCAGCTCGCGGGCCAAGCCGAAATGGCTGAGCAGATCGGGACGGTTGGGTGTGATCTCCAGATCGAAAATCACATCGGGCGGCTGAAGATCGCGAAAGAGTTTTCCGACCGGTGCGCTCGCATCGAGGATGAGAAGTCCGGCAGAGTCGTCGGTCAGACCGAGTTCCCGACTGCTGCACATCATGCCGTAGGATTGCACATCGCGCAGCTTACCTTCTTTGATGACGATGCCGCCAGGCAATGATGCTCCGGGCAACGCCAGCGGAATCTTGTCGCCGACTTTGTAATTCTTCGCGCCGCAGACGATCTGGCGAGGCGCGCCACTGCCGTCATTCACCTGGCAGACACTGAGCCGGTCGGCGTTCGGATGCTGCTTCGACTCGAGTATCTGTGCGACCACGATCTTATCGGAGTCAATGCCGCGCACATCGACGCCCTCGACTTCGATGCCGGCGAACGTGAGTAGATCGCGCATCTTATCGACAGTGAGATCGGCGAGGTCGATGTGGGTTTTCAGCCAGGCTAGGGAGACTTTCATGAAGAATTCTTTGACAGGATTAACTGGATTAACAGGAGGATACATTTAGTCCAATTCCAAGGGGGAGTCTGGACGCGGGTTGCGATATTTACGCTTAAATTCGAGGCTCTTAGCTCCGAAATTAATGAGCAGGCCGATGTCGATGGTAGTGGCCTTGAGATAATTCACAAGCTGGACCTCGTGGGCTGGGTTGGTCTTTTCAACGGCCTTCAATTCAAGAATAAGACGCTTGTCGACGAGAACATCGGCGCAAAAACTTCCGATTTTGGTATTGCGATAATATACGCTGATGGGTTCTTCGATGGAATGTTCGATTCCCTCGTGCGCCAGTTCAATGCAGAGCGCGCTTTGGTAGATGCTTTCTAGAAATCCGGGCCCGAGTTCTCGATGCACCCGCATGGCGCAACCAATTACCCGCCTCGTGAGTTCATCTTCAACACTCATGCCTCATTCCTGTTAATCTTGTTAATACTGTCTAAAATTGCGCTAAAAACCGCACATCATTCTCAATCAAATGCCTGATGTCCGTAATGCCGTGGAGGATCATCGCAAGGCGATCCAATCCCAATCCGAAGGCAAAACCGGTGACTTCGGTGGGATCAAAAAGTTTGTCGCCGCGTGCTTTTGAAATGGCTTCGAAGACGGCGGGATCGACCATGCCGCAGCCGGCGATCTCAATCCATCTGGCCTCCTGTCCCTTGGCCTCCAGCCTGATGTCGATCTCAAAGCTCGGTTCAGTGAACGGAAAGAAATGCGGACGGAAACGCACCTGCGTTCCGGCGCCGAAGATTTCCTGGAAGAAAAATTCCAGTGTGCCCTTCAAGTCGGCGAGACTGACGTCGCGATCGACATACAGTCCCTCGAGCTGGTTGAACACGCTGAGATGGGTGGCATCGATCTCATCGCGGCGATAGGCCGCGCCCGGTGCGATGATGCGGATGGGGAGGGATTTGGCGGTCTCCATGGTGCGGACTTGCACGGTGCTGGTGTGCGTGCGCAGGAGGCGACCATCCGGTAGATAGAATGTGTCCTTCTCGTTGCGCGCGGGATGATCAGCCGGTGTGTTCAATGCGTCGAAGCAGTGCCACTCGGTTTCGATCTCCGGTCCATCGGCCAGTGCGAATCCCATGCGTCGCAAAGCTTGCACGGCGCGATCTCGCAGTCGCGTCAGCGGATGCAGCGCGCCGCTGGTCACGGGGCGGCCGGGTAGTGTGAGGTCGATGCCCTTCGCTGCTTCCGCATCCTTGGCGGACTGGAGCGTTGCTAGTTTTTCATCAATGCCGTTTCCTAGTGCATTGCGCACTTCATTGAGTTTGGCACCCACGGCGGCTTTCTGATCGGGTGGAACGTTTCTCATGCCGGCGGCGAGGGCGGTGAGGCGACCTTTTTTTCCGAGGTAGGCGACGCGGAAATTTTCCAGTCCGGTTTCGTCAGTGATTCCGGCGAGTTCAGTGAGACCTCCGATTTGAATTTGTTCGAGTTCCGTGAGCATGATGGGTTGCGTGTGATTCAATGGAAAAACTGAGACAGGATTAACAGGATCATCAGGATTGGGTCTTCAACCTTGGTGCATTCATCCCGGATACAAACTGTCTTTTCGTCAGCCGTTTTATTTAATCCCGTTAATTCAGTTAATCCTGTCTAAAATCTTGGTTTCACAGACCGCATGGAAAACAAAAAGCTGGAGCGTTGGGCCCCAGCTTTTCGTCACATTGGAAGAACTTCTCGATCCGCTGGGTCTCAGGCGGCTTGGGCTGGCTTCCGAAGCGGCACGCCTTTCTTTTCGAGAGCTTTGAGACTTTGCTGGACGAGTCCCTGGAAGGCAGCATCGTCGTTGATCGCAATGTCCGAGAGGACTTTGCGGTCGAGTTCGACACCGGCGGCCTTGAGGCCTTCCATAAATCGGGCGTAGCTCAGGCCATGGGCGCGGGCTGCGGCATTGACGCGCTGAATCCAGAGGCCGCGGAATTCGCGCTTGCGGTTCTTGCGGTCGCGATAGCTGTATTGCATCGCTTTGCGGACGGCGTCCTTGGCGTAACGGTAGAGCTTCGAGCGGAAACCGCGGAAGCCTTTGGCCTCTTTGAGCACGCGCTTGCGGCGCTTGCGGCTGGCGGGAGAGTTGGTCGATCTTGGCATGGGGTCGTTTTAGTGATCAGGCTGTTGTTAGGTGTCGGTGCGGCGTCTCGCTTGATCGAAGGCTTCGTGTGTGCGCAGCCAGGCGTTCGCATCGTGTTCCGCGGGAGCGGAACGTGGGAAAATCATCATCCCCAAGGCATGGCCTGCTTCACCGCATAGGCGTCAGTTTCATGGACGACTGCAGTCTTGCGAAGGCGCATCTTGCGTTTGGAGCTCTTGCCTTGCAGCAAGTGGCGTTTGCCTTGACGGCGTCGGAGCACCTTACCGGTGCCGGTGATTTTAAACCGCTTCGAAACGGATTTGCGGGTTTTGGCGATGCCAGCGTTCTTGGACATAAGGGCGAGGAGGCTAGGTGGAATGGCCACGAATGCAAGAAGAAAAAGTAAATCATCAGCAAGCCCTAGGTTCGTGATGGGTGCGATCAGTCCGATATATAAAATATAGAGTGAATCTTCCAGAGCCTCTCAAAGTTGAGAAATTGACCGAATTTAAAAATTAGATATTGATTAACCCTCTGTAACTGTTAAAAACTAACTTCTATTAAGTTTATTTCAAATCCATGGCCGCCCTTGTTTCTGATGACTCTCCCGTAACGTTCCCGCAGCGGGACAGCGACCTCAGTGAACCAGAATCTCAGAAACGACCGAATCCGGTCCGGCCAAGGCTGGAAACTGAGGATTCCGCAGGAACGGAACAACCGGAGCAATTGTTGCTCGACCAGTTAAAGGCCGCCAATTTTTTTCTTCGTAATGCGCTCGATCAAGTAGGCGATGGCTTGATCATCTTGCGCGCAGAATCCACGATGGGCCTCGGGCCGCGCATCCTTTTCAGCAACACGCCAGCGGCGATGATGGTGGGCGCCGATCCGATCAAGGGATTGCGCGACCGCTTTGTCACACAGCTGGTGGCCAGCGAGGCTGAGGCCGCTGATCTGGTGACCGTGCTTCAGAGTGCCGCGAAGTGCGGTGCCGCGGAATGGCGGGGTGGTGTCAAGACACTCTATGCCGAGCGCATCGTGCGCTGCATCTGGCGCATCCGAGCCGTGCAGAACAGTCACGGCGTCCTGCTCAATTATACGATCACACTGCGACCCGACGTGGTGAAAAATGAGCAGCCCGCTGCTCCATTGCGCGCCGTTGAATCGGATGCCATGAAAAGGCTGCGCGATGAAAACCTTGCCCTCGCAGCCTGCGGCATGGCCCATGATGTAAACAATATTTTGGGTATTATTTCCATGCGCCTTTCAGAGGCGGCACTCAACATCCCTGCCACCACTCACGAAGGTGGATTGATTGAAGAGGCGCTTATCGCCGTGCGTCGTGCGGACTCGCTGACCAGAGGCGTCCTCAATCTCTCGAAGAACATTCCCCTGAAGCGCGAGCCTTGCGATGTGGCGCAAATCATCCGCGAGACCGTCCCGCTCGTCAGCGGTGGCCGCTCGGTTAAAATCGACATTCATACGGAACCCGGGCTCACCGCCGCGCTGGTGGACGCCAGTCGCATCGGCCAGGTTTTGCAGAATCTCGTCATTAACGGCATCCAGGCCATGAAGGGCGGCGGTCGCATGGAAATCATCGCACGTAATGCCGCGATTTCCCAAGGTGACTCCAAGCTCGCCCCCGGTCGCTATATCGAAGTCATCGTGCGCGACCGCGGACCCGGCATGCCGCCGGAACTTGCATCACGTTTGTTTGGTGAATCTGTCACGACCAAGGCCAATGGCAATGGTGTCGGCCTGATCAGTTGCAAGCGGATCATCGACGAGCATGGCGGTGATATCCGCGTGTCCTCGATGGTCGGCACCGGAACTGAGTTCAGCTTCTTCCTTCCCTCAACCCTGCTAACGCCGGCGCGTACGAAAAGCATGGCTCCGAATACCCTCATCCCGGGTGTTGGCGTCATCCTGCTAGTCGATGATGAAAAAGATCTGCTGGTCGCCACGGTGGCCGTGCTCAAGCGCTGTGGTTACCGCGTTTATGCTGTGCAGAGCGGCGAAGAAGCGGTGGAAGCCTATCAGAGACTGGCGCGCGCTGATGTCCCCGTTGATGCGGTCTTGATGGACCTGACTCTTGCAGGCGGACTGACGGGTGCCGAGGCCATGGCTGAAATCCGCGCCTTCGATCCGCGGGCAAAAGTCATCGCGTCCAGTGGTGGCGTGGTCGATCAGATGCATCACGAGTTGCTCGACCAAGGGTTTGCCGACGTTCTTTCAAAGCCCTACGAAGCCGCGACCGTTTCGCAAGTGTTGCACCGCAACCTTACCCGCTCCTTGCGGGGTGCGCTGGCGGCATGAGAAAGGTGGCACAGGCATCCTGTTAGATGTGTTCCGGGAATGATTTTAAGGAAGCGACGCCATCGTCGCTGATCCCCAGGGCTTACGCATGAACGGGGTAGAAGCGGCGCCCTCGCCGCTTGAACTGGTGTTTCAATGCACGTCAAGCAGCCTGGCCCGTCTTTCGCTACTCGACCGAGTTTTCAGCTATTTTCGCGGCATTTGCGCGCTGGAACCCTTGATTTTGCAAGGGGCACCACGCCAAAATCCGCCGTGGACAGACCCGCCCTGTTGCAGCGCGTTTTTTCTGGCTATTGTCTACAGCCGTCATGCGGCTCAAATGTCACTCTCGAATCAAGGACGGCAAGGAACACCGGTATTGGAGCATCGTCGAATCAGTCCGCTGCTCGCGCGAGCGGGTGGTGCAGCGCCATGTGCTCTATCTTGGCGAACTCAATGACTCGCAGCGTGAGGGGTGGACTCGTTGTCTGGACGCGGTCGATGAACAGGGGCGCTCGCAGCAGTTGGCACTCTTTCCAGCGGATCGGCCGGTGCCTGATCATGCGCGCAGTTTTGGTGTGCAGGTGCGCCTCGATGCGATGCGCCTGGAGCGGCCCCGGCAATGGGGCGCGTGCTGGCTCTTCACGGAGTTGTGGTCGCAGTTGCGCCTCGATGCATTCTGGCAATCTCGCTTGGCGGACAGTCGCGAGGGCACTTCCTGGTATCACACCCTGGTGACTTCGTGCGCGTATCGGCTCATCGATCCTGGTTCGGAATGGCGGCTGCACCGGCTCTGGTATGAGCAGTCGGCGATGAGCGACTTGCTCGATGAGGATTTTTCTTTGGCCGCCAAAGACAACCTCTATCGCGTGCTCGACAAGCTGGTGGCCCACAAGCGCGATCTCTTCAGCCATCTGCAAGAGCGCTGGAAAGACCTGTTCGGCGCGAGCTTCGACGTGTTGCTCTATGACTTGAGCAGCACCTACTTTGAGGCCGAACCCAAGAGCGCCGATGTCTTGCGCCGCTTTGGTTACAGCCGCGATAAACGCAGCGATTGCGTGCAGGTCGTCATTGCGCTCATCGTCACGCCGGAGGGTTTTCCTCTGGCCTATGAAGTGCTGCCAGGCAACACGACGGACAAGACCACTCTGCGCGACTTCATGCAGAAGATCGAAGCGCAATATGGCAAGGCCAGACGCGTGTGGGTCATGGATCGGGGCATCCCCACCGAAGAAGTTTTGCAGGAGATGCGAACGGCTGATGAACCACCCGTGCAATACCTCGTGGGCACGCCCAAAGGCAGGCTCGGCAAGCTGGAGAGCGAGTTATTAAAACTCCCGTGGCAGCAAGCACGCGAAGGTGTGCGCGTGAAGCTGCTGGCGCAGGATAAGGAGTTGTATGTCTGCGTCGAAAGCCAGGCGCGCATCGGCAAAGAACGCTCCATGCGCCGCCGACGTCTCAAGCGCCTCATCGCCCGGCTCAAAGAACTCCAGGCACAACGTCCCAGCTACGAAGCACTGCTGCTCAAACTCGGAGCCGCCAAGAGCGAAGCCGGGCGCGACTGGGCGCTCATCGACATCACCATGCCCGAGCGCCCGAGCAAGAAAGCCGACCGGCGCGAGCGCACCGATATCAGCTTCCAGCTCGACAAAGAACGCCTGCGCATCGCCAGACGGCGCGAAGGCCGCTATCTGCTGCGCAGCAACCTCACTGATAGCGACCCGGAGAAGTTGTGGACCATGTATCTCCAGCTCACCCAAGTCGAGCAAGCCTTCAAAGACTTGAAGGGCGACTTGGGCATCCGGCCCATCTACCATCAGAAAGACCACCGTATCGAAGCCCACATCATGGTCAGCTTCCTGGCCTACTGCGTCCACATCACCCTGCGTGAAAAGTTACACCGGCAAGCCCCCGGACTGACCTCGCGCCAAGCCCTCGATCATCTCGGCAAGATCCAGATGATCGACGTGCATCTGCCCACCACCGACGGTCGAGAACTTCTGCTGCGCCGCCGCACCGAACCCAACACTGAGCAGCAACTGTTGCTCACCCAATTGCAGCTCCAGCTACCCGATCAACCTCCGCCAAAGATCACCGAAATGTAAAATAGACGCGCCGATGTGGGGCAGACCTAGCCCTTTCAAAGATGGAAGAAAGCTGATAAAATCAGCATCAGAGCAACACGCAGTTCGCGAGTTGCGAAAGTCGGGTTAATGCCATCACATTTTTGAATCCAGCCGCTTTACGGTCGAGAAAGTATTTTTTATACTTCTCATAGATGACTTCGCGGGTTTGACCGGATTGGCCCCATTGATTAACCAGTTCCAGACCGATCAAATACTCATATTTGGCGTGATGGATATCGACCTTCGTAGGAGCTTTGGTCTGCATCTGGTCGATGGTCTGACCGGGAACGCCCGTATTGAGCATCGTGACGGTCTTGCCAGCTTTCTGTAGGAGCAACTGCACCTGATTTGGATAATTGGAACCGGAAGTCGAGCCGCTCCCGGCAACCCAGGAGTTACCGTCGAAGAGGATGTTATAGGTGGAGCGGTTGCTGCCGGCAGTGCTCATCTGGGCTAATCCGAGATGGGCGCTTGCGAGCAGGAATAAAAGTATGCTGCAAAGATGATGCATGGGCGTTGGTGCGGGAGCCAATCGCAATGAGCACCCGCCGTCAACACTCAAAGTGCCTGGAAAGCGAATCCGCGGGCTGCGGGCTGGGAACGGCTGGAGCACGCACCGGAATCCTGGTGTGAAAATATTTTTCTGGCAACGAGCCAGGCCCCAATTTCATGAACTTATCTGGGTATGCACTTGACTCAACCCAACGCAACATCTTGTAGCCAAGGGGCTAGCCTGTTCCGGAAAAGCACTAAATCTTGGGGTCGGTTGAGTCAAGTGCATACCCAGATGAACTTATGAAGGATGACCAACCTTGCACGAGAACTCTTTTGCGTGATTCGTATATTTCGTGGATGATGCTTCCATGATGGGTGCCTCTTCCGACGACGATGTTTTGGTTAAACGGATGCGCCGGCTTGGCATTTGTGAGGAGGATCTTGAGGAAAATTTCATCAGGGGCACGGGCGCAGGCGGACAGAAAATCAACAAGACCAGCAGCACGGTGGTGCTGGTTCATGTGCCGACCGGGCTCGAGGTCCGCTGCCAGCGCGAGCGCTCGCAGTCACAGAACCGGATCATCGCGCGACAGGATCTGTGTGATAAACTGGAGGCGAAGCTCCAGAGCGTGCGGCAAGTGAAGCGCGATGCCATCGAACTGAAAAAACGACAGAACCGCAAACGTCCGCGCGGACTGAAGGAACGCATCCTGGAACACAAGCACCGGCGCAGTGAGGTGAAGAAGCATCGAGGCCGGCCGCGTGGTGATGAATAGCGGGTTCCGCAGCGAATGATTGCGCGGACACGGCATCTCGCTATGCATGGCTGCCGACCCGTGAATCTTCCGGCAACACCTCCATCTTTCGATGAGCAGAAGTCTGGCAAGGCGCGCTTGGTGGAGTTCTGAATTCGGAAATTAATATGGATCAAATCATGAACATGTCTCAGCAGCCCGCGTCGTCGTGGCAACGCCGCTGGCCGGAGGCACTGCTGGCTTTGCTGGTGCTGGTCACGCTTTTTACATTTCTGGGCACCGGCGGACTCAACGAGCCCGATGAGGGACGCTATGCGGAGATTGGCCGCGAGATGGCGGAAGGAGATTCGTGGCTCGTGGCGCATCTCAACGGCATTCCGCAGTTTCAAAAGCCGCCCATGATCTTCTGGGCCACGGCGGTGAGCTTGAAACTTTTTGGGATGAATGAATGGGCGGCGCGTCTGCCGCCCGCGCTCGCGGCACTGGGCACGCTGCTGCTCACATGGGGTCTGGGCCGGGTGCTGTTTGGCAGACGTGAGGCCGCGCTGGCGGTACTGGTCCTGGTTTCGTGCCTGCAGTTCTTCGTCATGGCGCGCTTGCTGACCCCGGACATGGTGATGACTTTCTGGATCACTGCGGCGATGTTCTGCTTGGTGAAGCGCGTGCGCGGTGGTGGCGGGCCGATGTGGGCCTGGTTGTTTTTTGCAGCGATGGGACTGGGCTTCATGACCAAGGGGCCGATGGCGATGATTGTGCCCGCTTCCGGAGCACTGGCCTGGCAGTGGGCGGAGCGGCGGAGCGGCACCAGGTTCCGTCTTCCGTGGGTGCGCGGTATGGCGCTGGCGCTGGCGCTGGGGCTGTGGTGGTACGTTACGCTCTCGCTGAGAAATCCCGCGCTGCTCAGTTACTTCGCGGGAGACGAACTCGTGGATCGCTTTGCATCGACACAACACGGGCGCGGCAAGCCTTGGTGGTTCTTCTTCATGGTGCTGCCGGCTGGCGCATTTCCTTGGACCTTTCTAATAGGCGCGCTGGTTTTCGAGCGCGCGCTGGCCTGGCGCAAGGGCGTGAAACCCTCGCCAGCAGGGTGGGTTCTGCTGGGCTGGGTGATTCCTCCGCTCATCATCCTTTCCTTCAGCGGATCGAAACTCCCTACTTATATTCTGCCGTTGTTTCCAGCGCTGGCTCTCGCGGCAGGGCGCGGGATCAGTCTGAATTTAAAATCTCGGCTGTGGCTGACGGCCTGGGCGCTGACGGTTTTTGGAATGGTGGCGCTGGTGGCGGCTTTTGCAGGCGCCGGGCGCTGGGCTGGCATGCAGGTGCCAGAGATGCGGCCACTGCTTATCGTCTCGCTAATCTTAGGACTGGTATTGTGGCGGCGGCGCGCGCTCGCTATGCCGGTGCTGGGTGCCGGCATGATCGCAGGATGGCTTCTGGGCATCGCGCAAATCGACCGGTTTAACGATGAACTGGCCCAGCAGGCCACGGTGCGCCCGCTGGCGGAAATATTGCGGAAACACACTGACGTGACGAACGCCACCATATTCACCTGTGACGCGGCGGCGCATGGCTGGGAGTTTTATCTTGGCCGCAAGATTTACATCACCCGAGGAAATTCTGCCGTGGTTCTGCCCCTGACTCCCGAACAAGCGGAGCGCCTGCCGAAAAGTCCGAGGCGTTTAGCGGTAATGATGCTGGCGAAACACCCATCCTTCGGTCTGGTCCGACGGAAGCGATTCGACAGCACGTTCGGCACGGAACGCTGGCAGGTACTGGGCCGCTCTGGTGATTTTCTCCTGGTCGCCAGCAAGCCGGGAACAAATCCCGCCGGCAAGGATTGATCAAAGGCGGCACTGCGGGAGAAGGGCATTGCGCGATCCTCCGCGCGCGCTAATCATGAGCCGGTCATGCACGAATACCATCGTCTTCTTCGCAAAGTCCTCGATCACGGAAGCTTCCGCGAGGACCGCACCGGCGTGGGGGCGTATTCCATCTTCGGCGAACAATCGCGCTACGATCTGAGCGCGGGCTTTCCGTGTCTCACCACAAAAAAGCTGCATCTGCGCTCGATCATCCATGAGCTGCTCTGGTTCATCAAGGGCGACACCAACGTCAAATACCTCCGGGAAAACAAAGTCACCATCTGGGACGAGTGGGCTGATGCGCAGGGAAATCTCGGCCCGGTTTACGGCGCGCAGTGGCGCCGGTGGAAAGGCGCAGACGGCATGGAGCATGACCAGCTCGCGGACGTGATCGCGAACATCCAGACGAATCCGTTTTCCCGCCGACATATCGTAAGCGCCTGGAACGTGGCGAACATCGAGGAAATGGCCCTGCCGCCCTGTCATCTGATGTTTCAATTTTTTGTCGATCGCGGGAAGCTGAGCTGCCAGCTTTATCAACGAAGCGCCGATCTGTTCCTCGGCGTGCCCTTCAACATCGCCAGCTACGCGCTGCTAACCATGATGGTCGCCCAGGTGTGCGGCCTGCAGCCGGGTGAGTTCGTCCACACATTCGGCGATCTGCATCTATATACCAATCACCTGGAGCAGACCAAATTGCAGCTCACCCGCGAAACGCGCCCGCTGCCGCTGATGAAGATCAATCCTGAGATGAAGGACATCGACGCCTTCAAGTTTGAGGACTTTACCCTGGAAAACTATGATCCCTGGCCCGCGATCAAGGCGGAGATTGCGGTATGAAAGGATGAAGGACAATGGATGAATATGATATCTCCCCTTCTGCACACCGTTGCTCATCGAGGTTAGAACATTTTTAAAAAAGACGTAGCCGCATCTCGTAAGGTTGCGGGAAGCAGTCAACGAAGCATGCCTATTTCCCGCGTTTTTAATTCGCGGCTGCGGGGAGAGCCTCCCTATTTCCCGCGTTCTCACGAACGCGGCTACGCAACTATTTATACCGCTCTAATACGTTGTCCATGCTGGTGATCGGCGATGATTTTTTCATGGTTGCGGACAAGGGGCTGGTTACCTGCGCGGGTGCGAAGACCGGCACGATTTAATGGCAGGAGCGCTTGGCTGGCCCCTGCAGCGCGTCGCCCTTGTATGCTGAAGGTCGCATTTACATCCAGGATGAAAAGGGAGCCGGGTTCTTCATCAAGGCCACGCGGCAGTTGAAACTGCTGGCGACGAACAATCTTGGTGGGCCGACCTTGGCTTCTTATACCAATTACCGTTTGTAATCAGCGTTACTGTGAACGGATGAAGGTGGTGGCGGATGTCCCATACGCCTTCTGTTTTGAACCAGTTCTTGAAGGGGCATGGATGCCCCTTCCACTTTCTGTTTTGCTGAATCTTGCTTCCAAGTGGTATTATGCGGTCAGTGGTAATAAATTGATCATTCGGACTGAAAGCGCGATCTATTGCATCGGCAACCGCCGACACCCCATGATCTCCAACACCCGCCGCGCCTTTCTCAGCAAGCTTGCCAAATTCGCGGGAGCGCCACTGCTTTGCGGCGGCGGTGCGTTTGGTTTTGGCTCGTTGCTGGAACGCCATCGTGTCGAAGTGGAGCGTCACGAGATCAAGCTGGCGTTGGGAGAGAGAGCGCCCGCGAAGTTGCGGGCGCTCACGATGGGCGACTTCCATTTTGATCCGCTCTACGAGGCGGATTATGTGGCGCAGTGCGTCTCCATCGCGAATTCACTGAAACCGGACGTGATTTTTCTGACGGGTGATTACGTCACCAGCAAGTCCGACCGGATCGGCGAGTTCGCTGGTTTGCTTTCAAAACTGTGCCCTCGTTCCGGGATCTTTGCCTGCCTCGGCAACCACGATCACTGGTCGAATGCAGGGAAGATCATGGGTGCACTGGAGTCGGCAGGCGTGCGGATGCTCGTCAACCAGCAGACGCGGGTGAATTGCGCCGGTGGAGAACTGGTGGTGGCGGGACTGCAAAGTGTTTGGGCAGGGAAGCCGGACTGGTCCCTGGCTTCACGCGGATTGCGCAGAGACGAGCGCGCGGTGGTTCTGGTGCACGAGCCTGACTTCGCCCGCACGCTCAGCGAGGACCGGCGCATTGCCTTGCAGCTTTCCGGTCACACGCACGGCGGTCAGGTGCGGGTGCCGTTCTATGGCGCACTGCGTCTGCCAACTTGGGGTCGGCTGTTTCAGTCCGGCATTTACGATCTCGATGCTCTCAAACTGCATGTGAACCGCGGCATCGGCACCATCACCTTTCATGTCCGGCTTTTCTGTCCTCCGGAAATAGCGTGTTTCGACATCAGCAACATCGGCGCGGCTGACGCCTGATTTGCTGCAACGCTATTTCCCCTTCTCGGATGCTGCGCTGGCGACCGTTTTGATCGGGTTCGGAATAACCCGCTGCCATTTCGCCTGCGACCAGTAATCACCATCCCAGGGCGCGCTGGGATTTCTCCGGGTGTAGAATCCTTCACGGTCAATTGTGCAGTCCGGCACATGGCGCGATCCCACATCCTCAACGAGAGGAGGACGTGACGTGTTCACATCCGGGTTTGTGGACTCGAGCAGATAGGTGCTGCCTTCAAGCTGCACGATGACCCAGGCGTGGCCACCACGCTCTGCGTAGTGCCCTACCGCAACCCGCGCATCAAACCCGCGCGCGATCAACCAGTCAGCAAGATAAATTGATGAATCTTCGCAGTCGCCAGAGCCGAGTTTCCGCGTTTCAGCCGCAGTCTGCCAGGCATCGTTTTTTTCGTTGCCATCAGCCGTGTCGAGAACATAACGGATACTTTGGACGACAGAATTCCAGATGATGAGCATTTCATTCAAGCGGCTGATGCCAGCCGGGAAGCGGGCGGGCGGGGCATAGCCGGTGAAGAATTCGTTAACGTGACGGTAACGTCCTTTGGTATCCACCGCGAGCATGGCGTAGGGGCGGCGGCAGTGCGGACATTCGAGGGAGACGCTTCGCATCAGCGGTGGCACTTCACATGCCTGGCCTCGCCGGCAGAGCGGGCACATGATATAAAAATTGTCATAACCATGGGCAAGTTCACTGGGCTGAAAATCGCGCAGTCGCTGCCCGGTCACAATCACACATTCAAATCCAAGACGGACCGCCTTGGCAGAGGCAATGATCGCCTGATGTGTAAAACACTTTTCGGTCTGGTTGCTCCACTCGAAGGCTTTCTGAAGGAGATCCTCGACCGATGGGCTTTGCAGGGTGCAAACCGCCAGTCTGACGTAATTCGGAAACTGCATTTGCACAGACGCTATCAGGGTATTCAAGTCGCCCATGGTTCCTTTCTCGATCCGCTGGTTAAGCCACTCACGCAATTCAGGATCCGGCTTAAGCGGTTTTTGATCTGCCACGTGCCGAGCCGAAAACAGTTGCGTGGCAATCCTGCCCTCGACTTCTCTCCCATTGAAACTGCCCGCCTCGTTGCTGATGACCGAATGCATCCAGTGCTGGCTATCAGTCAGCCATTTGAAATTAAAGGAGGCAGAAGCAACGACCAACGTGCCCAAAAATGACAACGAAAGATAAATGGGCTTCATTATGGTAATTATAAGCCCGTTGCAACATGGTGCAACTCTGATTCCGCCTTTCTTTTACTGGTTGTGCCTCCAACTGGGGAAGCGCCAACTGTTCGGCTTCTACTTTGTCTACCTCGATTTGACTTTTTTGAGCACGCTCGCATTTACTGGCGAATCGAATACCCAATTCCAATTTCTAGCAATAGCCTCCTCCCGCATGAACTTCCAGTTTCGGTCAAGCTGAGTTTGACCGTTGATATTCCACAGACTCCAGTCAATATTTCAACGCTTTGAAAGAAAGTATTCCAGGCTTTCCACCAGCGCTTCCCAGCTGGCATCTATGACGTTCAGGCTGACCCCGACCGTGCCCCATTCATTTTTCCCATCAGTGCTCTCAATAAGCACGCGGGTTTTCGCGGCGGTGCCGGATTTGCTGTCGAGGATGCGAACTTTGTAATCGCAGAGAGTAACCTGCTCGATCTCCGGATAGACTTGCTTCAACGCTTTGCGCAAGGCGCGGTCCAGCGCATTCACGGGACCATCCCCTTCGTCCACGGTGTAGAAGGCCTGGCCGTTGAGTTCGATTTTTACAGTGGCCTCGGTGTATTCAAAGCCTCGCTCGCCATGAGTGCGATGTGTGGTGTGATACTCCAGCAGCTTGAAGCTCGGCTGGTAAAGCCCGAGCTCCTTGCGCAGCAGCAGCTCAAAGGAGGCGTCCGCTGTTTCGTATTCGTAGCCGTCGTTCTCTCGATTTTTTACGATATCGAGGATGTTCCGCGCCTCATCGCCGCGCTTGAGATCGAAGCCGAGTTCCCTGGCCTTGTTCAAGATGTTGTCCTGGCCGCTGAGATCGCTCACCAGGACGATCTGGCGGTTGCCCACGCTTCCGGGCTGGACGTGTTCGTAGCTGCGCGCGAGCTTTTGCACCGCGTTCACATGCGTTCCGCCTTTGTGGGAGAACGATGCGCTGCCGACGAAAGGCGCGCGCGCGAAGTGGGGCAGGTTGGCGAGGTCATCCACGAATTTCGAGAGTGTGGTGAGCTTCGTGAGATCGGGCACGACCGGGATTCCCATCTTCAATTGCAGGTTCGGGATCACGGTCGTGAGATTGCAGTTGCCCGTGCGCTCGCCGTAGCCGTTCATCGTGCCCTGCACCTGCACGGCTCCCGCGCGGATCGCCGCCAGGGCGTTGGCCACACCGCAGCCGGCGTCATCATGCGAGTGGATGCCTATCTTCGCCCCGGGAAATTTTGCGCGCACCTGGCTGACGATCACCGTGATCTCATGCGGCAGACAGCCGCCGTTGGTCTCGCAGAGCACGAGCATGTCCGCACCACCGTCCAACGCGGCTTGCAAGGTGGAAAGGGCGTAGTCGGGCTCGTCCTTGAAGCCGTCAAAGAAATGCTCCGCATCGTAGAGCACTTCGCGCCCGGCCTCTTTGCAGAA
Source organism: Verrucomicrobiota bacterium (assembly GCA_009885695.1). GTDB lineage: Bacteria > Verrucomicrobiota > Verrucomicrobiia > Verrucomicrobiales > Verrucomicrobiaceae > VFKE01. The sequence continues at coordinate 25,875 of VFKE01000122.1, read as the reverse complement.
TCGAACGGTGTCGCGGATCATGGCCCGGTTCTCCTCCGGCGTGGTGTTGAGCACTTCGGTCACGTGCAGCAGCCAGCTCTTGCCGTAAAAGGTCACCACGGGCGTTTCCGCTTCCAGCAGCATCCTGACCTGCGGATCATCCCCGGCCTTGATGTCCTTGCGGCGCGTGCTGCCGAAGGCGGCGATCTTTGCGTGCTTGAATTTTTCCTTCTTGGCGAGTTCGAAGAACTCCACATCCTTCGGATTGCTGCCGGGCCAGCCGCCCTCGATGTAATCGATGCCGAAGGCATCCAGCTCATGCGCGATGCGGATCTTGTCGCGCGAGGAGAAGTTCACACCAGTTCCCTGCGTGCCGTCGCGGAGGGTGGTGTCGTAGAGGGAGACATTCATGGGGAATAAGGGATAATTGAAAAGGGAGAAGTTGAAAGGGAGAAATGCCGAAAACCAGCCGGGCATGAATTCCCTCTACATAGGCGTGGCACAGGCTTGCAGCCTGTGTGTATTGCGGGCATTCTGCCCGCAGCGAAGGGAACCAACAGGCTTTAAGCCCATCGCACACTCAGCCATGATGGCTGAGTTACCATTTCAGCAGACCGCTCGCTAAGCGCTAACCGCGACCTGCTCCACATTAATTCGGCTGCCGTTCCGGTCGAAGTGAACTTTGCCGTCCACGAGCGACCAGATGGTGTGGTCGCGGCCCATGCCGACATTTTTGCCGGGCTTCCATTTCTGGCCGCGCTGGCGGGCAATGATATTGCCGGCGAAGCAGACCTGCTCGCCATAGATTTTGATGCCGAGGCGCTTGCTTTTGCTGTCGCGGCCGTTCTTGACGCTGCCCTGTCCTTTTTTATGTGCCATGTGAAACCTCCTGGAGTGAAATAAAAGTTATGCGTTGATCGCGGTGATTTCGAGCTTGGTCAGATTCTGCCGGTGCCCCTTCTTGCGATGGTAGCCTTTGCGGCGCTTGAATTTAAAGGCGATGACCTTGGGAGCCTTGAACTGTTTCAGGACCGTGGCCACCACGTTGGCGCCGCTGACAAAGGGAGCGCCGACTTTGAGACCCTGGCCCTCGCCTGCGGCCAGAACGGTGTCAAAAGTGACGGAATCGCCCTCGTTGAGTTCGAGTTTTTCGACGTCGAGCTTTTCGCCCACAGAGACGCGGTACTGTCTGCCGCCGGTTTTGAAGATTGCGTATGCCATAATGCCAGAAGGAATAAATTATCGGTTCCCGATGCGCGGGGCGCGAGGGGTGGGGAGATTGGCACAAACTTGGCCACCCGGCAAGGATTTTTTGAAATTCTGTCGCGGTGCGATCAAAGCGGGACGGGTTGCAGCACTCAAAGAGGGACAAATACACTGTAGCAATAGTAGTGACAGGGGTCGCATCTCAAAACCCAAGAAATCGTTCCGCCATTCTTGCCTGCCTTGCCAGGGACTGGTCCGTTGCCAGACGGCGCTCCAGAATCCGCACCGCGGCCTCCACATCAATCACAGCAGAGGTGTTGGTTGCGGTGTGGGCGGGGCCGATGACGGTGGCGAGGAGACCGGGACGGGCGCTGTCGTAAGCGTAGGCGAAAGTGGCAGGGTTTTATAAACTCTGAAAGATTGTCGTCGCAAGGTTCGTTGTAAGCGACGGCATGAGAAAAATGAAGATTCACCTGCAACAAAGCACCGGAAGCGCGAATAGCTGCTTGCACATGGTGGATGGAAGCATCACACTGCCGCGGCTTTTTCAGCAGCCTGTTTCTGAGTGCCGGGACACCCCTGAATCTGCTTAATTGTTTTTTATGTCGACCACAGATGCTCTCACCTCCACCGCGCGTTCGACTGACATCTTGCTCGAGCTGCAAGGACTGGTGCAGCACAACACACGGCACTGGAAACGACTGATCGTGCTGGAAATGCTCGCGGTGCTCATCGCGGCACCGCTTGGCTATCTGTGGATCATATTCTCGCTGGATATTCTCATGCACCTGCCCCAATGGGGCCGGGTCGCGACGAGTGCGCTGTTCTTCGCCGTGCTCGGTTTACTGTGCCGCTGGTCCTGGCGACGCTGGAAAGACGTGAGGCTTACGGAAGATCAGGTGGCGCTGGCCATCGAGCAGCAAACTCCAGGCACCAGCAATCAGTTGATCAACAGTCTTCAGATATCACGCAACCCAAGCGTGGGCGACAGTGACTACGGAATGGCCGTGGTGCGTGAAAATCATGCCTCGCTTCAACGCATCCACCTGCAACAGGCGGCAAAAATGCGTCCGGCCATCATCCGGCTTGGTATTGCGGGCGCCGTCGTCGGCATCGGTGCTTTGTTTTTCATCTTCAGTCAAGAACACTTCACCAACGCAGCTTCCCGGCTCTTTCAGCCCTTCTCCAAGATCGCCCCGCTTTACCGCACCACATTGCAAGTCGAACCGGGCGATGTGTTGGCCCTGCCAGGGACCGCGGTGACGATCCGGGCGAGGATTCAAGGTGAAAAGCCGGCGCACCTGACGGTTCAGCAGTTCATCGGTGACATTCGCACGGTGGAACAGGTCCCCGTCCCGGCGGGTGCCGAGTATGCAGACTTCACGTTCCGTAATTTACAACAGTCTCTAACCTACACAGTATCCGGCGGCGACTACACCACGCCCGTTTTCAGCATCGACGTGCCCCGGCCGCCGCAGGTCAATCTTGTGCGCGCTATCATGCACGCTCCTGAATACACCCGTCTTGCGCCGCAGAAACTGGAAACACACGGCGGCGACCTGGAGGCACTGCATGGCACGCGTGCTGAAGTAACGTTCGTGCTCGACCAGCCCGCCGACACGGCGCTGTTGATCCTGGAGGGGGCCGGTGAAAATAACTCGGGGCCACGGCAGATGGAGTTGAAGCGGATCACCCCGACTGAGTTCAGCGGCGAAATCATTTTTAAACATGTCATCAGTTATCAAGTGACTGCGCAACGTGGAAAGCAGGCTCCCGGACCAAGTTTGAAATACGCCTTGCGCGTCCTTCCGGACCTTGAACCACAGCTTGCCCTGTCGGGCCTTGAAAAACTAACCGAGGTGCAACTCAGCGCGGAGCTGCCTTTAAAACTCGGCGCCACGGATGACTACGGGCTTGCCGAAGTTGGTCTCTTCGCTCGTAAAGTTGTCACCGCAACGAAACCGACGGCGGACGCCAAGACCGGCGATGACGGCTGGCTGGCCCTGGCTAACTGGCCGCAATTCGATCCTGTCCGCGAATGGAAAATGGACCACTCACTTGCTGTCACCGCCATTGGCGCGATTGAAGGTGATAAAATTGAGATCGCCCTGCGTGCCCGAGACGCAGATCCTGCCAAGGGGAATACCTGGACCGTGGGTGAAAGCGCCATACTGCTCATCGGTGGCGAAGGAACGGTTTTCCAAGTGCTCTACGAACAGATATTGCGCTCGGAAGCTGATATTAAACAACTCATCGTGCGCCAGCAGGACAGAGTCACCGATGTGGCCCAATGGATTCAAAAACTTGATCCGGCAGCCGGACTTCGGCTCGACGACCCGAAAAATCTCGCAACCATCGCCGCGGCGATGCAGGAGCAGGCGCAGAAGCAGGAACAATTGCGCAAAACGACGGGGGAGGTCACGCGGGATTTGGTGCCAGCCACGGGCAATCTGCGATTTTCGCTCGGGATGCTGGCGGACACCGAAATGGTGCGGGCTGTTCGCGTGATCGAAAGCGTTTCCGTGAAGGATGAGCCTCAGTCGAAACGCGCCAGCCTGGCCGAGGCGCGCTTCACCATGGAAAGAACGATCGTCAGCCTCAACGAAATCCTTGAGCAGTATGTGAAGTTTCGCAAGGATTGGGAACTCGGGAACATGTCTCCGTTTGTGAAAATGCTGGCCGACAGACAGGCCGCGCTGGGTGAGGAATCCGCGTTTAATGCAGCCAATGCCGCACAACCCGCCAAGGCGAAAGTCGCAGGTCAGCGCCAGTCAAAACTGCTCTCGCTGGCCGGTCTTGCGCAAGTGGCGCTGGCTGGAGTCGGTGAACGCACAATCAAAGTTGATGAACTTCTTGGCCGCGCGTTCGCCAACGCCTCGACCGCATTCGATGCTAGCGGCGCGAAAGTTGCCATGCAACAGGCCACGACCCAGGTGGCTGATGGAAAATGGACCCCTGGCGCTGCGCAGCAGACCAAGGCCGCGACTGCACTGGCCAAAATCCACGAGGACCTTAAAAAAGCGTGCGCCGAGGCTATCGCCCGCGCGATTGAGACAGATCACAAGGAATCGCTGCTGCTTGCGCAGAAAGAGCTTGGAAAAATGATGCCCGGTTCAAACGTGGCCAGCGAATCCTTCCGCCAGGATCTTTCGAAGATTACCCAGGTGGTGGAGACGCGCGAGACGGCCGCCGGTAAAAAAGGCGCTGGCAGCGAAGCTGCTAAAAAAAGCTCGTTACCCCCTGTTTCCCAGGAACTGGCGGACAAACTGAAAACAATGGAGAACTCCCTCAGGCCGGACTTATCGAAGCTTACCCTCGGCACCAGCGCAGGAGGCGGATCAAACCCGGTCACACCCTCCAAGAATGCTCTGAAACCGAACGAGATGATAGCGCCACTCGTGCCGGACAAAATCGAAGACCTGGTGGGCGAACTCATCGATGCGGCTGATCAGATAAACAAGGAATTCAATACATTGACTGCCAACTCCGGAAGAGTTTCATTGGATACTGGCGAGGTGGGATCGGAATCGAGTGCCCGAATGAACTCCAGTGGTGCGACCTCCACCACAGGCAACAAAAAACCGCCTGCGACAAACGTCGGCGGCATGTCGGGCACAGGACGGCAGGGCGCACGTTCGTATGGCAAAGTCGCCGGCGATGAGTCGCCCAATATGCGAGGTCGCAACAAGGTGCAGGAAGGGCAGCAAGTCGCGCCCGACCAGGAGGGTCTGATGAAGGAAAAGAAAACAGCCGACATGCAGCCGGACCAAGCAACGGGCATTGGTGGCAAGCTCGTGGATGCGGAGAAGACGAAGTTCAGCCTCTCGGACGAAGGTGAATGGGATAATGACATGCTCAAGCGCATGAAGAAGCCCAAGGATGTGAACATCATCGTCGAACGCCAGGGCAAACCGCTCGATCCAAATGTGGCCGCGCTCCTCCGTGACATGGACGGCACTCAAAAGCAGCTCATCGAGCGCGCCAATGCACTGCGCAAAGAGCTTAAAAATCTCTATTTACCCACCGACCATCTTGATGACTTAATCGCACAACTGAACCTGAACCTTGAAAAATTGCGCGAAAATCCGACTGCCGAAGTCTTCCGCATGCAACAGGAGGTCATCGACCAACTGCGCTCGGAAGCCCGCGTTTTTAATCATGCCCAAACGAGTTTTCAACCAAGCCTCCCACGGCAACAGCAGGTCCGAGGACGCATTCTTGATGAACCACCAGGCCCCGCCATACCAGGTTATGAGCGTGCGGTGAAAGACTATTATAGCAAGCTCGCTTCCCCATGATCTGGCCGCGCGTTTCTATAATCCTCCTTCTCCTCGTATTCGCCGCACACTCGGAAGAGTTGCCGCGCGAATTCACCGTCACACCGACGGAGATCAAGGAACCACCAGCGTTCCTGACACAAGTGCTGGTGCCTGATGCCAGTTGCGCCGCGATCAGCGATGCCGCCTCCATTCTCGTTGTCGGTCACAAGTCAAAGAATGACAAGCATCTCGCGGTGTTCCATCTCGATGCCGGGGGGCTGCCAAACGGCGAGCCAACATGGATCACACTGCCAAAACCGGCGGCGCTCGCTGCCAATGCAAACTACCCCCTCGGTCTGTTGTTTCATCCAAGCCTGCCGCTGCTTTACGTGTGGCAGGACGTTAACTGTCCTGCGGCAAACAAGCAGGAAAAGGATCCCGAGTTCGCCAAGTATCTCCAGTTCGATCATCTCGTCATCTACGCCATCAAGGACGGAACGCTGAAGTTGCTGGACACAGGAGCACGCGGCGCGGGCTTTCACTGTGGACTCAACAGCGGAACGGTCGGATTGGATTTTGCAGCGAAGCTTCTTTTTGTGCCAAACGCGGCAGGCCCAGGTTTTACTGAAGCCAGCATCGGCTTCTACGGACTTGATGAGGAAGGATTGCCCATCAATGCGCCCGATGACAATCCGGCAGAAGCAGAAAAGAAAGTGCAGGTGGTGGCGGCAACCAAGGAAACGAAAAAAAATCCAACGGGAACGGCTGCGAGGTTGGTGCGGATTAATCGAACGCTACGTGGTTACCCTACGGGCGGGGGGTGGTTCGCCGGCACTGAGGCTGTGGTCATGGGCGGATTCGGGGGCTGCATGGTTGGGGACTTCAGCGATGGCAAACTCAGGCAGGCCTGGTATAATCTACCACGAAATGAACGGAACAATTGTTTCATCGCCGGACATCCAAAGCTGCCCGCGCTCTACCTGTGCTTGCAGGACTATTATCTTATCTATCAGATAGCCCAGTCAAACGGCTATCTGTCACTGCTGCCACAGCAGGGCACGGTCCCCAACGCGCAGTTCACCGGTGCTCTCGTGCCACTCGCCCGGCACTCGCGTCTGGCCGCGGGAGACAAAAAATCTCTTCACCTGCTCGGACTTCAGTCCGATGGACGGCTTGATGGCAGTGACGAGCGTCTGGCGCTTCCATGCGCAGATGTCAAGGGACTGGCTTACTCGGAAAAGCACGGCCGACTTTACGTGGCGGTGGACAAGGCAAACTGAACCATGCGCAATCATGCTTCCAGACTCAAAGTGCTGACCTGGCTCCTCTCAGCCCTGCCCTGCTTTGTCGCGTCTCCATTGATGGCACGAACCGTGACCATCAAGGCGCAGGCGATCGACGCTTTCGCCGCTCTGTCTGACAAGTTTCCGCACAATGGCTGGGCGGCGTATCAAGTAAGCGCCACGTTCGCAGTTTCCAATCCTCTGCTGACAGCACCCACGACGAGTTATCTCGTGCGTTACTCGTTTGATCAAATCCCAAAAGGCCAGCGCATCACCCGCGCGGAGTGGGTCATCCCGGCATCACCCCAATCGGTCTCGACGATATCTGTCTGGCGCTTGTTTGCGGAATGGGGCCTTGGCGTATGTCATCAATACCGCATGACTTATCCGGAGAAGTTGGAGTGGTCCGTCGCGGGCGCGAATGGCAAGTCCGTTGATCGCGCCACCAACCCGACGGGGTCCGGCAAATTCGGGAAGGGCACATCACTCGTCACCATCAATGTCACTCAGGATGTGGAGCTGTGGTATAGCGGCGCGACTCCAAACCGTGGCTGGCTGCTGACGTTCGACAGTTCGTCCGTCCTCTTGTCGCCCACACACACTGTTGAACGTTTTAAATGGGAATTGCACATTACTTATGAGCCTGAATAAAGTCATCGCATTCGGCCTTCTGCTCATTGCGGGAACACCCGCGCTGCAGGCTGCGCCCGCTCCCGGTGTTGACACGCCCGCCCCCGCATGGGTGACGGGTTACCGCGTGCGCTTTCCACTGCGCTTGATGGGTGATTTCACAAATCAAAAATTTCTCACGGAGTCCGTCATAGCGCGGCTTCCCGCAGCCGGCTGGCTGCGGGAAGATGGCACGGACATCTGCGTGCAATCTCAAGACGGCCAGCTGATTCCGGCATCGGTCCTCTCGCACAACCCATCCGGCGATACGCTCATCCAATTCAAACGTCACGGAAATGACCCTGTGTATTGGGCCTACGCAGGCAACCCAACCGCACCCGCGGCCAATGCCCCCCCGATAAAAGAAGGCCTGACCGCGGAATTCCGTGACTGGGCTGGCGATTCACTGGCAAACTGGTCGGATGTGGTCGACGGACTCAAGAAAAGCAGGGAGATCACCGCGAATAGTTTTGTGGACCTGATTGCCCAGAACGTGAATCCAGGCCGTCCCGATACTCCGCGTAACTTTACCGCATCATACCGTGGATTTTTACGCATTGCGGATACTGGCATATACAAGTTTCACGTTGGCGCGGAGGATGCGGCGTTTCTATTCATTGACGGCAACCGCATCTATGAGCAGAAGGGTCCAAATCGCTTCAAGACACGGTTCTCCACCAGTGAATGGGCCGAGATTGTGCTGACCAAGGGCGTGCATCACCTGGAACTCCACCATGTCTGCGGAACAGATGCACTTCTCGCGAACTGCGTGTTATATTGGAAGTCCGATGGCGGCAAAAAAAAACTGCCTCCTTCACTCGTAACCAATGACTTGTTCGCGAGCGCCACACTCGCCGAAGCAACTGGCATTGAAGGGGCCGGCGGGGCGACTGCGGCAACCTTCGTATGGGGGGTGGATGATACCTTGACCACGCCGGGAATCACGCTGCACCTCGCTCGCTTCGAGGCCCAGGGCGACATCAAGGACCCGGCGCAAATCAAATGGGACTTCGGTGATGGCACACGCGGGACGGGCCGCTCACCACTGCACGTCTATTTCAAATCCGGAGATTACAATGTCAGAATGTATGTGGGCGCGGATGCTCCACTCATCGCAAAGCGTGTTTATATGTGGACGGCACCGGTGCCCACCAGTCCGTTTTCGCTCTCCCAAGCAGTGGCATCATTTTCCACAAGCGACTGGGCCAGTTGGGACATCCAGCGGGTTAATACGCTGTTCGACTTCCTTGCCATATCTGAGCAACCCAACCGCTGGCCGCTTCTTGAAAAAATCGCCCGGCACCTGCTGAACCAGCCCGATCTTGATTTCAAACGTCGCGTGGTGCTGCAAACGACAATGATGGAGGCGCTCGCCGAGCAGGGCCGTGGAACTGAATCCATGCAACTCATGCAAGACGCCCTTAATGCAGTGGGCAAACTCCCCACGCTGCAGGTGCAGTTGCTGCTCAAAGGCGCGGACATTCAGTGGACCTACCTTAAAGAGTATAAGGAGGCAGCCCAACTCTACGAGAAAATCACAAGTGAACATCGCAATCTCGACATCCCATCCGTGCGCGAGGCCGCCATTCACTGGGGTGATCTCTATACCCAGGCGGGCGATCTTGTGCAGGCGGGTGAGCGCTACCGTTTTGCGAAATCACTCGGCGGAGAGCGTTTCGCCGCGACGGGACAAAACGAAGCCATTCAGCGCGGGGCCCAGCTCCGTATTGCGGAACAAAAACTCCGCAGCGGCAACGTGCGGGCAACACGACTCCTGCTGGAACGCATGGAACTCGACTTTCCTGATCAGAAACTCGAAGGCATGTATCGCTTCCTCCGCGCTGAGACCGATCGTTTCGCGGGCCGTTACGACGAGGCCATCCGGCACTATGAGGTTCTGCTGAAATTGCGCCAGTGGGCCGGTTTCCGCGACCGTGCAATCCATGGTGTGGCTGACTGTTATTTCCGCCAGGAGGATTTCGCCAAGTCGCTGGCGTGGTTAGACAAGCTGCAGGAATCGTTTCCGGAGTATTTTAATCTGCAGAAACTCGCTAAATTTTATGACGTGGTGAAAGCCAGCGCCAAAAGCGCAGAGGCAGCAAAAAAAGCCGGTGCAACTCCCGCCAGCCTGACCTTCCGGGGTTACAGCACAGGCTTTGAGCCCGGCGAGCCGCCTCCCTCCGGCAGCGCGGTGAAGATATCGTTTGAACCCATGCTCGGCTTTGACGGCCCGCAGGTCGGACTTATTAAATACGGCACCGAATTAATTTATACCAAGGAACTGAAAAGCCTGCTCGCCGGAAACACCTGCTGGGTGGAGTTCTGGTATCGCGAACAGCTGCAGTCACGCGAACACGAAGCTCGGAATGTTGGATCATTTGTGGACATCGCCATGATCGAAGACACCGTCAACAGACCCGTCATTGATCGTGCTTACATTCGTCTTGAGCGCACCTATGGTCAATGGCGGAAGGCAGCGGCCCTGCTCAAGACTCCATTGTCGCAGAATGCAACGGTCCGGTTTTTGTTCGCCAACACGTATGGTGGCATGTTGCAAATTGACGCGTTAAAAATCCTGCCAGTAAGCGATCGTCAGACGGATTTGTTGCGCAGCTTTATTGAAGCATCAGAGATAGAATGAACAGAAACATGATAATTCGAGGTTGTTGCCCAATCCCCAAACAGGCCGTCCCGACCCTCCCTTCAACACGGAAACACCGTGGGCGAAACGTGCTCGCCGCGGGCTTGGCATATGCGGGCCTGTGCCTGGCCACAGTTGCGAGCGCTAAAGAAATCCACTCCAACGGACACGGTGGAGGACGCTGGAGCGAAACAGCCACATGGCACGGCGGCGCGCTTCCGACTGCCGATGACGAAGCCGTCATCGCCGCGAGGGACACCGTGCTCTTTGACCGTGATGACATGGAGACGGTGACCTGCAAGCGGCTGATCCTGGATCCAAAATCGAATCTCGCCTTTCAAAGCGGCCAGGGCAAGCGCACCCTCACCGTCAACGGACCCGTTGAAACCTACGGCAGCTTAAAGATGCACGCTCAGGCCAATACTGATGAAATGGAACTCCGCCTGGCTTCGACTGTTGCTGCCGAGCGCGTCATTAAACTGGAACGTGGTGGCGCGCTGCTGGTTCTAGGGCGTGCTGATCTGCCGGAAGGGCGGCGCAACGCCACCATCTCGGTCTCACCCTCTCTCGTGGCAAAGACTTCCCAGACCGGCGAACTTACCGCGGGTGCACGCACGATGATTGATGTGCAGAACGCTCGCGTGGACAATATCGCCATCCTCGCCACCGGTATTGACAACACTGGAGTCAAGCCCAATGAACGGTGTAATTTTTCTGGCAACCGCTTCACGGGTCAGGCAAGGCTGAATCTATCGTTTTGCGACACGCCATCCATTGTGAAGAACGAGTTCGAACCAATGGTCATGCTCAATCGAGACATGGTAGGAATTACGGTTGTTTCCTGTCCCCTTGCGGACATTAAAGGCAACCGCATCCTTGGAGCCTACGCCACCGGCATCAGCATCGTCCGTACTGAATGCAGCGCCACCGGCAACACCCTTGAGAACTGCATACGAGGCATCTCGTGGCATGGGGACCATTGGTATGTCCCGCCTGTCATGCTGAAGCAAAACACACTCCGCAACTGCAAAAACGGCCTGGTCTTGGTCGCCGTCGCCGGCAGTGTCGAGGATACATACATTGACGGTGGCGCTCTGCCCATTTCAATACAGAATGCTAAAGTGCAACTCACCAGCGTGGTCATCACCAATCCTCAGAACTCAGTTTTGATGAACGTTCCCAACAGTTCGGTGAGCTTGCTCAACTGCAATATCCGTCCCGACCAGATTAATGGCGCGAACTCAAAATCAGGGAAGAGTGAGAGCCCGGCAGTGGAAGCGATGGCGTTCCTCGTGGTGGGTCTGAAGGGCGTGGTCCCGCCGCGCACCCAGATTGAGGTGCTGACCAGCAAACCCGCCGCACCGCTCGCGCCAGGCGCGTCAGATTTGAACATCCGCAACTCTCCCGCCCCCGTCCACACCGATGGACTGACGGCACTGCCGCAGACACTCACACCACTGATTGTTAAATCATGGCAAATCGAAATTGACGGGAAAATAATTCCAGCTCCCGAGTATACGCTCCGTGTTCTGCAGCCCCCAACCGAAGCAAGCGGGAAACCGCGCACCTTGAAGACCCTCAAACTGGAGGTGACTGATTCATGGTTTCGACTTAAACCCAACGACCCGAAACCAACAATCGAGATTCAATTGCCCTGACCTGAAATAATTCGTCGAATAAGTGTAATATTATTATTTTCATTCCGTATAGACATCTCCACCATGAATTCAGCACCATCCCTCACAACGAATGCTCGCGCCGCAGCGCGCCGTTTGAGCTTGATTCTGTTTCTTGCGCTGATCTTGCCTGTCTCGATTTTTGCACAGCGCGAGGTGCAATTTCCTCCGGCCAATGGAAAGCCGCCCCCGGCGGCAAAAGCACCGGAAAAAAGGCAGACTGGCGGTGAACAAACGGATACTGTTGGCGATGGTGGCCCCACCATGCGCAAAACCATGGAGCGCACGCCGCCGCCGCCCACCACACTCACCGTGATGTATAAGGTGGAATACGGCGAGAAGCTCAAATATGTCCATCCCGACGGCACAGTGCAGATTTTCGCCCAGTGGCAGAGTTTTCCGGCTGACGCGCAAAGACTCATCCTGCGAACCAACAAGGACCTGGCGGACGGCAACAACTACCAATACGCCACCAAGCCGCTCTCTAGTCCCGGCTTTGATCCCGTGGACATCCCGATACTTTACATGACGGGTGATTACGATTTCATCCTCACGACCGCCGAGGTGGAAAACCTCCGCAGTTATCTCAACTCCGGCGGCACGATCATCTTCAATGCCGCTCGCGGAATAGATGAGTTCTCCCTCGCGGTAGCCCGTGAGATGCGGAAAATATTCCCGGCCAAACAGTTCATGCGCATGCCACTCGATCATCCGGTCTTCAATTCACGTTTTCGCATCCAGCAGGTGTTGACCATGGTGAATGGAGTGCAGTTTCAGCAGCCGCCAGAGGTTTACTCAATGGACATCGGCACGCGTGCCGCAGCCATGCTGGTGCCGTTCGGGCTCGGAACCGCATGGAGTGAGGGTAAATATCACCCCGCAGGCAAGCACATCCTCGGCGAGGCGGCGTGGCGGCTCGGTGTAAACCTCGTGGCCTATGTCCTCGCCAGCACCGAGTATGGCCGCTTTCTCGCGCAACAATTCCCGCAGTATGATGGCCAGTCGCGGCCTGGCGACGTCTTCCGACATGCCACCGTGATGTATCGCGGCAGTTGGGATTTGCATCCCGGGCTGCAAAACAGCGTCATGATCGGCCTCAACGAAAACACAAAAATCGACGTCGATTACTCGGAACACCGCGTCACACTTGACGATCCCCAAATTGGAAGCTACCCGCTCGTTTTCATGAGCGGACACTATGATTTCGAACTGACGCCCAAGGAAATTGAGGGGCTTCGGCGCTACCTCGAGCGCGGTGGAATGCTCATTGCCAGTGCCGGCGCGGGATTAAAGCCCTTTGACACCGCGTTCAGGCGCGAAATCAAGAAGGCTTTCGGCAAGAACGAACTCATCAAACTTCCACCCACGCACCCGGTCTTCTCCGCGGGATGGAATCCACTCGACAAGGTCACCTACACCAGCGCCGCGCTTCGTGATGACCCCGCCTTGGAATACCCCGAGTTCTATACCCTGTTCATTGAGGGGCGGCCGGCGATTTTATATACACCGTTCGATTTCCAAAGCGCACTCAACCGTGAATCAAACGCCTATGCAAAAGGCATTGACTCGACCGATGCGCTGCGCGTGGCCCTGAATCTGATCACCTTCGCACTCAGCCACTAAAACATCACTCCCATCCCCAGCACACCAAACGACAACGAATCCATGAGCCAAGAATCCATTGAAATACAAATCGAGAGCCTCCACCGTCTGCATAACGCGATGCTCGCTGAACTTGGAAAGGTCATTGTAGGCCAGCGCGAAGTTCTTGAAGAACTCCTCATCACCATCTTTGCCGGCGGACACAACCTGATCGAAGGTGTGCCCGGTCTTGCAAAAACACTCATGATCAGCACGCTCTCCCGCGTGCTGGCCCTTAATTTCAAGCGCATTCAGTTCACTCCAGATTTGATGCCGTCGGACATTATTGGCACCAATGTGATTGAGGAAAATCACGAAACCGGCAAACGTGAGATCGTTTTTGTCGCCGGCCCGATTTTCAGCAACATTGTCCTCGCCGATGAAATCAACCGTACGCCGCCAAAAACGCAGGCGGCACTGCTCCAGGCCATGCAGGAGCACGAAGTTACAGCGGGCCGCAAGACCTACATCCTCGAGGAACCGTTTTTCGTGCTGGCCACGCAAAATCCGATTGACCAGGAAGGCACTTATCCATTGCCCGAGGCGCAAAAAGACCGCTTTCTGATGAACACTTTCATCAAGTATCCCAAGCTCCTGGAAGAGGAAGACATCGTCATGCAAACCACGACGAACACTGAAGCTGATGTCCGCCCGTTGCTCGATGGCCCCACGCTTCTGGCCCATCAGCACAACGTGCGCAATATTCCTGTATCACGCCACGTCACCGGCTTTGCCGTGGATCTCGCACGGGCGACACGGCCCCATGAACCCGGCGTTCCAGCCTTCATCAAGGAACAAGTCAGCTGGGGTGCCGGACCACGTGCCAGTCAGGCACTGATTCTCGCAGCCAAAACATACGCGGCGCTATCCGGCAGAATCAATGTCTCGTGCGACGATGTTCGCCATGTGGCGCTTCCTGTGCTTCGACATCGTATTCTCGCCAGCTTCACTGCCGAGGCTGAAGGCATCAGCACAGACACCATCGTGCAGCAGTTGCTGAAGGAAGTCCGCGAACGCGCAACTTCCTAGGCCGCGGAAGGCAAAGATTTCGATTTCCTTCATGGCGCACGGCACCAGCAGCTCCACTTCGTGGATCGACACGATCCGCGCCAAGGCTCAGAGCCTTGCGCGCCGCATCCATCGTGACGTCGTGCAACGTGGCAATCCGACTCTCATCACTGAAGTTAACGGCAACACCGACCCCCGGCGTTTTCTTGATCCCGAGGTGCTCGACAAGTTTTCACTCTCGCCACTCATCGCGCGGCTGGTGGTTGAAGGATTCATCAACGGCCTTCACAAAAGTCCCTTCCATGGCTTCTCAGTGGAATTCGCCGATCATCGCGAATATGCCCCTGGTGATGATTTGAAATACCTCGACTGGCAGGTCTATGCGCGCACTGACCGCTATTATATCAAGCGTTACGAAGAGGAGACAAACCTGCGCTGCTACATCCTGCTGGACCGTTCAGCCTCCATGGGTTTCGGCACTGGAGCGATCACCAAATGGGACTACGGCTGCTTCCTGGCAACTTGCCTCGCCTATCTGATGATGAAGCAACTGGATGCAGCGGGCCTGGCGCTGTTTGGCGCCAAGCCCGGCTTTCTCTTGCCGCCACGCAGCCGCATCTCACACCTCCGCAAGATGATCCAGGTAATGACCACAAACCCGCCGACTGGCGAGACCAATGTGGCGGCCAGCCTGCGCGCGATGGTGCGCAATCTCAAGCGACGCGGACTTATTGTGCTCATCAGTGATTTAATCGACGAGCCCGCAGAAACACTCAAATCCATCCGGCTTCTCCACAGTCACGGCCATGATGTCATCGTATTTCAAATCCGTGACGCCACGGAAATTGATTTTCCATTCGATGGTGCGACAGTTTTCCGGGATCTCGAGACCGGCAATGAGCTTGAAATTGATCCCGCCTCCGTGCGCGAGAACTACTTGATGAATCTTGCGGAAGAAAATGAGTTGTTTCGAAAAGGCCTGCTCGAGGTGGGCATCGACTATGTCCCATTGGACACCCGCCAGCGCTATGATCAGGCGCTGGCAGCTTACCTCCACAGGCGATCGAAAATTCGCGGCTGATCCATGTTTACCCTGCTCGCCCCCTTCACCCTGGTTGCCGCGGCATTGCTGGCCATTCCGGTCGTGATTCACCTGCTCAAGCCCAAGCGCGTGCGAACCATGCCCTTCAGCAGCCTGAGGTGGTTGCGCGCTTCGCAGCACAAACTTTCGCGCCGCATCAAGTGGCATCAGGTATTGCTGTTCCTCCTGCGGGCCGCGTTCCTCATGGTGCTCGTTCTGGCACTGGCCAAACCCATTTTCTCCACCGCCGGCAAGCGTCTGTTCACTGAGCGCTTCATCATTCTTGATGTGAGTCGCAGCATGAGCTACGACCAGCCGGGAAAGGACACGCCGTTCATTCATGGCAAGAAAATCGCCCGCGCCCTGCTCGCTCAAGGCATGCCCGGTGACCGCGCCACCGTTCTTCTAACGGGCAACAACACCGTCGCACTGGGCCCTCTTGCGGAAGACCCGACGCGTTACTTGGCGCGCCTGGAAGCTGCAAAAGCGGGATTAAGCGACACCGATCTCACTTCCGCGCTGGCAGTCATTCGTCCAATGCTTGCAGCATCACGACCAAATACGATTGCGGAACTGGTCTTCATCACCGACAACCACCAGGGATCATGGTCACAGGCATCAGTTGTTGCATTCAATGAGGGCCTGAAGATTCCGGTCACCGTGAAGGTGATCGACGTCGGCCCGTCAGCACCGCATAACGCGTGGATTGCAGTTGCAAATCCAATCGAAGATGCCGCCAGACGGTTTTTGCATGTTCGCCTAGGCGCATCCGGCAATGAACCTCAGGAACGCACGGTCAGTGTGAAACGTCTGCCGGGACTTGGCGACATCACACAGAAGGTAACCATCACACCTGGGGCATTCACTGAAATAAATTTACCACTTCCAGCCGGCTATGATTTGCAGGGTAAAATCGCAGAACTGCTCATCGAACCACATGACGCCTTGCCCGATGATGACCAGTTCTGGCTAAACCTTGATACGCGAGCCAGTGTCCGGGTGCTGTTGCTTGAACCCCAGGGCACCCAAATTGAAACGCTACAGCCTGGCTTTCATCTGCGCATGGCGCTGGGTGTGCTCGGCCAGGGCGAAGCGGGTGCCGTGCAGGTCACGCGGCGCACACCCGATGCCGTGGCTGACGCCGATTTCACCAATGCTGATGTGGTGATCTTGGCCAATGTTCCACAATTGACCGATGCCCGTTTACTGGCGTTGGAGACCCGCATCAAATCCGGCGGCGGCTTGTTAATGTTTTTCGGGCCATCAGTGCAGACACCATTTTATAATTCCAAAATGCACAATCCGCTTCGGGCCGCAAACAGCCTTCTGCCGCGTCCATTACAGCAACTCACACAGACAAATGGCACCGTGGCAAATCTGACCCGCATCGATTGGACTCATCCACTGCTCGCTCCGCTTTTTGATCCGACGTTCGGTGACTTTGCCCGCGTCCATGCTCACAGTTTCTTTCTCTTCGGGGACCCGCCCAAGGGAGATACCAGTCAGGTGCTTGCCTGGTTTGATGATGCAGCACCTGCTTTGATTGAACACGCCTACGGCGCCGGTCGCGTTTTGATTGTAAATTCAAGCGCCAATGATGAATGGAGCGATCTGCCGCGCCGCAACAGTTTCATCCCCCTGCTCGATCAGTCGCTCAACCGCCTCGCACTGGCGCGACTCGGTGGAAATTTTACCTCGGGTGAATTGGTCGCCCTCGCGCTGCCTGGCGTTGGAAATAACGCCAGCGCCACCGTCACCACACCAAGCAAGCAGAGCGTGACACCCGTAATTCAGCAGTTCGACTCACAGGCCATTCTGCGACTCGATAAGGCGGATGAGACCGGCATCTATTCACTCAAGGCCCGGGGCGACATTGGAAGCGTGGATTTGAACTTTGTCGTTAATGCAGGTCGCGGGGACAGCACGGTCACCAAGACTGACGCCGAAATCCTGCGTTCCTGGTGGGGCAAAGCCGCCTTCGAGATCAGTCATCCCGATCCTAACGAGCGTCCGGAACAGGCATTACCACAGCAGCGCGTCTTGCTTTGGCCCTGGTTCTTTGCGCTGGCCGCACTTGTGCTTTTGGCGGAGATGTATTTTGTTCACAGGCTCTGTCCGGTGATGAATCCCGCATCCACCGGATCTTCGGTGGCGAAGCACGGTATTCTTGCCAGCACGACGAAAGCGGAGGTTCGATCATGAGCATCAGTTGGACTCCCATATTACCGCTCTGGGCAGTGGGGCTCATCACATTTGCACTTCTGCTGCTGCTTATTTTTGGCACGCTGAAGCTTGCGCGGAAGCGGGTGCCGGTTCGATGGCTTCTCATCCTCGGCGCATTGCGAGTGGCAATTATCTTCGTATTCGCAGTCTGCATGCTGCAGCCTGTTATTTCCTACCGCGGCATCGAGTATGAAGGTCCACCGGTTCTGGTATTGCTCGATGCATCGAAGAGCATGGGCATCAAGGATGTCACCGCGCCCGCCAGTCGGCTCACGGAGGCCATGCAATGGCTTAAGAAGAATGGACTGCAAGACAAACTGACCTCCACCAACGTGCACTGGTTTGCCTTCGACGGGCACGCGCGCTCGATTTTTCCAACTGACTTTGCCGCACTATCGGCGGACGGGATCACCACACGCTATGCAGACAGCCTCACTGATGCGTGGGAATACTGCCGCCAGCAGCGTGACCCGGACGCCACGATTGCCCCCGGCGGACGCGTGCTGCTGGTGAGTGATGGTCACGACTTCGGCACGCGCGATGTCGCGGAAGTGTCCCGACACATCGGCCTCCCCGTGGACACGCTCTCGCCCGCATCAGCCCGGGCCGGGGCTGAGGCCCCGCATTTATCCATCACTCAGATTCAAGCACCGCGCCGGGTGCTTCTCGGCGCGGAATCAAGATTTTCCATTTCCATGCGGCAGGAGGGCCTCGTTGGAAAATCACTCACGCTTCAGTTGAAGGAAGGCGAAAAACTCGTGGGCACACAACCCTTCAAATTCAGCGTAAATCAAAATGAAAAGTTGGTGAGCTTGTCATTTCAACCTGAAACGGCTGGCCTCAAGGAATACTCCGTGGAAATTGAAGGTGCTCCTGAAGGTGACAATAACACCACGCACACGCGCAAGTTTAGCGTGCAGGTGGTTGGCTCACGAAACGAGGTTTTGTTCATTGAAGACAACTGGCGCTGGGACTTCAAATTCCTGCGCCGCATTTTTGAGGACGACCCGAGCTTCACGCTCACCGCGTTTCTCTCGCGCGGTGAAAATGCCTTTGTACAACTCACCGAGCCGGATCGAAGGACGCAGGTGACCGGATTTCCACAATCACGCGGCGATCTCGCTGCCTTCGATTCGGTTGTGCTTGGCAGCGTGGATCCACGACGCTGGCCACGGGGATTTGCCATGTCATTGAAAGAGTTGGTAGAGGAAGAGGGAAAATCACTTGTCGTAATCGGCGGTCCCAACCTGCTCAAGATGATGGAACAACCCGCGCTGGCCGCGTTGCTGCCAGTGGAATTGTCCCGGGAATCAGGCACGCCTGTGGCCGGCCCGGTGACGGTGCACGTCACGCCTGAGGGTCTGTCCTCATCGTTCTTCGCCGCGCCTGGAGATCTGCCCGCCAGCTTCTGGGCTGAACTCCCTCCAATGGACCAGATTTACGCACCGCTGCGCAAGAAGCCCGCGGCAACAGTGCTCGCAGAAGCCACCCAGCTCGCCAACCCCTACGGCAAGCTCATCCTCATTGCGGAACACACTGTCGGCCGTGGTCGCGTGCTCTTCATCGCCACCGACACACTTTGGAAGTGGCAAATGCTCCCCCCTGCAACCGAAGGACCAACACCCTATCAGGTCTTCTGGCAGCAAGCCCTGCGCGCCCTGGCACCCATCCGCCTGAGCTCGGGCAACGTGAGCCTTAATCTCGAGCCCGACCGCAGCCGCTATGAACCGGGGCAGATTGTAGTATTGCGCGCCGATGTGCAGATTTCACAAGCCTTGCCCAAGACAAAAGTACAGGCCCAGGTAACCTTGCCTGATGGCAAACAACTGCCGCTTGACTTCTCACCCGACCCTGCAAACGCCGGCATATACACCACCCGCTTTGCTGCCACGATCACAGGACAGCACAAAGTCACAGCTACGGTGGTCATCGAAGATAAGATCGCAGCCGACACGCTCATCGCCTTCGATGTCGAAGAAAGCACCGCCGAACTCTCCGACCCGCACGTCAACGAGGCAAATCTCACCCGCATCGCGCGAGACACCGGTGGCCAGCGCATCAACCGGGCCGACCCGGCCACATGGAGAGCATTGGAAAATATCAAGAAGGTGCCCGTGTCGAGAGTGCGAACACTTGATCTGTGGAATGGATTCACTTTAATCCTGCTTCTTAGCATTCTGCTCGGAATAGACTGGCTGCTTAGGTTGCTGCGCGGCCTGACCTGATTTCTGCGCAATCGATCCGATAACCCTAAAAACGGAGCTGATAGTGAATAGTCGATAGCTAGAGCGGTTAAATAATTTCGTAGCCGCGTTCGTAGCTGCGTCCGTAGCCGCGTTCGTAGCCGCGTTCGTAGCCGCGTTCGTGAGAACGCGGGAAATGTGGAAGCTCTCCCCGCAGCCGCGAAGCGAAAACACGGAAATAGGCACGCTTCGTTGGCTGCCGTGGCTTCTTCCCGCACTCTTACGAGATGCGGCTACGTCTTTTTATAAATGCTCCAAGTGTCAGAAATTATGTATTCCGAGAAGCAGTTCCCAGTGCCCCGGGCGCGGTTCAGTGACTTACTCATGCAAAAGTCCAACCATCAAGATCACGCTCCTGCTGGAAACTAACTCAACGGTTCTGCTATCGCTGTGCCGATACCGGTGGCGCCGTAACCGTTGCCGCAGTAGAAGAGGCGCAGTTTGCCGTCTTCCTGCACGATATGCGGATAGCATGTCATCTTGTTTTCCCAGGCGGCTGGGCCTGGAGGCAGGGCCAGGTTTTCACCGGGCGCGCCTCGTTCCCATTTCAATCCGTCATCGCTGGCTGCTTCGCAGATGGAATAAGCCCCGAACTGGGTGCCGATGCCGGCATAGAGTGCGCGCCAGCCTGTTTTAGTCTTCCAACAATTAAGAGCGATCGTGGCAGCATTTTCATAAGGCGCATCAAGCCGGGGTCGCAGCACCACGCGCCGGTCTGTCCAGGTGATGCCATCATATGAGTGGGCGATGACAGCCTGTTTGGCCTGACCCACGAGCAAGTCTTTGCTGGGAGTGCCGGTGGCAAGGGTGTAATACATACGGTAGAGCGTGCGACCATCGGGCTGCGGCACTTCAATGATGGGACCGCCACCGGCTATGCCTTTGTTGTTGGGCCATTCAGGATAGCCATCGCCGAGCAGGACGGGTTCATCTGAAGTTTTTTTCCAATGAAGCAAATCGTCACTGGTGGCCAGACCGATGCCGCGAAATGCCTGTAACCCAGCACCGCTGTCGGCGGAGAGTCCCGTGTAATACATGTGCCACTTCCCGCCGATGCGATGAACACATGGAAGCACAGTCCATCGTTCATCGAACGACCCTTTCCCTCCCAGTTCAAGGAGCGAGCCGTGGCGTTTCCACGACCCGACATCGCCGATGGGACAGGTGGCGAGGCAGATGCGGCGATGGTTTTTGGCGTCGGCTCCGGCATAGAAGAGCCAATATTGACCCTCATGCGTCACAACGTATGGGTTCATGCAGCATTTCACATCGAAGTCACCACCGCCCGGCGGCAGGATTGGATTGCGGGCATCACGCTGCCACTGATGAATGCGAAAATGCTTCTCCTCCGCGCCATAAGTTATAGATGCGGCCATGGCTGCGGAACTGTGAATGAAAGTGCGTCGGTTCATTGTTGTGGTTTATTGTTGGGGAAAAGTTCGCGAAATCCAGTGACGGCACTGGCAAGAAGGCGCTCGTGACCACCACGGGCGATGGGTGTCTGCCATACGGGATAAAGATTGAGATCGTAGAGTGATTCTGGCGGCAGATAGCCGATGGTGTTGTTGGACACGCCGAGCACGAGCAGTGGAATTTCAGGAAACATCGCCCGCAGCGTGGTCTGAAATGCCGAGTAAGGCTCGAACGGCACCGCGCATATTGCAGCATCACCAACCCGCCAGAGCCAGAGTTTCTCGGTGAGATAAGTGCCGTCCCCCACTGACATGCGAATGCGACGTTTGCGCAGCAGTCGTTCCCGCTGAAAGCCATCAGGCTCTATTGCGAGCGCGGCATCGATTGTCGATACCGATGGAAGATCGCCCTTCAGTTCGAACTGCTCCGCAATGACTGTGGCGCGCAGTGACTCGCTTAAGGATTGTTTGCAGGCATGCCACATCGCCAGCGGAGCACCGGACTCAATGGGGCCATCGTAATTCAGATGCGAGCAACCCTCGGCCATGGGCACCAGGACGGACAGCGCGGCATGGCCCAGTTCGCGGCCATGGCGGTCGGCCAGGTTGGGGTCGCCGCTGTATTGCTCAGCGGGGGCGAGTTCACCCGACGCGCCCTGCAGGAAAAGGCAAAATGCCCCGCCGGTCTGGGTTTCAATCAATTCACGCATCGCACCGGGGTAGTCAGGCGAGATGAGCGTATTTTCCCAGGCGAGCGTGGTGGGATGACAGGCGTAGTTCACCAGCGTGGCGAGTGTGCGGCCATCATCGGCGAGCACACGCGCAACGAGAAGCTTGTCATCGGCGGGTGCGCCGGGATGAAAGCCGCTGAGGTAACGATCCGGATTTGCCGGGTCGATCAGATCGCGATTGGTGGCCAGCGCGCAGCGGCCCTGACCAAAGAGCGCGGTGGCGGGCTCCAGTTTTTCAAGGGCTTCGCGTCCGCCCTGCACGCAAGACTCCGTGAGGCGCGCGAGGTAGTCACGGGTCGCATCGGGATTTGCTTCCGCCGGAGCATCCGAGTCGAGCGCCGGTCCAGCGTGCGTGTGGGTGAGGTGAATGATGACGTTGGTATCCGGCAATGCCAGTTGCTCCAGCACTTGCGAGCGCAGGGCAGCACTGTCGTGACGACAGCGCCACCAACCAAGATCCAGGCTCAGCAGCAGCAAGGGCGGGTCGTTGGTCTTGCTCGACGCGATCGCCAGCGCCGTCCCTGTTAGGCGGCGATGGATACCTGTGGCGAACGAACTTTCCGCCGCACCCCAATTTTTCGCGCACACGTCCAGATCGGGTGTGATGTCCCAGCGGCTTACACCTACGCGAGCGCGGAATCCGGGGAAGCGGTGGTGCAGCAGTGTTTTCATCAATCAGTCGCGATGTTCCCGGCCATGCTGAAGGGAAAGGCCGCCATCGATCAGAAGGGTGGAGCCGGTGAGATTGCGATGGTGCGGCGAGCACAGATAGGCGATGGCTTGCGCGACCTCCTCCGCCTCGATGAGCCGCTTGTTCGGCACCACGGCGCGCGCACGCTCGGCCTCCCCGGCATTTTTTTTGAAAAACTGTCCGCTTAATCCGGCATCGACATAACCGGGCGCAACCTCATTGACCAGAATGTCTTTGTCGGCGAGTTCCAGCGCCATCGTTTGCGCGAGCATCCGCAGCCCGGCCTTTGCCGCGCAGTAGGCGGCGATATGCACATGCGGCGCATGGCCCGCCCAACTTCCGACGAACACGATGCGGCCCGGCAGTCCGGCAGCCAGCATGCGCTGTGCGCCTGTGCGCGCCGTGAGCCAGGCACCGGTTAAGTTGACGTGCATCGTCCGGTTCCATTCCTCCACGGTGGCGGTCATGACGCTGCCAATGATGACGATGGCCGCGTTGGCCACGATGACCGACGCAGTCTGTCCGAAATGTGACTCAACCGCATCGAACCACGCGACAACGGAGGCTTCGTTGCTGACATCCACCTGATGATAGTGAAATCCGTTGGCAGCCGGCGAAGTTGGATGCACGTCGCCGATGGAGACGCGGCAACCTGACCGCTGCATAGCGTGCGCGGCAGCCTTGCCGATGTCACCGAGGCCGCCGCTGATCATGGCAACAGGCTGTGCTGGAAAGGGTTGATTCATGGGATGGCAGGAAGCAGGCAGAGTTCACGCAGCGCGGCGAACAGTCGCAGTGCTTCGTTTTCGGTGGCGGCATCGAGTTTGAAACCGACCGGCCCGCGCACCAGGCGGTTTGGAAAAATACCCTGGCGATGCAGCAGCAGTTTCTCGATGGAAAGGAAACCATCGAGACCATATTGCAACGATACAAGCGGCGCGATGAGTCCCTGCAAGGCGGTGGCACGCACAAGGTCGCCCGCTTCCAGCGCATCCCATTCGGCGCGGATGGCCCAGACGATTTCCGCGCCCGGCATGGTGCCGGCGAGGCCGCGTCGATGCGAATCCAGCAGGGCAATCCCGCCACTGCCTTCGAAGATCGCCGCCTTGCCTTCGGTGGCCTCGCGCAGCAGTGAAAGATTCTGTCCCAGTGGTTGAGCTTCGGGCTTGAACATCACGCGCTCAGGATGGCGGCGAAACAGGTCCGCCTGTGCCGCAATGGGCAACGGCGTGCCAACATAGCCGCTGGCATCCTGCACCACCAGCGGCACGGAAGTCGCGGCTAGAATGCGTTCGTAATAGCTTATCACCTCGCTCGCAGAGGCGCGCGTGTTCGTCGGAGGAATGGCCATCAGTGCGGCTGCGCCCGCTTGCTCCGCCGCGCGGGCGTGGCGCGCGGCCTGCCAGGAACTTTCGGCGCCCACGCTCGCCACGACCGGCCCGCGACCGCCGGCAAATTCAACGAGGCGCACTGTCAACTCATCGCGCTCAGCGTCAGTGAGACGCAGCACTTCGGTGACCATCGCGGCCACGATGCCATGCGCGCCATTTTGAAAAACAAAGTCCACCTCCCGGCGCAGTGTTTGCCAGTCAATGGTTTCATCGTCGTGATACGGGAGTTGGACAACGGGAAGTACGCCGGAGAGCATGATAACAAAGGATGAAGGATGAAGGATGAAAACTCTACCAGTCGCCGACGGATCCGTCGCGATAGAACACGCGCTGCAGGGTTTCTTGCTGGAAGGGATGCTTTTTCACTTCCGCCTCATTGATTTCGATGCCGAGGCCGGGGCGGGTGTTGGGGCGGACGATGCGTCCTTTGGGTTCGACCGTGAAGCCTTCGGTGACGACATCCTGACGCCATGGCACGTCGCTGTGAACGCTTTCACAAATCATGTAACTCGGTGTAGCGAAGCCGAGTTCCAGCGAGGCGGCGGTGCTTACTGGCCCTTGCGGGTTGTGCGGTGCGAGGGAGACACGGTATGCCTCGGCCATGGCGCCAATGCGACGCGCTTCGGTCAGGCCGCCGCAATGGGTGATGTCGGGCTGCAGCACGGAACAGGCGCGCTTCTCCAGCACCTCGCGGAAGGCGTGCTGCGAGACGAGCCGCTCACCGGTGGCGATCGGAGTTTTCACCGCGCGCTGGATGAGCGCGATATCATCGATCGTTTCCGGCCAGCATGGTTCCTCGAAGAAATAGAGGTCATACGGCTCCAGCGCCTTGGCGAAGAGCATGCCCATGCGTGGTGATGGGCGGGCATGGCAGTCCACCATGATGTCAATGTCCGGCCCGACCGCATCGCGCATCGCGGCGACGCAGCGTTCGGCATAGCGCACGGGTGCGTTGCCTTCGAGTGACATCGTTGGCGGCACCGCCATGGATTTGAACGCAGTGAAGCCGTCGGCCACGGCTTGTTGCGCGAGTTCGCCGAAACGTTTTGGATCGCTCACATCGGTCTCATAAAAGTCCTCCATCTTGCCGCCACCGAGATGGCAGTAGAGGCGGATATAATCGCGCACCGGGCCGCCCCAGAGTTGATGCACTGGCACGCCGTGAACTTTGCCGAGGATGTCCCACAGGGCGATGTCGATGCCACTGATGGCGGTGCCGCGCACGATGCCGTTGCCATGCCAGAAGTGCTGGCGATACATCATCTGCCACAGATGCTCGATGCGGCGCGGGTCTTCGCCGATGAGCAGTTGTGTGATGTCCTCCACCGCACCAACGACCGCGCGAGTATGCCATTCCAGCGTGGCCTCACCCCAGCCCCAAAGGCCGGGTTGGTTGGTGATGACTTTGACGAAAATCCAGTTGCGCATGCGCGCATGGCAGACATGGGTTTCGATGGCGGTGATTTTCATAATGGGTGAGTTCCTGCCGCTGGCAATTTTAGAGTTTGAACTGCGGAATCTTCATCAGCTCGCCATCTTTCAGAGCAGATTGATGCGCGACAATGCCCGCAACCGTCATATTGAGCGCCAAGGCGACATCCACGAGCGGTTTGCGGTTTTGTAGAATTGACGTGACAAATTCGTTCATCAAATAACCGTGCGAGCCGCCGTGGCTGCCGGGAGAAACACTTGGAGGCAGCGGTGGGCGTTTGGTGTTGGGAAGGTTTTTTTCAAGCCCCAC
>VFKE01000074.1 GCA_009885695.1 Verrucomicrobiota bacterium | reverse complement strand
TGCTCAGCAAATCTCCCGAACGCGTAGCCTCCTATTTCCAAGCAGAACTTATACGTTATGCGGCCGCAGCATAAGGAATGTCACTACAATTTATTGCCGGGTTAATACGGACTGAAACGCGGCAGTGCGCAGTCCATCGCGGGTGCGATCCAGCATGACGCACTGAAGGAGTATATCGATCGCGAATGGTCGCGCATGAACGCGATGGATGTGTCGGACGTGGGCTACGACGCCTTTCTCATCAACGGCCAGCGCGAGACGCAAATCGAGGGCCGCCCCGGTGAACGTGTGCGACTGCGGCTGATCAATGCGGCGGCGGCCACTTACTTTTATGTGCAGTCATCCACCGGGCCGATGACGATCGTCGCGGCGGACGGCCCGGCGGTGCAGCCGGTGAAAGTGGACCGTCTCTTCATGGCCATCGCGGAGACGTATGATGTGATGATCACCATCCCGGCGAGCGGCCTGTGGGAGCTACGGGCCACCGCGCAAGACGGCAGCGGCCATGCATCAGCATTCATGGGTGAAGGCGATCTCCATCCTGCCAGCAATCCACCGCGCCCCGAAGTTTACAAAATGGATGAGATGCTGAATCTCGCGCTTGAAGAGCAGGAGGATGATCCGCGTGCCTCTCTGCGCCTGCCGCGTCCCGGCTCGCCGTATCGTTTGCTTCGCGCCTTGGAGGACACCACGCTGCCATCAAAACTGCCTCGCCGGAAGATCACGCTCAATCTCACCGGCGACATGACGCGCTACGTCTGGTCCTTCAACGGCAAAACCATTGCGCAGGATCCATTCGTAATGATCAAACACGGCGAGATCGTCGAGCTGGAGTTGATCAACGACACGATGATGCATCACCCGATCCACCTGCACGGCCATTTCTTCCGCGTGCTGAGCGGACAGGGCGCGCGCTCGCCGCTCAAGCACACCGTCGATGTGCCGCCGATGAGCAAACGCACGATTGAGTTTGAGGCGAACGAGCACCACGACTGGATGTTCCACTGTCACATCCTTTATCACATGATGTCCGGCATGGCGCGGGTGTTCCGGTATGAGACCGAGCCTGGCATCGAGAGCGGGCAGGAGAGCAATGACGCGCACACCACCAGCCTCGGCGAGCACAGCCACGACATGTGGTTCACCTGGGGCGCGGCGTCCGTGCAATCGCACATGAGCGAGGGCCAGCTCACGCTCATGAACGCGCGAAATGACTTCCTCATCAATTGGGAACTTGGCTGGGGACGCGTGGACGACTTCGAGTATGAGGTGGACACGCTCTACCAGCGCTACTTCAATCCCAACCTCCAGGCTTTTGTCGGTGCGCGTCTCACGAATGACCCCGATGCCGAGAACCGCGCCATCGTCGGGTTTAACTAC
Source organism: Verrucomicrobiota bacterium (assembly GCA_009885695.1). Lineage (GTDB taxonomy): Bacteria > Verrucomicrobiota > Verrucomicrobiia > Verrucomicrobiales > Verrucomicrobiaceae > VFKE01. The sequence goes on along the minus strand of VFKE01000074.1, from coordinate 15,317 downwards.
CGCCTGCCCCTGCTCGTCTGGGCCAATGTCAGCCTCGACAGCGAGGGTGACGCGCGCGGCACGCTGGCGAAACGGTTCCAAGTCACCTCGCACCTCGGTGTCTTCGGCGAGGTGCAATACGACACCGGCACCGAATGGGAGTGGACTGCTGGCGCGGACTACACGCTCATCAAGAACCTCTCGCTCACCACGCAATACCACTCCGACTACGGCTTCGGCGCCGGAGTGCTCATCCGCTTTTGATCCCGCCTAAACTTTTCAAACCAACAAAACAAAAAACACACACCATGAAAACGAAACTCACCACCCTCATCACCACCGCCCTGCTCGGACTCACGCTCGCCGCCGCCGATGTGAAACCCTACCCGCTCAAGGTCTGCCTCGTCAGCGGCAACGAACTCGGCAGCATGGGCAAGCCCATCACCAAGGTTTACGGCAGCCAGGAGATCAAGTTCTGCTGCAAGCCCTGCATCAAGAAATTCGAGGCCAACCAGGCCAAGTATTTGTCGAAGCTTCCGAAGTGAGGATGCCAATCAAACGGATGTCATCTCGCGGGCTGCGGCAGCCGTGGCTCCGTGCCGCACTAGAATGGTTTAATTAATTTCGTAGCCGCATCTCGTGAGAGCGCGGGAAATAGGCATGCTTCGTTGGCTGCCGTGGCTTCTTCCCGCACTCTTACGAGATGCGGCTACGTCTTTTTTAAAATGCTCTAGCAGCCACGAAAATCTTTTGGTCGACGCGGCTCTGGTCCTCATGTAAATGTAATTTATTCCCCGCCGCCCTGACGGCTCCCATGTCCTCCCTGCTGATCCGCAACGTCCGCCTCGTCGAGCCCGGTAAATCCATCAGCCGCGGCGATCTGCTGGTGCGCGACGGGCGGATCGTGGCGAGCGGAAGCATCGGGGCTGAAGCCCAGGTCGGCGCCGTGGTCGTTGAGGGGGCGGAACGCCTGCTGACCCCCGGATTGATCGACGTGCACACCCACGGGATCATGCACAGCCTTTATGAGTCGGGGCCCGACGGCCTGCGCGCCGCCGCCCGGGAACTGGGCCGCTTCGGTGTCACGACCGTTCTGCCCACCATCGTGCCGCAGATCCGCGAAGGCTGGCTCAAACTACTCGGCGAGATCGCCGACGCCATTCCGTCGGTGCGCGAGGTCAACATCCCCGGGCTGCATGTCGAAGGTCCGTTCATGGCCGTGGGTGGAGCGGCCTGCCCGACACTGCCGGGTGACCTGGAACTGCTGGAGCGGATTCTTTCCGCCTGCGCCGGCCGGCTCGCGGTCATGTCAGTCAGCCCCGACACCCCCAATATTTTGCCCGTAATCCGCCGTCTCCGGCAGGAAAAGGTCACCGTCTTCCTGACGCACACCCGCGCGGGCGTCGAACAGACGGAGGCCGCCCTCGATGTCGGCGCCGTGCATGCCACGCATTTCTACGACGTCTTTTATGCGCCGGCCGAGACGGATCCCGGTGTCCGCCCGGTCGGCGCCGTTGAGGCCATTCTGGCCGACCCGCGGGCCAGCGTGGATTTTATCGCCGACGGCGTGCATGTCCACCCCACCGCCATCCGCGCCGCGGTGGCGGCCAAGACCTGGGCCGGGGTTATCCTGATCACCGACTCGAACATCGGCGCCGGCCTGCCCGCCGGCATCTACGACACTCTCTTGGGCTATCAGGTGAAAGTTTCGCCCAAGGATGCCGCACGTCACGCGACGAAAAACTTCCTCGCCGGCAGTGCGCTCACGATGGACCGGGGCATGGCGAACCTGCTGCGCTGGCTCAAACTCCCGCCGGAACAGATCTGGGGGATGGGCACACTCAATCCCGCCCGCCTGCTCGGCCTCGACCGCAAAGGCCGGCTCGAGCCCGGGGCCGACGCCGACCTCGTGCTCTGGGACGAGGACCTGACCACGGCCCGCACCTGGGTCAATGGAATCTCTATCTATGAAAAAAAATCCGCCTAAATTCACCTTCGCCCCGGCAAGCTTTGTTCCCTTCCGCGACACCAAGGCCGTTGCCCGGGTCCGCCGGATCAAGCGGGAGGACATCACGAAGCATCGCAACCCTGACTTTCGCATCCAGGTCGTGTCGGATGCCGAGATTGAGTTCCTTTGGATCACGGACATGTTCTTCCGGATCAAGACGGCCATGGAGGCCGGCCGGTCGTTCGTGGCAATCATGCCCAACCCCTGGCCGGGCTATGCAAACTTGCCTCCCTGCTCAACCGGGCGCGCGTCAACTGCCGGAAGCGGCACACGTCTAACATGGACGAATACGCCGACGAGTCATATCCCCTCCCACCCCGTCTCCGATGCACGCCCTGGACCACTCCGGCCCGGCACCCACGAAAGCAATTTCCTGGCAGCCACCCAGGCGGGCTTGAAGCCCATCAGACAGGGCGAACATCATGTCCGCCTCACGGCTTAACTAAGTGCCATTCCACCCTGACCCAGTTCGGCCCGTTTGCCCGTTCAGCGGCACCGATTACGGTCTTTCATCATGAGTATGTCGAAAGCTCTCAGTCGCCGAGACGTTCTTCCCGGCCACATGAGCCTCTACGGCTTGCATAAACTGATTGATCTGCGTCGCTGAGCGCAGATGAATCACTTGTCTGCAGTCACGCACGGCATCGATTTTTCCCAGCAATCGCGGGCGGGCAAGCCGATGAGTGAACCAGATGGTCTTAAACAGCGGAATTGTCATGCGGATCATTGGACAGTTTTTCGGGAGGTCAGGCCGGGGGCGGAACAAGTCGCGAAAATGGCGTTTGATGGCCCACAAGTAATGAATCACAAGCGCATGATCAAGAAACACGATCGAGTCCGCACACTCGAACTCTAACTCAATAAAATCCCAAGTGCCGTAGCCATCCACAATCCACCGTTCGTTCTGGAGCCAGGTGCGGCTCACGCGCGCAACCTCATCGGCCGGGACTGGAACCCACCCTTCCCGCCACATGATGCTGTCGAACGCATGAACGGGAAGCTTAAGCAACGCACTGAGTTTGCCACATAGCGTTGACTTCCCAGCCGCCGCATTGCCGATGACGGCGATCCGCTGAAGGCGATCAAAATCGACTGGGGGCCGGCCGGGAATCATTGAGGAGAAGATGTATTGCGAACAGAGTGTCTCGAGGCATGCGGAAAAGTTTTCAATGGGCCTTCGTCAGCGAGTTGTGTCTTTTTGATACACCCCGAAGTCCTGATAAAAGAACCGTTTTGCCAGCCAATACATCCAATGTATCTCGCCAATGTTCTCCTCCTTGATCCACTGGCTGCCGCGCGGAGTCATGCTTTCAATTTCGGCCATCGCGGTCTGGCGCTGAGTGGTGTCTTTCGCTCCGTGTTTCTCGGCGAGCTGTTTCACGAGGTCGGGGCGCTCCAAGACGATGCAGCCTCGGGTGTGCTGCGCTGCGGTCTCGCGGAAATCTTTGAGGAACGCACTGCTGGTGAAGGTCTCGTAGACGCCGCGTGAGTCTTTGATATTCTCGGTGGCGAACTGGATGATCGGGCACGGCTCGATATCGCCGCCGGGGCTGACGTGATGGCTGATGCCGGTGGCCATGGGGCAGAGCGAGTGGCCGTCGTGTCCGTAGTAAGCGTCAACGATGGCGATGGGTTTCTTAGCGCGCTGGGTGACAATGAAGCGGCGCACATCTTTGATCTGCTCCGGAGTCAGTGCGAGCTCCCCGCAGATCTTCGGACCCACGGGGCGGTAGGTGTGATACCACGTGTAGTGCACACCCATGGAAATTAGCTTGTCGAGCCAGACTTCGTTGAGCAGATCATCAATGTTTGTTTTGCAAAGGCTGGTGGCCACGCCGGTGAGTAGTTTTTGCTCAAGACAATTTTGCAAGCCGCGCAGGGTGCGGTTGAGGACATCCTTGTTGCCGCGGCGCTCGTCGCTCACGGTGCTGCTGCCCTCGATGCTGACCAGTGGCGTGGCGTTCCCGAGTTGCCGCAACGCACGCGCCACCTTTTCCGTTATGAGCTGGCCGTTGGTGAAAATCTGGAAGTAAGAATCCGGATGTTGCGCGAGGAAGTCGAGCAGTTCCGGGTGCATGAACGGCTCGCCGCCGAGGATGCCGAAGAAGCTGTTCCCGTGTTCGCGTGCGTCGTTCACGGTGCGGTTGAGCGTGTCGAGATCAATGGCGTTGCGCGGCGCTTCGACGTCCACCCAGCAACCCTGGCAGCGCAGATTGCAGGAGTTCAGAATGCTGATGTAGAGGAACGGCGGAAAGTGGATGCCCTGCTTCATCCGTTTTTTGTAGAGCATGACCGAGCGCGCGCCTTTGAAGCCGAAGTTCCACGCAACGTTTGCGAGGCACTTCGGGTCCACTGTGCGGAGGATGCGGCTGGCGAGGGAGAAGATCATGACGGCTGCGGTGGGGTGAAAAGTGAAAAGTAATGAGCGGGGAATGCAGGATGAAACTACGATCAATACGGCTTCGGGACACTTATAACTTTTTACTTTTCACTCTTCACTTTTCACTTCTCCTCCCCATACCCCGAGTCCTGCATTTTTTGAATCGTTTCCTGTAGCAAGGCAATGTAGCCGTGCACATCCATTGATTCCGCTTCGGGCTCGCCGTGTGCGGAGTAAAGCCAGCCGACTTCATAGGGATCGCTCTTCACGATGCAGGCGTCCACTTGCAGGGCTGGGTTCATGCCGGCGAAGGTTCCGTTCATGACGCAGAGGACGTCGCTGGCGGCCTTGAAGCCTTCGACGTGGCCGATGGCCTCGCCGGGAGCGATGGGGTCGCCGAGGTCCGGTTTAAACTGGGCCTCGACCAGTTCGCCGAGCATGCGGGTGGCGAATTTGGTGAATCCCACGTGCCAGAGGCCGGGTTCATTTTCGACTGGTGCCATCCAGTAGTGGCTGCGCGAGTATCGGTAGGAGCCAGGGAATCTCGCTGAGAAGCGGGCGTGCTTGAAGCGGACAAAATTGAGAGGCATGCGGGCGCAAGGTTCAGGGTTCAGGGTTCAAGGTTCAAGGGAGTTGTTGGGAATTCGACAATTGCCGGGCGTGCCAGCACAAGAGTTGCCTGTGAGTTTCAGTTGACGGCGGGCAGGGTTCTTGGTTTAGCACAAGCGCATGATTTCTCCGAGACTCCTGTTGATAACCGCGGCGCTGGGCGCGTTGATCCTGTCTTCCTGTCAGATGCCGCCGTCGCCTGCGCCGGGCACGCGGGTAAACTGGCCGGGCGTACCGTTCAAGGAAGTGCGGGCCTACTGCTACGATTACACCGCGGAAGGGCGTTCGTCTTTCTGGGCGGAAGGCCGGATGCATAAGGGCGTGATGGATCCAAAGGGCGTGAAGCTCTCGCCGGCGCAGATGAAGCGCTTGCTGGCGGACATTGCGGTCTCGCAACCGGCGGCGGCGCGCACCAATTGTTACAAGCCGCACCATGCGTTCATGTTCTTCGGTGCGAAGGGACAGGTCGTTGCGGTGTTTGAGATGTGCTTTGGCTGCAACCAGTTTGTCGCCACCCCCGGCGGACTTCCGGAATACATTGACCGCGCGGACCTCTACCAACTCACGCACGAACTCGGACTGCCACTCGGAACCGGAAACGAATTTTACGCCGAGGCCTGCCGCGGCGGGGTAAAAGATCGTCGCTGAATTTTCTCATAACTCTTCAAATAAACTCACAGCCTTGATGCAAATCGTCACCTCACCCAACGCTCCAGCCGCCATCGGCCCCTACTCGCAAGCCATCCGCACGGGCAATCTCCTCTTCTGCTCCGGTCAGATTCCGATCAATCCATCTTCCGGAAAGATCGAAGCCACTGACGTGGAAGGTCAGACGCGGCAAGTGTTGAAGAACATCGAGGCGTTGCTCGGCAGCGCTGGGCTGGGTGTTCACCATGTCGTGAAGGCCACCATGTTTCTTCAGGACATGGCCGACTTCCCCAAGGTGAACCCGATTTACGAGGCCGGTTTCGATGGGCATAAGCCAGCGCGTTCGACCATCCAAGTGGCGAAGTTGCCGCTGGGGGCGCTGGTTGAGATTGAAGTGATCGCGGAATTCGTGTGATACAGAAATTTTTATCCATGCCCGGCATGATTTGCAGCCAGGGTTATTTGCATCATGGTTGCGCCGTGACTTCCGCGCGTGCTTTATCGAGCACTTCCTTCAGCGTGACTTCCGCACCGCCTCGGCGCTTACTCTCGTCAGCAGCCTCCATGAATGCGTAAAGCTCGAGCGTCTCCTCTGGATCGACGGGAACGACACCGGTTCGGAACATCTTGATGATTTCAAATAGCAGCAAGTCATAGCTGGCCTCAAAGGCGATCACAGCCTCGCCTTTGTCACCGACGACTTTCCCACCGTAGTTTTTCCGGTCCTTCCCGTTTTCTTCGCGGAATATGCCGGTGCGTCCACCCTCCCAGTTGCCTGTGACCTGGATTTTGCCGTCAGGCGTGGTGTCGCGCTTCACGCTTTTGCAGCCTGTGCCCATGATGGTGAAGAGCAATTCACAACCGTGCACGCCATACCAATAGAGGTCGGGATGCGTGGGCTCCAGATGTGCGGGACTGAAGGTCTCCGCTTTACTTGCTTTGCCGACAGAACCGCGGCTCACTTCCTGTGTTGTTTTTCCGAACCGAAGTGTCGAGGAGCAGAACATGGGCACCCCGGCATTTTTTACTGCATCGAGAATGCGGATGGTGTCCGCGAGAGTTCCTGCGATGGGTTTGTCTATGAACACGGGTTTTTTTGCGGCCAGCACGGGCTTGAGTTGTTCCAGATGCACCCGGCCGTCGTTGCTCTCAAGGAACACGCAATCCACACGCCGCAATAGTTCTTCCTCCGAATCAACGATCTCTACGCCGAGTGCTCTGCATTTTTCCGTGTAGCCCGCCACGCGTTTGGTGCTGCTCTCAATGTCCTTGCTGCCCTGCGGAAAAGCGGCGACCATGCGCACGCCTGCGACTTTTGCAGCGTCCTCCGGATTTTTTGGACCCTTGTTCAGCGTCTCGGTGAAATGGGTGACATGCGAAGTGTCAAGCCCGATGATGCCGACGCGGAGCGGCTTCGGATTTTCCTGGGCCAGTCCCAGTGTGGTGAAGGCTGCTGATGCAAAAATTAGGATGCGGTGTGACATGCGCATTACTACGCGGGGCGCCACGGATTCTTTCGGGCAAACTGCGGCGCTATTCTTGATTGAAGAACCCGCCGAGCTGTTTGATGCGGGTGGGGTGGCGCAGTTTGCGCAGGGCCTTGGCTTCGATCTGGCGGATACGCTCGCGGGTGACGCGGAACTGGCGGCCCACTTCCTCAAGCGTGCGGCCGGCACCGTCGACCAGGCCGAAGCGCTGTTCCAGCACGGCACGTTCCCGATCGTTTAGGCTTTCGAGAACATCCTTGAGCTTGTCACGCAGGAGGTTGCGGGCGGTCATTTCCATGGGACTGACGGAGGCGATGTCCTCGATGAAGTCGCCGAATTCCGTGTCTCCATCGCTGTCGCCCACCTTGGCCTGGAGGGATACCGGTTGCTGGCTCATGCGCAGCACGGCGTTGACGCGTTCGACGGGCAGATGGATTTCGTCGGCGATCTCCTCCGGCGTGGGATCGCGGCCCATCTCCTGCACGAGCTGTTTCTGCACGCGCAGCAGCTTGTTGATGGTATCGATCATGTGCACTGGTATGCGGATGGTGCGCGCCTGGTCGGCAATGCTGCGCGTGATGGCCTGGCGGATCCACCAGGTGGCGTAGGTGCTGAACTTGTAGCCGCGCTTGTATTCGAATTTCTCCACCGCGCGCATCAAGCCCATGTTGCCTTCCTGAATCAGATCGAGAAATGAGAGGCCGCGGTTGGTGTATTTCTTGGCGATGGAGATGACGAGCCGCAGGTTGGCCTCGACCATTTCCGTTTTGGCCTTGGTGGAATGGTCACTCCACTGGCGGGACTCGGCCACGGCGGTGCGATATTCCGCGGGCGTCATCCACGCGTTGAGCTGGAAATCGTCGAGTGCCTTCTGCACGTCCGGATTGTCTGGGGTGCGCTCCTGCTCGGCCTCGATTTGATCCAGGTCGGCGATGCGGTTGTTGAGCACCGTGATGAGGTCCTCATTAGTTTTGTGTTTAAAGTAAAATTTCGCGCACAGCTTGAATAGCGCGGTCTTGACCAGCTCGAATTTTTCGCGATGAGAGGCGCGCTGGCGCGCTGGCGACTCCATTAAGCAACGATATTGTTCCGCTGCCACTGCGAGACTCTCGCGCACCTGGGCGCAGGTTTGCTGGAGCTTTTTGAAGTAGATCTCGCGGTCGTCGATTTTGCGGTCGGTCACCAGCTTGTCGAAGCGTTCCGCGCCTCCCATGAGCGCTTCACCCAGATGGAGATACTCGGCGGCGATGAACCCGATGTGTTGCAGGCAGAGCCAGAGGTTGAGTTCTGCCTTTTCGATGCGTTTGGAGATGGTGATTTCCTGATCGCGCGTCAGCAGAGGCACCTGGCCCATTTGCTTCAGATACATCCTCACGGGATCGTCCAGCACGTCGATCTGCCCCGCTTCCTCGCGTTCTTCGATGGCAGCCTCGTCCTCGTCCGGCTGCGGCGCGCGCTTCGTCTTCACGCGATCCACAGCGGAGGGGTCAACGATCTCGACTTCGAGATTTCGCAGGCGCGTGATGATCTCGTCGAGCAGCTCGGTGGTGACGAAGCCGTTGGGCAGAGCCTCGTTGAGATCATCGTAGGTCAGGTGGTCCTGTTCCTTCGCCAACCGGATGAGGAAGCGGAGCTTTTCCTGCACCTCGTTGGAGTTGATGTCCGAATGGTTTGGCGGCGGAACTTCGGGGATGCGCGTGTTTTTCGGCGGACGGCCCCGGCGGCGTTTGCCCTCAGGCGGCAGGGGTGTTGGACTGGCTGGGAGTGGATGCTTGCGTGGACGACCACGCCGGCGTGTGGGCGTGATTCCATTTACGTCGCTTGTTGGCGACGGAGTGGTGGGGGCACGGAAATCCCGCTTTTTGTCAGGGGCGCTCATGTGGCCGAGGGGATGGGAATATCTTTAAGCTGGGCGATGCGGTCAAGATATTCTTTGCGAAGTGTGATCACGCGCTGCTGCAACTGCGCGATTTGTGGGGGGGAGAGGTTCGGTTCCTTGAGTTGTGTCTGCGCGCGTTGCAGGAGGTTGTCGAGCCGTTTCGCCCCCAGGGCATCAAGCGCATGTTGCGCTGCAACCATTCCGCCGGAGGGCATGGGCTGCGAGAGCAGTTGAGAAAAGGCGTGCTCCTCATCGCGCGGCAAGGTGCTGAAGAAGGCGGCGAGCGAGGTGTTGTCGGCGAAGGAGGTGGATGACTTCCAAATGAGAGCGAGTAATTCCGCGCCGCTGATGTCCTTGAGAATTTCCTCGCGGCCTGAATTGCGCAGCCAGTGTAGAATTTTAGCATCGGCCAGAGCGAGCCGCACGAGCATCGCGGCCGTCTTGTCCTGAGGTGGCAGTGGTTGAGGTGGCGAACTCTGCGCGCTTTCCGATTTTCCGGGCACTGTCTTAGCTATGCGTGAGACTTGGCGACGGTAATCCGCCTCGGGTATGCCGAGACGCAATGCGACTTTTTGAATCGCCGCATCGCGCGCGATCGGATTGTCGAGCAGACGGATCATCGCCGCCGTGTCCGCAGCGAAGCGCGTCTTCTCGCGAGTTTCATTCAGGTCGCGGGTTGTCGACACGAAGTCGAGCAGGTGGTCAAAAAAATCGCGCGCGGCGTCCAGTTGATTCTTGAATGCGTCCGCGCCTTTGCCCCGGATGAGGGAGTCGGGATCCTCGCCCTGGGGCAGTGGCGCGACCTTCACGACCAGGCCCGTGGGTGCGAGGATGGCGAAGGCGCGCTCCGCAGCCTTGAAGCCGGCGGCATCGGAATCAAAACAGAGCACGACTTCTTCAGCGTGACGCTTTAACATTCGCGCGTGAAAATCGGTGAAGGCTGTGCCGAGAGGTGCAACGACATTTTCGAAGCCGTGCTCGAACGCGGTGATGAGATCAAGCTGGCCTTCGCAGACGATGGCGCGATTGGCCTTGCTGATGGCTCGTTTTGATTTGTCGAGGCCGAAGAAGACCTTGCTCTTGCTGAAGATGGGCGTCTCCGGCGAGTTGAGATATTTGGCGGCCTTGGCTTCGGGATCGAGCAGGCGCCCGCTGAAGGCGATGACTTCGCCGTAGTCGTTGCGGATGGGAAACATCAGCCGGTGCCGGAAGCGAGGGTAGGTTTCGCCGGCGCGCGCCGAATCTTCGCCGCCTTGCGCGAGAATGCCGGCGGCGATGAGGATTTTCTCGGAGTATTTTTGCTCCAAGGCCCACTCGCGCAGCGGATCGCCGTGCGGCGGGGCGTAGCCCATCTGCCAGTTGGCGGCGATGGCGGAATTAATGCCGCGTGATTTCAAATATGCACGAGCCGGCTCTGCGGCGCTGTGTTTCATCAGGAGTGTGTGATACCACTGCGCGATGTCCGAATGCACGCGGAGCAGAGCGGCGCGTTCCTTGGCATTGCGCTCGGCGTTTTCGTCCCAGACGGATTCCTCGATGCGAATTCCCGCGGCGTCGCCGAGGCGTTTCACCGCCTCCATGAAAGTGAGATTTTCGTGCTCCATGACGAAGCGGAATGCATTCCCGCCCGCGCCGCAGCCGAAGCAGTGATAGGCGTTGCGCGACGGGCTAACGGAAAACGACGGAGTCTTTTCCTGATGAAACGGGCAAAGACCCGAGTAGCCGGAACCGCTCCGCTTCAGTTTCACGCTCCGCCCGACGAGGTCCACGATGTCCGTGGCCGCAAGGATCTGCTGGAGGGTTTCTTCTGGGATGCGCGGCATGAAGTAAGAAAGGATGAAGGATGAAGGATGAATGGCAACGTGGATCGCACCAGAAACACTTTATATTTTTTTCAGCGCGTCGGCGACAGCGGCCTGGATGGGACGCGGGCCGTCGCCGCCGAGTTGTTCGTCGAGGGCCTCGAGGCGCTGGATGAGATCGGCGACGTGTTTGCGCGGATACGGTCCGCCGGCGGCGGCACAGAAGTGAGTGCGGCAGCCGAAAGGCCGGTGGGTGTATATGGTGCAGCGTCCGTTTCGGCCGAGCATCGGGCACGCTCCATCATCGCGCGGCGGAAGCTTTTTTCGTCCGCTGGCACGAACGCCGAGCGCTGCATACTCGGCTTCGCCGCGTGTGAGCATGGGTGTCTTCCCTGTGAGATGAAACTGGCAGCATTCCGTGCGCCTCAGACAGGTGCGCTCCAGGGGACGCCGCTCGAGTTCGGCGTAAATCGCGGCAATTTCTGTCCGGTAGTCAGACAGCATGACGGCTCCCAATTGAAAATAACCTGATCATGAAAAAACTGTCGATATAAAGAGGCATGGAAACCGGCATGGTTGAAAATATGGAGTTTTTGATTATTAGCATCCCTTGAGTTGTATCCTCGCGAGTGTTGTCGGTTCTGAGGTTGAGGCCGTTCATTGAACAGGAGTTTTGGGTAGGAAAGTCGCATTTCTTGGCAGCATAGCGATAATTTAGCGCAAATATAATTGACATAATTGCCATAATGTGGATAATTATAAAATCCATAGACCGATTGGGCTCTCCTGAAGCTCTCATCCCTGATAACCCGGTCCTTTGATCCAACAACGCAACAACCCACTCATATGAACCTGAATCGCCTCTTAACACCCCTGCTAACTGCTATGATGATCATAGGCAGCAGCTTTCTAGGACAACCCGCGCTTGCCCAGACCCTCAACAAGGCGGGCGTTTCCTTCCCAGTCCTCACGCTCCCGCAGCAGGCAAAGGGACCGAACATTCCGGTCGCTTTAGGCCCCAATCTGCACGCCATCGCCAATTGGTATGGCCACACGGACGCTGAATTCACGGCGCTGTGCAACCGGGATAAATCCATGGTGGCAGACCGCCAGGGACGCTTGGGCTATGCTTGTGACGCGCCGACCGCCATGCAGGGGTCCAGCACCGCCTGGGGCAACACCGGCACCACCATCACGGCACCCTACGCCGATTCCCAGACCTTCCTGCTCCACAGCAAACCCGGAGCGTCGAAGGTGATCTACCTGGACTTCGATGGCAACACGACCTCCGGCACATCCTGGAACACCAGCTACACCGCCGGCGCGAATATTGTGACGGCGCCTTACGACATCGACGCCAAACCGGGCTCGTTTAGCACTTCCGAACTGGCCAACATCCAGGTCATCTGGCAGAGCGTCGCCGAGGACTTTGCGGCCTTCGATGTCGACGTCACCACCCAAGACCCCGGGATCGAAGCTCTCCGCAAAACCAGCACCAGCGACACCGTCTACGGCAAACGCGTCTGCATCGGCGGAAGCAGCATGGACTGGTATGGCGTCTCGGCGGGTGGGGTGGCCTACCTGAATTCCTTCAACTGGAACACTGACACGCCAGCGTTCGTATTCCCGGCGCAACTCGGACCCGGCAATCCAAAATTCGTCGCCGAAGCGGCCGCCCACGAAACGGGCCACACTTTTGGCCTGCACCACGATGGAGTGACCGGCGGAACCGAATACTATCAGGGCCAGGGAACCTGGGCTCCGATCATGGGAGCCAGCTACTACGTCAATGTGACCCAGTGGTGCAAAGGCGAATACACAAACGCCAACAACACGGAAGACCAGGTCGCCCTCATCAGCGCCCTTCTTCCCCGTCGCGCAGACGCTGTCGGCAATGACACCGCCCACGCCACGGCCCTCACCGGCACTCCATTCTCGGCCAGCAATTTTATCGAGGTCAATGGCGATGTGGACGTGTTCAGCTTCACCACCGGCACCGGCAACGTTTCGCTGACCGCGAAGCCGGCCGCTCCGGTCTCCGGCGACGTGAACTTGCTCCTCTCCCTCTACAATTCATCGGGCGCGGTCATCACTTCAGCCGGTCCCACGGCGAGCTCCACGGGCGTCACCATCGGCACCAGCCTAGCTGCGGGCACTTATTACCTCGCTGTCAACGGTGTCGCCAGCGGAAGCCCCACGAGCACGGGATACAGCGACTACGGGAACATTGGTCAGTTCTCCATCACCGGATCAGTGGTCCCCGCCACCAACAAAGCCCCAACCGCAGTTGCCAGCAGCTCCGCACCGGTCACCGGCATTGCGCCGCTTGCCGTCGCATTCTCCAGTGCCGGCAGCAGCGATTCCGACGGCACCATCGCCTCCTATAGTTGGAATTTCGGAGATGGCACCACTTCAACGGTAGCCAATCCTTCCCATACCTATGCGACTGTGGGAACTTTCACGGCGACACTCACGGTGAAGGACAACTTCGGCGTGGCCTCCGCGCCAGTCTCGGTCACGATTACGGCCAACTCCGCTCCCTACGTCTATATTTCGGCCCTGACAATCACGAAAACCAAGGGAACAAAGGGCACTTACGCGACCGTAACCGCCACGGTGAAGGATCAAACTGGCGCATTGAAATCAGCCGCCACGGTCGCCGGCACCTGGTCGGGCGGACTCGTTAGCGGCACTGCCTCTGGCAGGACGTCCACCAGCGGCACGATTGCGCTCAAATCGGCGGCGACGACAAAGACCGGCACCATCACCTTTACCGTCACCGGTGTGACCTTGTCGGGTTATACTTACAGCTCGGCGAAGAACGTAAACAGCAGCATCTCGATCGCGGTGCCGTGATCCGGTCTGCGGTTGTGTTCTGCAGATTTGCGCATCCGGCACACCTGCTGAAGGTGCTGCCGTGGTGAACGGCGCGGTTTAGTGAGTTTTTCAACAAGCGGTCACGTCCGCTGTCGAATGCACCACCACTTGGTAGCATTATGAAAAGAAAACTCCTCATTACCGCCTGCGTGATCTTTGGCGTCACCGGCATCGCCGCAGCTTCCGCAGCCTTCTGGTATCATCACAATTTTCAGGCTGCGCCGTTCAAGCCTGTGCAACTGTCGCCCGCAGAACAGCAGGAACTGGAGAAAAAAATCAGCGGTGGCACCGCAGTGTCCGATCCCGCAAAGACCATCGTGCTCAGCGAGCGCGAGATCAACGGCTGGCTCCAGGAGCAGCGACTGGGCGATCATCTCAAAGTGAGCATCAACGACGGTGGCATCACCGCCAGCGCGTTGCTGCCTGTCGATGGTGATGTGCCGTTTATCGGTGGGCGCACCGTGCGCTTCAAGATTGCGCTGAATGCGCGGCTCGACGCGAAGCATCATCTGGCGCTTTATGTCTCAGACGTCGCCGTGGGCGGGATCTCGCCGCCGAATGCGTGGCTTGGTGGTATCAAAGGGCACGACCTTCTCGCTGATGCGGAGCTCGATCCGACCGCGAAAGCCTTCGCCGCAGGCATTAAGTCGGTCAAAATTGGTTCCGGTGAAATCCGGGTGCTGCTCAGTGATTAAGCAGGGCATAGCCCTGTCATTTTCGTACTAAAATGAAAAATGTTGAAGTGTGCGCGCAATTAATGTTCAAAAATAATCAAAAAAACTCGATTTTGACTTGCCAGAGTTTTTCTTTGGTCTAGTCTGGGCTCTCAACCAATCCAAATACTAATGAAAAAAATCGCATCACTCCTCATGACCATCGCGCTGGCTTCCAGCGCATTCGCTGGCGCTCCTTCCCACTCCGGTAAGGGCGGCAAAGCTGTTCAACCCCCGGCTCCTCCTAGCTGCGACTGGTTCGCTCCAGGCCTTAAAGTCGGCGCCTTTGGTGCTGGCTACCTTCAGTCCAGCGGCGAAGACGACGCCCTCGGCGGCGGCGTTCTTGCTGAATACTTCTTCACCGAAAATTTCGGCCTCGAAGGCAGTTCCAGCGCCTTCGCCACTGAGAAGACCCACTGGCAGTTTGACTTGAACTTGGTTGCTCGCCTTCCCATGAAGAACGGCTGCTGGGCTCCCTACATCCTGGCGGGCGGCGGACTCTCCACGAATTCCGATACCGAGTGGAATTGGCAGGTCGGTGCTGGCGTTGACGTTTACCTCACGGGCAAGATGGGTCTCTTCGCTGACGGCTCCTGGCACTTCGGTCAGGGCGACACCGAAGACTTCACCCTCGTTCGCGTCGGTCTGAAGTTCCGCCTGTAATCGGCAGAAACTCAAATAATTCTTCACCTTTTGAAGGGAGCGGATTTCCGCTCCCTTCTTTTTTTGTCGCTATAACAAGCGATGGATTGCTTGGCCTGTTAAGGAAGCGCTGATTAATCGCCAGATTGAGGTAGGGACGGCGCATTGAGTTGCGCCGCCCCTCCCACCGAACCGGACGGGCGGGTCTCCCGCATCCGGCTCGCCAGTCAGTAGTTGGCTGCTATACGCAGACGGATGATTTCAAACTCGCGGGCGGCTTCCAGGTTGAAGAG
>VFKE01000213.1 GCA_009885695.1 Verrucomicrobiota bacterium | reverse complement strand
GAAGGTGGTGGCGGATGTCCCATACGCCTTCTGTTTTGAACCATTTCTTGGAGGGGCATGGATGCCCCTTCCACTTTTTGTTTTACTGAATCTTGCTTCCAAGTGGTATAACAGATGTCACTCACGAAGACACGAAGGCGGTTAAAAAATGATCCGGTCAGAATGACCGGGCTATACACAGGCTGGAAGCCTGTGCCACCGATTTATCGTCTCTGTAAATCAGCGTTCCCGGTTTTTTTAAACCACTCGTCGCGCTGACGGCGCAATTCCTCCAGGCGTGAGACCAGCATTTCCTGCCCCTGATTTGCCTGCTGCACAAAATGATTGTTGCTGCCAAAATTCTTCCACGGACCATCGGGAATCTCCTGGACGTCCACGAAGCGCCAGTCACATCTTTTGCCGCTTTTGAAGCCAAGGTAGTCGCGCACTGCGGGCGAGAGATCGATGCCGGCTCCATTGTTGTGCGGATTGGCCGGGCGGGCACCGCCGAAAACATACGAAGCATCATTGGTCAAAAACGGCCCGCAATCGCTCCACTGCGCATAGCAGATGCGGTCGCCGAAGCGAATGGCGACCCAGTAGTTGTGACAGACGGACTGCCCGTCCTTTTTAAAAACTTGTTTGAACCAGGGAATCACATTGAACGCCTCTTTCTTGGTCGCGCTGTAATCCACGCAATCATTGTAAGGCAGAGCGACGTAAAATGAATTCTGCTTGGGCACAAATTTAGCGGGCCTGAAGTCCGCCGCCCGTTTATCAGGATCATCATAGCCGCCGAAATTTTCCTGCCACGCTGTATCCCATGAACTCTTGTGGTTCGGCGTGGGATTGTTCGCGGTGGGCACTTCACCGACCCAGAACACTGTGGCCACGATGTCCGTCTTCCAAGGGTATTTCGTATATGTCGTGCGCGGCAACGTGGGCGCGAAAACTCGCGGCAGCGCCTGGAAGGAAAGAGGCGGCGGAGTCTGATTAGCGATGGAAAGCGCGCCGATGGATGCGCTCTCACTGGTGATATTGGCCGAGGTGAGCGCCGCCTGCCTCTGCGCCTGCGCGTAGTTTCCCGAGGAAAGAGAAACTGCGATCACCGCACAATAGGTCATGGATTTTCTCATGCGCATCTTTCAGGTCAACAAATGAGTGATAATCTATCACTTTATTTCCGTCTTTGGCAACCAAAGTGTGTGCATCATGTGATGAAAAGCATCTTATAAATACATCCACCATATCCACTCGGAAGGGCTGCCGTTCAACATCCAACATCCAAAATTCGATTCCATCGTGGCCCAAAGGGCCACACGAATCTAGCCCAGGGCTGAGCGCGACACGCGCGATGCCCTGGAATTTTTTGGGAAGCACGCAGCGCCCTGAAGGGGCGCACAAACGCATCATTCCCACAAATAACGCTCGTCAAACTCCACCTCGTGCCGAATGAGAAATTCGCGAAACTCATCCTGGAAGGATTTCTTTCGATGGTGTTCGCGCTGATGGCAGATGAGGGATTGGGTCATGGGGGAAGTTTCGAGCGCCCCCGTTGGGGCGCGACGTTTTTTAAACACGTTACCCAGGGAATCGGTCGTTGCGACCTCATCCCTGGGCTGGATTCGGTCGGCCCGTTGGGCCGGAAGACGATGGCTAGAGGCCAGAGGTCGGAGGCCAGAATTCTACGCACACATCCACCATCCACCATCCAACTCTGAACTCTAATTTCTAATATCTGCGCAGCACGGTGTCCGCCGGCGGCTTGCTCGTGTCCGGCTCGGGATAATCCAGCGTGTAATGCAAGCCCCTGCTTTCATGGCGGCGCAGTGCGCAATCCACAATGAGTGAAGCGGTCTCCACCAGATTGCGCAGTTCGAGCACCTCACGGGTGACGCTGAAGTTCCAGTAAAACTCCTGCACCTCACGCTTCAGATTCCGCAAGCGCGCGGCGGCGCGCTGGAGCCGCTTGGTAGTGCGGACGATGGAAACATAGTCCCACATCAGGCGGCGGATTTCATCCCAGTTGTGATAGATGACAACCAGCTCGTCGAGGCTCTGCGCATGACCGCTCTGCCATACGGGCAGTTCGTAATGTTGCGACCCGTTCGCGCGCTGCAGCGGCAGCTTGAGCAGCAGATGATCCACCGCGCGATGTGCGACCACGACACACTCGAGCAGCGAGTTGCTGGCCAGGCGGTTGGCCCCGTGCAATCCAGTGCAGCCCACTTCTCCCACGGCGCACAGCCCGCGCAGCGAGGTCGCGCCATTGACATCAGTGCGCACGCCGCCGCACTGGTAGTGCGCTGCCGGCACCACGGGGATAGGCTCTTTCGTCATGTCAATCCCCACGCTCAAGCAGGTGTGGTAGATGTTGGGAAAGTGTTCGATGACAAAATCACGCGGCTTATTTGTGATGTCGAGGAAGACGCAGGGTCCGCCGGTGCGCTTGATCTCATGGTCGATGGCGCGGGCCACGATGTCGCGCGGTGCCAGTGAGCCGCGCGAATCATAGCGCTGCATGAATTCCTTCCCATCCTTGCCGACGAGCACCGCGCCCTCGCCGCGCATGGCTTCGGAGATGAGAAACGAACGCTGCCGCGGATGATAGAGGCAGGTCGGATGAAACTGGATGAACTCCATGTCCGCGATGGTCGCGCCTGCGCGCCACGCCATCGCCACGCCGTCGCCGGTCGCGACCATGGGGTTGGTCGTGTATTGATAAACGCGCCCGCAGCCTCCGGTCGCGAGCAGGATCCGGTCGCTGCGCAGTGTCACCACTTCACCGCTGAGTTCATCCAGTGCATAGAGACCGAGCACACGGTCTTCGCTGACGAAGCCGAGCTTGCCCGTGGTGATGAGGTCGATGGCATAGTGCTGCTCCAGCAGGATGATGTTCTTTTCCGCACGCACCGCGGCGATGAGCTTGTCGCTGATCTCCCTGCCGGTGGCATCAAGGTGATGCAGCACCCGGCGCTTGGTGTGTCCGCCTTCACGCGTGAGGTCGAACTCCGAATGGCCGTTGACCTCGCGCTTGTCGAATGAAACGCCGAGCGACACCAGTTCCGCAATGCGTGCGGGCCCCTCACTGACGATGGTGCGAACGACATCCTCCTTGCAGAGTCCCGCGCCGGCTGCCAGCGTGTCCGCCACGTGGCGATCGAACGAATCCTCCCCGCTCTGCACACACGCGATTCCACCCTGGGCCCAGGCGGAGTTCGAGTCCGAAGCCAATTTTTTTGTCAGCAGCGCGACACGGCCATGCCGCGAGGCATTCAATGCGGCCGTAAGGCCGGCAGCCCCGCTACCGACGACAATGAAGTCGTATTCCTGCATGCAAGGCTTTCGTTGCGATGGGGACACGATGCAAGCCCTAGCAGCCTGTTCAAGAAGTAACTCAGCCATCTTGGCTGAGTGTGCGACGGGCTTCCAGCTGTCGTTTTCCCTACCATTCAGGCAGGATGCCAAGACCACCGAGTTACAATTCAAGATTGTCGATCAAGCGCGTGCCACCGAAGTAAACCGCCGCCGCCATCAGACCATTCTGGCAACCTTCATTCAAGGGTTCCAGTGTCTCGCGATTCACGCAGGCGATGTAATCCACCCGGTGCAGCGGGGCAACCTGGGTGATGTGTTTCATAAAAACCCCCTGCAAAACGTCAGCATCGCGCCCGCCCTTCATCCAGCACTGTTGCGTCTCCAATAATGCCTGACGAATCGCCGGTGCCTGCCTGCGCTCTTCATCACTCAAATAGCGATTCCGGGAACTCATGGCCAGTCCGTCGGCTTCACGCACCGTTTCGCAGCCGATGATCTCGATGGACAGATTCAAGTCCCGCACCATGCGTTTAATGATCGCGAGTTGCTGGTAGTCCTTCTTGCCGAAGACGGCGGTGCGCGGCTGTACAAGATTGAAAAACTTCAACACCACCGTGCAGACGCCGTCGAAGTGTCCGGGCCGGCTGGCACCGCAGAGTGTTTTGGAAAGCCGCGTATCCAGCACCATGATCGAATGATCGGATGGGTACATTTCCGAGACATCGGGCGCGAAAATCATGTCCACACCCGCGCTTTGGCACATGGCGGCGTCCGACTCGATATCGCGCGGATACTTGGAGAAATCCTCCTGCGGACCGAACTGCAGCGGATTAACGAAGATGCTCGCCGCGACGCGACCATCGGCACCCGCAATGCGCCGCGCCTCGCGCATGAGTTCCAGATGCCCTTCATGCAGGGCACCCATTGTCGGCACCAGCACCAGAAGCGACTTCTGAGTGGAACGCCATTGGCGCAATTCAGTGATGGTGCACAGCCTGATCATGATTTCACACCTAGAGTCGTTGCAACTTCGTGAGCAACGATAGACTTGCTGGAGTTATTGATGAAAATCATGGGACATTCTGACTGAATAGAGGAAACGGATCTTTTCAATCACGGCACACCGGCTTTTGAACCTGCAGCCCCTGCCGATGATAGCGCGAATCTTGCGCAATGTCGTGGAGTGCATGGCGTGCCGTCATGCAAATTTTCCGGCGTGGCGAAAACATGATTGCCACTCAGGGCGGATTCACCGGCCATATTGATGTTTTCCTGCCAGCTGCCGTGGAAGAGATCACCATGCAAGCCGGAGATGCCGACGGTCCGCGCGTGAGTTCACCCAGGGAAAGTGGCACGTGATTCCGGCGAAGGTAAAATAACATGGGGCACCTTGGAAAACTCCGCGAGCGCCGTCCGTCTTGGCGGCGCGGCGCGGGCCGGGTTCAATGCGCCGCCAAGACGGACGGCGCTCGCGGGATCAGGCCACTGGCCTGCAACTTCAATGCCTGACTTCACCCATCAAGTGTCCACCCCTCACGGTACTTCCGCCCGAGTAATTCGTTAGCTTCGGGACAATTAGTAACCTTGCCCGCAACACTGTCATACGAAATTTTCTTGCCAACACGATAAGCCACCAGACCCAGCAGCATCTGCTCGATCATGTTGCCGCTGTATTCGAAGTCGCAGGCGGTTTTTTCCCCGGGATCCTTGCAGGCATTGAACCACTGTTTCTGGAAATGATCGATGCGCGGCAGCACCGTTTCCACAGTGCGCGGCTTGTAATAGGTCATGTCGGCGGTCTCACCATACGGCAGCAATAAGCGGGATTCGAAATCGGCAAACAGAAAACCTTTGGAGCCCTTGAACATCGCGCCGTGGCCGAGCTTACTCAGGTCAATGTAGGGCTTCGGCGACCGCGGCATGACACCGCCCTGATACCAGTTCACGGTGATGGGGGCGCGCCAGTCGTTCGCCGGATGCTCGAAGTGCAACTCACACTCCACAGGCGTGACATCGGGATTGAACGCCTCGCCTTTCGCTTCCGCAGTTGTTGGCAACTTGGCGTCCACGGCGTTCCAGAGCAAATCCATCGTGTGGCTGCCCATGTCGCCTATCTGCCCGGCGCCAAAATCCCAGAACATGTTCCATTGAAGGCAGTTCATACCAGGACCGCCGGAGAAATAATCCTTGTTATAAGGATGGTAAGCTGACGGACCGAGCCACAAATCATAGTTGAAACCCTCGGGCGGAGCACCGTCGCCGGGCAGATAGCCGGCGCGGCGGATCTTCCTGTTGCCCCAGGCGTAAGCCGCTTGGAGGTCGCCAATGGCACCGTCGCGGACCAGTTCTCGCACCCGGTTGAAATTCGTCATCGCATGACGTTGCATGCCGACCTGGGTGGCCAGCTTGCCTTTTTTCGTGAGCCAGTTCGCGCGGACGGCGCGGGCTTCGTTGACGCTGATGGCGAGCGGTTTTTCGCAATACACATGCAGGTCACGGTTCAATGCCCAGTTGGCGACAAAAGCGTGCGTATGATCCGCCGTGCAAATCACGACGGCGTCGATATCCTTTTGCTCGAGGCATTTGCGCCAGTCCACATAAGTCTTCGCGTTGGGGAACCGCTTGAGTGCATCAGGGAATCGTTTCTCATTCACGTCACAAAGCGCCACCACGTTCTCCTCGGACAGAGAATCATAGTGTGCCAGACCCCGTCCCCAGACGCCGATGAGAGCGATGTTGAGTTTATTGCTGGGGGCGTTTTTGCCTGCACGGAGTCCGCTTGGCAGCAGGAAAAATCCGGCTCCGGTGGCGGCTTGATTGAGGAATCGGCGGCGCTTCATATTGTAAGTCTAGTTATTCTCTTGGTTGGCCACTCCCGCTACTTGGGAGTGTTCGCTCATCGTAGTGATGGATGGGGGCTGCGCAAGAAATTGTTTACGCAGGATGCCACTGCTATTTGCGGGTCGCGTCTTTGATGGCATCTCAAGCGGGCCGGAACCGCGAAGGGACTCGCAGACTACTTCAAGCAACCCGGAGAGCACCAACCTCCACTATAGTTTCCCCATGGCCTCACGCCCGCGCCGTTTCGTCTCGGGGTCGTCCTTGCCCACGTCGGGCATCGACAAGCCCTTCTTGATATAGCGCTTGGCTTCCTCAGCCTGCCCCATCTGCGCATAGGTGCGGCCCAATTCGATATAATGAATGAGGCGGTCGGGATTAAGTTTAATGGCCGTCTGAAAGCATTTGAGCGCTTCGTCATTTGTCGCCGGTGGCACACCGCCGTAAGCCATCTTGGCCATGGCTCGCGTGAAGAGTCCGACGTCAGCCAGTCGTTGGTGCCAGCAGCCCAGAAGGTGCCAAGCCAGATCCTTGCCCGGATCAAGGGCGATCGCCTTTTCAACTTCGGCTTTCACTTGGCGCGAGGCTTCCAACTTCTGCTTGCTGCCAAGCATCGGTGACATCTTTGCGTTGCTGATCGCTATCGAGAGATGCGCCTCGGATTCGTTCGGGGCCAGCTTTACGGCGCGCTCCGCGTAGTCCTTGCTGATGCGCCCGAGCCTGATTTTTTCCTCCTGCCCAGTCACATCTTGCATGAGATGGCGGTATTGCCGGGCGATGTGCAGAAGAAGTTCCACATTGTCCGGCTCCAGTTTTTCCGCCGGCAGGTAGAACTTGAGCGCCTCACCCGGTTGAAATTTCAGGTCGTAGGCATCGCCATCTGCGATCAGTTCGCTCGTGGACTGCGCCCGACCCGCCGCGCAGGTGAGAAACAGTGCCGTGGCAACGAAGAGGGTATTGACGCAGGAGGATGGGCGCATGTGTATTGGTGTGTTGGTGTCACGGAGGATAACCATCCATCTCGCGGCCTCGGTTGAACCCCGGAGCCATCGAGTCGGTGTCAGCAAAAAATTAGATTCAATCAGGCCGGTCCGCGTTCAAAAGTTTCACGTTCATTAAGCATACTCCAGCCGGGGATGCACTTGGCACGGGCCAAAATTACCAAATTTTAACAATATCATGAATTCGACGCCTAGGCCCGATTTTACAGCGTGCTGAGCGATTTTTTGCACGATGATCTTCGTGCAGCTCGCCCATGCCCTGAACCTCAATGATGTCTGCGGCTCAAGGCGCGGGCCATTGCTGCCTTCGGACTCACACCACCCTCGCGCAACAACCTCTCTAACTCCAACAAGGTGCGCGATGCGAAGTTCGTCGGGCTGGTTTCCTGGCGCATGCTGGCTCATCTCCAGCATTGTGAGTGCAGCTTTGGCCGGCGACGCCCCGGTGGGCGCAGTGGCGGACGCTCGCTGCTGCACCGGTTCAAAGCGCGCATCCACGCGGTGGATTCCACGGTATCGGCAATGCCTATGGGATGACTGTGTAAATTCGCACCAGACCTTCAGCCTGCTTGCGGAGGATGTTCCACTGGACTTGTGCGCCGCCAAGCCAGCGAAGAAGGATCATTAATCCTCAACGAGCAACCATGAACAAACCATTTTCCCTCGCCCAGCCCATCATCTGGGATCGCGGTGCTCCAACTCAGGGAGAATACCCCCGTCTCCAATGCACGCCTTGGGCCACTCCGGCCCGGTGCGTTCGAAACCCAATTCCCGGCAGCAGCGCTACTACTGCGCCGTTTTCTTCTTCGCCGTCGTGGCCGGTGCGGGTTGCGGTTCATCTTTTCCAAGACCAACCCACTTGAGCGGCTTCTTCAGGGTGTTGCCGACTTTGTCCATCATGCCGGGTCCCTTTTGCGGGATGATCACGGCACCCTCTTCGTGCGGCGGTGGCGTCACGACCTTGGTTAGCGGCTTCCAACTGCCGGTGGACGGATCAAATTCCCCATGGGATGCAGGTGCCGTGGCGACGGTTTCTTTCGTGCCCCCGCACGCGGCGAGTGTAATGGCGGCGCAAACGGTCATGGCATAGTTGGAAATGGATTTCATGATATCTGACGCTAGCGCAGGTTATGCCGGGCACAAGCCCTCATCATGGAGCGGTGTCCGCAAGCCCGCGCAGGTCTCTGCCAATTTCCGGGCTGACAGCAGGCACGACATCGTTATGACCGCATTCCGGCACTTCCGTGAAGTGCACCGTCTGCGGGAACATCGCCGCGAGTTTGCGGCCCATGGCGACGGGAATGGCGTTGTCGTCCTGGCCGTGGTAAATGCGCACTTGCGCGCCTCGCGGTGCGATCGCGGTCAAGCGCGCAATGTTATCAAAACGATGACGGTTGATGTAACACAGCGGCCATCCGAGGACACGCTTCGCCATATCGGTCATCGTGGTGAACGGCGCGCATAATACGGCGCGCTGGAGTTGGAGCCGGTCCATGGCGATAAGCCCTGCCGCGCAGCCCAGCGAGTGGCCGATGACCCCACTCCGCATGCGAAACTCCGCATCGTCCCAGTGCAGTTCGCTTTTCATTTTTTCCGTGAGCGCGACGATGCTCTCCTCAATCCGGGCCGGGTTCGGGCTGCCTTCGCACAATCCGTAGCCGGGATAATCCACAAACAGATAACCGAAACGCGAATCCCAGCCTGCTGTCTCGGGTGAGTAATCCAGCGCGAGCGAGCCATTGCCGCCAAACACGAGCCAGAGAAACTCCGGCGGCTGAGATGGGGCTTTGCGTGACGGCAGATAAAATGCGACCTGCCGTCCCTGCGAGGTGGTGGCTTCGATACGCTTCGCGCCAGGCTTGCTGAGGCCCTCCAATTCCGCGTGGCCATAAGGCTTGGAGTAGTAGATGAGCTTCGACTGGCAGGACACGAGGAACATCACAACAGACAGTGTGGCCCACATCAGGCAGCGCAAGAGCAGCAGGGCGATTTTTTTCATGGTCTGATCCAAACACAGATGCCGCTGGACTTCCAGCGCTTCGGCACAGGTAGTTTTGACGCGCGGTGCTTTCGCAAATAGAGTCACCCCATGACCGGATTGTGCCGTCAGCCTATTCTTTTCGCCTGCCTCGTGGCAGTGGCGCAGTTGCGCGCGAAAGAATCGACGCTTGACGACCTCCTTACCGTGCAGCGGCAAGTGCAGTCGGTGCTCGATCAGGCTCGCAAGGCGGTGGTGGCCTTGGAATGTGGTGGCGGCACGGCCAGCGGAGTCATCGTCAGCCCACAGGGACTGGTGCTCACTGCGGCCCACGTCACGAGCTTCCCAGGCAAAAAGGTCAAAGTCACCCTGCCGGGCGGCAAAACCGTGGAGGCGGAATCGCTGGGACTCGATACCGCCACGGACGCCGCAATGCTCCAACTTCCCGCGCCCGCGAAGGCATGGCCATTCATTACCATCAATCGCGAGGTGCGTGGATTGAAGCTCGGCGACTGGTGCTTTGCCCTCGGTCATCCGGGCGGCTGGGACGCGGCGCGCGGATCCGTTTTGCGCGTGGGAAAACTTGTCAAAATTTCAGCCAACATGCTGCAGAGCGACTGCGTGCTGATGGGCGGCGACAGCGGTGGTTCACTTTTCAATCTAGCGGGCGAGCTCATCGGCATCAACAGTCAGATCTGGCGCGGTCGCGAGCAGAACCTTCACGTCAGCATGGCGCCATTCCTCCGTTCGTGGGAGACCATGAAAAAAGGCGAGATCGTCAGCATCTGGAACCAGGGCAACGGTGCCTGGATCGGAATCAGCACTCAGGGGTCGGATGACGGGCTCGTTGTGCAGGCGGTCGCACCGGATTCACCTGCGATGAAGGCGGGGCTGAAGGATGGCGACACGATTGTCAGTCTGAATAATCAAAAACTGGCCGAACCCATTGAGTTTACCGAGGCCATTCTTGCCCGTGCCGCGGGCGAGATCGTGACGCTGAAAGTGCGCACTGCGAAGGGAGAGCGCATGGTGGAGGTGAGGCTGGCAAAACGACCGAAGGATTGAGGAGAGGGGTTTATGAGTTATGAGTTATTGCGGTTAATGATGCCATGAGAAAATGCGACAGAATTATTGGATGGCCCTGCTGCGCGATGATGGCGTGGTTTTTGGGAACGCAGACGGCGGGTCCGATCTTCGCTCAAGGTTTTCTCGACGACGAGCAGCGAACCAATGGCGCAGAGACACTTGGTGCCCTCGCCACCCTGCATTCGAAAGCCGCGGCAGGTTCGGCATGTATCGGTCCTGAGCGTGACAAAAAACTGTTGTCAGGCGCGATCCTTTCGCCGGATGGATACATCCTGACGAAAGCGACTGAAACGCTGTCCATGAAACCGCTTCGGGTTTGGTTGTCCGATGGTTCCATGGCGGATGCGCGACTTGTGAAGCGCAATGAGAAGCTCGACCTCGCCCTGCTCAAAATTGAACGCACCGGTCTCGCTTGTGTTTCCTGGGGTGAGTCGCTCTCACTGCGGCCCGCGCAGTGGCTGTGTGCCCTGGGTGATCAGGGAGCAAAAATGCGCTTGGGCGTCATGAGCGCCAATCGGCGCGCCATTGCAAATTCCGGAGCGGTCATGGGCATTCGTTTTGCACGCTCCGACAAGGGCGATGTGGGCGTGCAGATCGAGGAGGTGGCAACTGACGGTCCCGCGGAGCAGGCGGGCTTGCGTGCGGACGACGTGCTCGTGGAGTTAAACAGCCAGAAGGTGAATGATCCCAGCGCGGTCAAGCGCATCATCGGCCCGCTCCATCCCGGTGACATCGTGAAAGTGAAATACAAGCGGGTGGGCAAAGATGGCGATTGCGATGTCAAGCTGGCCAGCAAAAACCGCGTGATGCTGAACTGGGGCGGAGAGGACTTCGGCAACCATGGCACATCGAGCCGCACCGATAATTATTCCGAGATCATCCAGCATGATCTGCCGCTCAAACCGTCGGACATGGGCGGGGTGCTCTATGACGTGCAGGGACATGCGGTCGCGATCAACATCGCCCGGGTGGACCGGGTGACAAACTACGCGCTGCCAGTCGAGCTGTTTCTTCCTGAAGTATTGAAGTGGATTCAGGAAGATCGCGAGAAAAAGAAATGATTTTCCGCTCATTCCATTCGATATTCTGGCCTCATGATTCAAGATACGCTCAACAACTTTGCCCGTTACGAAGTTCTTAGTCCGCGATTTTCGAAGGCCTTTGAATTTCTGCGAGCGGTGGACGGGACCCTGGCGCCGGGCCGTCATGAGATTGATGGTGATGACGTTTTCGCTCTGGTGCAAAAATATTCCACCAAGCCCATGGACGGCGCACTCTTCGAGGCGCATCGCAAATTCATCGATGTGCAATACGTCCACAGTGGACGCGAGACCATCCTGTGGGCTCCACTGGCCGCGATGAAGGAGTTGACGAAAGCTTACGACGAAACAACAGATGCGGCGTTGTGGAGGTTGGTGCCTGAGTTGACACCATTGCACCTGAGCGCTGGTCTTTTTGCGATTTTATTTCCCGAAGATGCCCACGCGCCGTGTGTGGAATGGGAGAAGCCGGAGGAAGTGTTCAAGGTTGTTGTGAAAGTGGCCGTGGTCACGGCTTGAGTTCCAGCACAAAAATCAACCGTCCGTCGCGCCACTTGGGGCCGGCGATGAACAGAGGGCTGGCAGGGCGCAGTACGGCATCGGTTTTCACCAGCACCTGTTGATCCTGCCAGAACTGCAGGTGCAGGTTGATGCCGCCGTCTTTCGCCGCTCCTTTCGAATCGAGCTTCACAAACAGATCCTTCGATGGAACGAGCCATGATTCATATTCGCGAAAGATCACCTGGTTATGCTGGCCGAGAATGACGAAGTGATTGTAGGGAAATACTTTTCCAAGCTGCGTAAAAAGGCCTGGGAATTCCGCGGGCTCGACAGGGGCTTCGCCGGGCTTCTTGTCTGACGCATAGACCAATGCGCCCCATACCCGGCCGTCGGTGGCGGCCTTTGCCGGAACGGGAACCGACGGAGCGGCGGTCTGCGCGGAGAGCGGCGCGGCAAAGCACACAAGCAGAAAGAAATGATGAATGATGAGTGATGAGTGATGAATACCAAACGCGCGGACCCTGGTCCACGACGACGCCCGCTCTTCACTGGGAAGGAAAGGATTCCAAGCTTGGAGTTGACTCGATTTTGTCATCAGTATTTCGCATTCATCATTCATCACTTATCATTCAAAATTAGTCACTCCACCGTCCCGCCCATCAACACAGGCCGGTTGCGGGCATCCGTGGCCATGACCAGCAGCACCTTGCCGCTGGCATCATAAAGCGTGGTCGAGGCCATTTCGGCATCATTATCGCTGTGATGCACGTTGAGGCCGCCGATGGTTTTGTCGTCGGGGAACGCATTCAGACCATCCAGCGTCAGCACCGTCGCACCGGCAGCGGCGTTGTAATTCACCGAGGCTTTCACGGCGGGGTTCGGGGCATAGAAGCTGATCACCTGTGTCTGAGGCTTGCCCTCTTGCAGGGTCATGAACAAACCGAGCGCGAGCAGCGCGGCGGCGCCAGCGACAGCCCATGGCATGCGCAACCAGTCGAACCACGAGGCAACTCCTCCCGTTGCAGACTTGCGTCGTTCATCGGTCCGCTGGAGTTCGGTGATGCGCTCTTGAATTTGTGAATTGAAGAAGTCGGGATTCGGGACTGGCATCTTCAACGAGGCATGATTGCGGATCATTCCGCCGAGTTCTTCCATCGAAGAAATTTCATTCCTGAGATCCGGGTCCGCCTGCATCTCTTCCTGAAATGCGGTCTTCTCGGCTTCGGTCATGGCTCCGTCGAGCCAGCGGGTGATGCGTTGGGCGTGGTCAGGCGTTTTCATAGGTGTCCTTCAGGAGTTCCTGCAGTTTTTTGCGTGCATAAAAAAGGCGGCTCATCACGGTGCCGGTTTGCAGTTGCGTGATCTCGGCGATCTCCTCGTAGCTCAGACCCTCCACCTCGCGCAAGAGGATCACGCTGCGATGGTCGGGGCTAAGCTGGGCGATGGCATCCGTGATGCGCGCGCCCAGCTCCTTGTTCCTCATTGCGTGATCCGGTCGCGCGGATCCTTTGGGCACAGCCTCGGCACCGGCAGCGACCGTGCCCTGGAGTTCGTCATCGAACTCGCCGTCGCTTACGATGCGCCGTTTGCGCAGCCAGTCGTAGGAGCAGTTGTGGGCGATGCGGTAGAGCCAGGTGTAGAAGGTTGAATCCAGCTTGAAAGAGGGCAGCGCGCGCCAGGCCTTGATGAAGGCTTCTTGCGCGAGATCCCAGGCGTCTTGTTCATTCTGGACCAGGTGATAACACATGCCGTAAACCTTTCCTCGATAGCGGGTGACAAGCTGGTCGAAGGCCCGGGCGTCTCCGCCTTGAGCGAGTCGAACCAGCCCGGAATCCGCCGTCGCGTCGCCTTCCGTGCTGACAGCGGGCGAGGAGGCGGATGGATTCATGGATATGGACGAGACTGTGCGGATTTTTATTCGCTGCAAATTCCGTAGAATCAAGACAGAACGCCGCTGACTACGACTTCTCAATACTGTGGCGGAGCGTTTATGATGACACAGCCTCAGAATTTTTAAAAAAAAGATTGCTGTCCCCGGGGGTTTATATGTAAAACAGTGTTCGCTTGAACCTAAACCCACAAATATGAAAACCACGTCCCTCCTGTCCACCATCATCCTCGCCTTCACTCTTTCCATTCCCGCAGCCTTCTCGGCTGACAAGAATAAGGATAAGGCACCTGAAGCGGCTGAACCCGCCAAAAAAGAAGAACCCAAGGCTGCATCCAAAAAAGATCACTATCCACTTTATGGTCAGTTCGTCTCCGTCACCGACACCACCCTGACCGTCAAAGGCGGCGAGGGAAAGCCTGACCGGACATTCGCCATGACCAAGGACTCCACCATCAAGAAAGATGGCAAGGCAGCGACTGCGAAAGACGCCGTGACTGGCCAGTGGGTCGGCGGTTATGTGAAGAAAGCTGCCGGTGATGGCAATGACGAAATCGTCTCCCTGAACCTGAGTCCGAAGCAGAAGAATGCCAAGACTGATGTCAAACCCGCTGAGGAAAAAAAGCCAGCTGAAGCTGCTCCGAAAAAGAAGGCCGCCTAAGCCATCGACAAATATAAAAAATTCACCTACAGCGCCGGGGAAGCCCGGCGCTGTTTTTTTTGCGCCCGCCCCTGAAGGCTGGCGCGTAAAACGATTTTACATCCTCAACCTCATCATGCCATCTTACCTCTCCTTATGACTACAGTTCAAACCTCCGCCATCGGGCGCACCTTCCCGCCGTTTGATCTCTCGCGCCTGCTCAACACCGTGTTTGAACCCACCTTTGGTCGCCGCATCTGCATCCTGATTGATCTGCCTGATCTTGCGGAAGCCAGCGGTGCGGCGTTCCTGAATAATCCAGCGCGAAAAATCCAGCGGCAGGCGCACCAGAATTTTTTCAAGCCTCTTCATGCCGGAGTCATGGACGAACTCGCCCTCAAGGGCGGTGAGATGTTTGCGTATACGGAGACCACGGGAAGCAATCTCGACCTGCCCGATGAATGCGCGGACATGAGCGGGCGACGATTGAGCCTGGAGAAGGATGTCTATTCGAACTACGACATCATCCTCTGCATTACCACCTTCAGCGCGACCGCGCCGCTGACGGCATTCGCCAAACAATACGGCTTTCGCGGCGCGACCCTGCACGGCGTCAATGACGTGATCCTGAACTCCGGCCTCGCGGTGGACTACAATGACGTGAGCCGGGATGCGGAAAAGCTCAGGCTGGCCATGACCAAGGCCGACTGGGTGGAAATCGATTTCACCGTGGACGGCCACGCGCCGATGACGGTCCGACTGGAATTGTCGCGACAGGAGGCGCAGAAGAGCCACGGCCTTTGCCGGGGCGACAAGCCGGACATCGCCAATCTTCCTGCGGGCGAAGTGTATTTCGTGCCCACTGGCGCGGAAGGTGAATTTCCCATGAAATATGAGGACGGCACACTCGGTCGCCTGACCGTAACCGGTGGCCGCATCATCAAGGCGGAACTCATCGAGGGCAAACAGGGCACCATTGACGCCCACAATCAAAAACTCGCTGACGATCCGATGACGGGCGTGCTCGGCGAGCTTGGATTCGGCACTCAGGTGCTGCCGGTTTCTGGCGCGGACATCCAGGATGAAAAAGTACTGGGCACCTGCCACTTGGCCACGGGACGGGATGATCATCTCGGCGGGCATATCACCCCGAATCTTTTTAAGCGGCACCAGAACGCGACGCACGACGACATCTTGTTCGCCCCGCACAAGACGCCGAATTTCGACATCGCCCAGGCGCGGATGCATCGCGACGGGAAGACTATGGTGCTCATCGAGCACTTCCAGCCGGCGGAGCATTTGCGCAAGGCGCTGGAGGCGTAGTCCGCCTGTCCTCAGGCGGCACTTCCAAAAACTCCCGCCTGAGGACAGGCGGACTACTTATGAACATCTACGAAACGGAGCGGTTGCTCGACGAATACCTCCTGTTTCACTACGGAGCGGACCACGAGGTGCTGCCCTGGACATTCGGGCCGAAAGATGCGCTGGGATTTGCCCAGCGCAGTGTCAACGAACTGCTCGATCCCGCGATCGTGCCCCAGCAGGCGCGGGCGCTCGATCTCGGCTGCGCCGTGGGTCGTTCGGGCTACGAACTGGCGCGGCACTGCCCGGAAGTCACCAGCATTGATTACTCACACGCCTTCATTCACGCCGCAGAGACGATCCTGCGTGATGGATCATTCACATACACACGCATCGATGAAGCGGCGGAAACCACGAGGCTGGTGGCCGTGCGTCCATTGATCAGTGAACGGGCGAGCATTCGATTCGAGCAGGGCGACGCCATGAACCTGCGCGATGACCTAAGTGATTATGATGTCGTACACGCAGCCAATCTCCTGTGCCGCTTGAGCAGTCCGCAGCGGCTGCTCGACCGTCTGCTGTCACTGGTGAAAAGTGGTGGACAGCTGTTGCTGACCACGCCCTGCACCTGGCTGGAAGAATACACGCCGCCAGCGAACTGGCCGGGCAGCTCCACATTTGAATGGCTGCAGGAGAAACTCGGAGGACATTTTTCGCTGGTTCATTGCGCCGATCTCCCATTTCTCATTCGCGAACATGCACGAAAGTTTCAGTGGAGTGTGGCGCAGGGAACACGATGGATCCGCCGACAAGCCTGATAAGAACACTTTTGCCCGGCAGAGGAATCATCGTGAGGCATCACGATGGGAAAGTGCGCTCCCGGCCGCCCCTGACAAATCCGTGGACGGATGTTGACCTGCCCGTGCCGAAAGCCACAGCAGAGCGAGCACTGCAGCCGCCCCCAGCGCCGGTGCCCACACCAGCAGCCACCGCCCCTGAAAAACCGCACCGAGTAGCGCCATGACGATGCCGAGAACGAATCCGTTGTTCTCGTGAAACAGCAGCCATTTTACGCGTGTGAATTGACCCGTAGCAAAGGGGAAGTAGGCGCCCGCTGCCGCCCCGCCTGCTGCGATGCACAGCCCCGCCACCGGCAGCATCGCGAGCTTGAAGGGCCACAGTGTTAACAGACCCATCGAGGCGTAGTAGCCGGCCGCCGCAACCACCACCAAAAGGGGGAACATCCACCGTTTTTCCGCCTGTAAGCCCGCAAGGAATCCCAGGAGCCAGAAAAACAACGCCACAAAAAATGTCGTCGCGCGGCTCGTGAGCCACAGTTCGAGCAGAAAAAAATGACTGAACTGCAGCAGTGCCAGCCAGAGTCCAGTCACAAACGCCAGCACGGCTCCGGCGCGTCCGCCAACAGGATCAGTCATAAATAAGGTCCCCCACATTCGCGATGGTGATGATTTTTTCTGCGCGGGTCAACTCCGCCACCCGGGCCCGGGTCAGCACCGAGACATCGCGCCGCAAGTGCTCTTCCACCCTGCCCAGTAACTCCATGGGCGGCAGCTCCACCAACTCCGGCCCCCCGCCGTAGAAATACGAATTACCCTGATGCAGCAGCACCCAGTGCCGCTCGAACACGCTTGAAAGCGTGGCCAGCATCCGCTTGGAATAGTGCGAACCGCTTTTTATCGGTGAGAGCGACGAGATCGAGAAAATCCCCTGCGGCTCCAGACGCGCCTTTACGAGCCGGAAAAAATCATCCGTGTAGGTCAATGCCACTTGCCGGGACCGCGCCGGTGGGATGTCGTGAAGGATCAGGTCGAAGTGCTCGCGGTTGTTGCCCAGCCAATGCTTCGCGTCGTCCGCGGTGAAGGTCCAGTTTTTCAGGGTGTCGAGCCGGTTGAATTCCTGAAAGTATTTCCGCGATGCGCCGAACACTTCGGCATCAAGGTCCACGATTCGAATCTCCGGAACAAAATCTCCGATGAGTCCCACCGTAGCCATCGACCCGCAGCCCAGCAGCGCCACGCGCGGCGTGCCGAGCATCCGCGCCGGATATTCTGCCACGAAATATGGATAAATGTTTTTTGAAGATCCCGTAAACTGCCGTTTGCCGTTGAGCAGCAGCCGGAGCACGCCGCCTGAGTTCACCACCTCGATTTTGTGGTAGGGAGTCCATTTCGTATACAGCGGCTCCACATTCTCCCAATCGTAATATCTTTCATAGTGGGCCGTGGCGGCTGCGCGGTCCCATTTGCCAAATCCGATCAGGAAAAGCGCAGAACCCAGTCCCATGACTCCGGTAATCATTGTACCAGACCCGGTCACCGCCGCCAGCGCCACAAAGCCCGCGAAATATCCGCCGAGCAGTGCCTCATGTCCTGCTCCGGCCAGCACCGGCACCAGCAGCAGTCCTATCAGTGAACCTGCAATCTCCAGTGAATAGCAGCGGCGCAAACCCGCGTCCTCCGTCTCGATGACGCGCGGGAGGAGTATCGCGTAAATCGAGGTGGCGAAGCCTGCTACCAGCACGAACAGTCCCGTGCCAGCCACTGCTTCACCGAGCTGCCAAGGCAACCCGAGCTGGGTCGCCCAGCGGGCCGTCATAAAGTGGCAGGGTTGCATCCACACCAGCAACAGCATCTGCACCACGAGACACAACGGCAGTGAGCGACGCACCAACGCCGGGGACACACGGTCTGAAACAATGTAGCCAAATGACACTCCCGCGAAATATGCCAGCGTGCACATGATCACTGCCAGCTCCGTTTGCCGGAATGCAACCGTCATATGCTGCACCAGGATAAAATTCAACAGCATCAGGTTCACCCCGGCCAGCACCAGCGACCATTCGCCACGGCTGGTTGGACGCCACGCCATCTTTCCACTTTTGCTGGTTTCCATTCCCCCTGAGTTTGCGCGGCACTGTGTCCTTGTCATCAAAAATTAGTTGGCGTGATTCGACCTGCCCTGTTGACACTAAGGCGCTGCCGCGCACGTTCGGCACTACATGTCCCGTGCTGTAGCCGACCCCGCCCCGCCGCCGTCCGCCGCGCTGGTTCTCGTCGTCGCCGGCACCAGCCTAAGTCTCGCACAGTTTGCTGCGCTTCGCGAATATGCCGCGCTTCTTGGCTCGAACGAGCTCGTTGCTCTCCTCGTGTTGTGCGCATATTTTCTCGGGCTTTCCATCGGCTATCGGGTTTCCGCCCGACTTTCGCGGCGCACTCTTTTGTGGCTGGGCGGCATCACTCTGGCGCTCAATGTCACTCTGCCCTTTTCCGCGCGCTGGTTCGCCGGGGCGATGTCTGCGATCCGCTTGGACGGCAATCTTCCACCCGCGATCTTTTTGCTCGTGTTATGCGGCATCACACCTTTCTACGCCGTCTTCCTTCCGCGGCTTATCGACGAGGCTCGACGTGATGAGCCCGGCACCCACCCGCTCGTGCGACTTTACGCCGCCGAACTGGCCGGCGCATGCCTGGGCCTGGCGCTCGTCTTTTTGGTTACGCCCGCCCGCATGGCCATCCTTCTTACACTTCACCTCGCCGGCCTTGTGACTCTCCTGGTTCTCTTTGCCCGCCCGCGGCGCCGCACCGTGCTCGCGTTGTTTGCGCTGCTGCCTCTTTACTTCGCGGCCTACCCTCAGCTAGACCGCGCCAGCCTCACCTGGCTGTACGCATGTCGCAACACCTCGTACAAGAACGTCGAGATCCTCGCCTCCGAGTTTTCACCCTACCAACGCGTGGACATCGTTCGAGCCGACACTTCGAGCCGCCTGAATGTCACTTTTCTCTATCTCAATGGCAACCTCCTCTACGGCACACGCAGCCTCCACCATCACAATCTTTTCGTCGCACTTCTCCCCAACTTCCTCTCTTTCACAAACACCGGTCGCGCCTGCATCATCGCAGGCGGCTCACTCGACAATGCCCGCCACCTTGCCGCCCGCACCCGCTCGCTGGATGTCGTTGAACTCGATGAAGCCGTCGTCCGTCTCACGCGTCGCCACATCCAGGAACCGCTGGGCGACTTTCCAACCAACTGGCGACTGACCGTCGATGACGGCAAGCATTTCCTTGGCACGTGGCATGGCGAACCCTTTGACGTGATCGCGGTGGACGTGCCCATCCCCTCGCATTTGCAGACCGCCATGTTGCATTCCCAACGCTTCTTTGCGCTTGCCCGCTCGCAGTTGAGTCCTGGAGGCATCTTTTCCATATCGCTCTCCGGAAAACTTCAAGAATTGCCCGGGGGACGCAAGCGCTTGTCCAACCGCGTCCTGGCCGGCCTGCTCGCCACCTTCCCCTACGTCACCGTCGTGCGCTCCGGCGAAAAGGACTTCGCCTGGGCGGGTGACACGCCGTTTCCCCTCAGCGCCGCCATTGCGCGGCAGCGCATGAACAGCAGCCTCGATCTTAATCCCAAGCTGCGCGAGGACGTCGGTCAACCCACGCTTATGTTTCTTGATCCGGCGAAGGTCAGGGCGCTCGCCGCGGGTTGTGAACCCATCGGCGAAGCCGACATGAAACTCGTGCTTCAGCTCAGCCTGAGCAAGTTAATCAACCGATACTACGATCCCGATTGATGAAATCATTTCACCATCATCTCGTCGGGGTCAATCTCGTGCTCACTGGAATCTTTTTGGGTGTGCTTCAGTGGAGCGCCTTTTTTCAATTGCAGTCCAACCTGGCCGCCACCGCGCTGGTGTGGATGCTTGCCACCGTGGCATGGCTGCTCGGCAGCTTCCTGGGCCTTGTGATTCCCGGGCCTAACCGCGAGGTTTGGTGGCTTGCATCCACGACCCTCGGCTACTACCTCCTCCGCTGGCTCGCGGCTGCCCACGTCTATGACCTGCGCTGGCTCGTGCCCCTCCTCGGCTGCGTCGCCATCATGGGGGGTTACGCCGGCCGCTTCTTCCGGTGCCGCCAGGCCGCGCCCGGTGGCGCCCAGAATCTTTTTTTCCTTGAAAACACCGGCTTCGTCGTCGGCATGGTGCTCACCGTGCTCGCCCTCTACTGGCTGAGCGAATCTGCGTTCGCGGCAATCCCTGCCGCCCTCGCGCTCGCGTGCTTCGCCACCGCACCCCGAAACCCGGCAGCAGAATCACCCTCAGCCAACCATGAGCCCGCCGCACCGGACGCTATTGAATGAAACTTCGCGACGGCGGCAACCGTTTAATATCATCCAAAAATCTCATGAAACACTTCAATCCCATCTTCCTTCTCGCTCTCGCGGGATCCGTTTTTTCCCAATCCACCCCGCCACCTGCAGCGGACGGACACTGGAGCAAGCAGCAGCTCACCGACAACTTTTGGGCCGAAGGAGTGACCGCCGCGGACGTAAACAAGGACGGCAAGTTGGACGTGATCTACGGGCCATATTGGTTTGAGGGACCAGATTTCAAGAGGCGGCACGTCATTTATCCCGACACACAGCGCACGAAAGCGAAACTGGAAGATGGAACCGAAAAAGAGATCGAGGGCTTCCATGGCGGCAAGAGTGTGACCAACGGCTACAGCAACAACTTTATCGCCGCGGCTTGTGACATAAACGGCGACGGCTGGCCGGACTACATCGTGACGGTTTTCCCCGGCAAAGAGACGCTCTGGTATGAAAATCCGCAGGGCAGGGTTGAGCCATGGAAGAAGCATGTTGCGTTCGATGTGACGGACAACGAGTCGCCCATGTTAGTGGACATCAACGGCGACGGCCGTCCCGACCTGCTCTGCATGAGCAGAGGTCATCTCGGCTACGCAACCTTCGATCCGAAGAAGCCGGATGAGAAATGGAAATGGCATGCCATCACACCGAAATTCGGGTTCCAGCGTTTCACACACGGATTAGGCTGTGGTGATGTGAATGGCGATGGCAGGACCGACATCCTTGAAGTAAGCGGTTGGTGGGAGCAGCCGAAGTCGCTTGATGACGATTCGGTGTGGGTGAAACACGAGGCTAAGTTTGGCAGCAAGGGAGGTGCCCAGATGTATGTCTACGACGTGAACGGTGACGGCAAGCCGGACGTCATCACCAGCCTCGACGCGCACGGCTACGGCCTCGCCTGGTTTGAGCAAACGAACGATGGTTGGAAGCAACACCTCATCACCGGCACGCCCAAGGAGGCCGGTGAAACCAGCCTTGTTTTCTCACAACCCCATGCCATCGAGATGAAGGACATGAACGGTGACGGTGTCCTCGACATCATCACCGGTAAACGCTTCTGGGCCCACGGCAACCACAGCGACCCGGAACCCAACGCTCCCGCGGTGCTGTGGTGGTTTGAGC
This sequence comes from Verrucomicrobiota bacterium, assembly GCA_009885695.1. Lineage (GTDB taxonomy): Bacteria > Verrucomicrobiota > Verrucomicrobiia > Verrucomicrobiales > Verrucomicrobiaceae > VFKE01. Next base: position 1,705 of record VFKE01000213.1, on the reverse strand, counting down.
TCAAGCGCGAAGGAGGTTCAGCAAAGTTCATCCCGCATCTCATTGACGGCGACTCCGGCGTGGGCACCCAGTTCTACGTTGGTGACTTGAACGCCGATGGCAAGCCGGACGTCGTGGTCGGGAACAAGCGCGGGGCATTTGTGCACCTTCAGAAAAAGTAAACTCTGCCTGTCGAAGCCAGTGTGAGGATGTTCGTCATGCAGTGAACGTCAGCGGCGGATATCGTGAACTCTCATGACTGCTGGCACCGTGAATGTTTGCGGCGCAATAGTGGCTCCAGAGCAACACGGTTGTCCCGGCCCGTGGATGTTGCGGGAGTCTCGCCCGGCAATGCTTTCCACCCCCGGCAGGCGGAACGCCCCCAGACACCCACCAGCCGGAGTCCGTGTTACTCACGGGCCGGCGCTCGCGCCGCACGAAATCCTGTGCTAACCGATGCCTCCTCCCCATGCCCGTCCCCCGCCACCGCATCACACCCAACGGCCCTGAGTTTTCCCAGATGGTCTTCGGTACCTGGCGGTTGCTTGATACACCCGCGCTGAGCCCGCAAGAGATCAATCGCTGCTTCAACACCTGTGTGGACACGGGCATAACCACGATCGACACCGCGGAGATTTACGGACTCTACGAAGTGGAAGAAGCGCTCGGTAAGGCGCTGGCACTCTCACCGGGCTTGCGGGACAAACTCGAGATCGTGACCAAGGCCGGCATCTATGTGCCGTGCAAATTTCACCCGCAGCGCGAGGTGGCGCACTACAATGCAACGGCTGCGCGACTCATAAAAAGCCTGGATAAATCTCTCCGGTTGCTCGGCACCGACCATGTGAATTTGTTCCTGGTGCATCGACCCGACTGGCTCACGAGCGCGGACGACACCGCCAACGGCCTGAATCAACTTCTGCACAGCGGAAAAATCCGCAGCGCAGGGGTATCAAACTACAACGTGCATCAGTTCGAACTGCTGAGCGCGCGCATGGATCAACCTCTCGTCACCAATCAGCTCGAGTTCCATCTGCTGCACATGGATCCGATTTACGACGGCACGTTCAGCCAGTGCGAGAGGCTCGGCATCCTCCCGATGGCGTGGAGTCCCCTGGCGCAGAGACGCTTGTTTGACCCGAAGAACGAGTCCGCCCGGCGTTTGAAAATCTGCACGGAAAAATTGTACTCAAAATACGGCGGAGCGACGCTGGAGCAGTTTGCTTATGCCTGGATCATGGCGCATCCGACGCGGCCGCTGCCGGTGATCGGCACCAACAAACTTGAGCGCATCGCCAGTGCCGCGAAATCGTGTGACATGGCACTGGAACGCGAAGACTGGTATGCGCTCTGGGAGGCGGCGCAGGGAAGGGTGATTCCCTGACAAAAACGAACTTCAGGTAGCCGGTCGAGCCGAACCTTACCGGGAGAAGGCGTATGGGCGAAAGCTCACGAGACTCGTTGGCGATAAAACGCCTTCTATCCCGGCAAAGACTGCTCCGATCTTGTAAAAGAGTGTGTAAATAATGTCGTGAATCAAGATTGGGGGGATGAACTATGGAAACGCTGAATAAAGAGATTGAGGTAGGGACGGCGCATTGAGTTGCGCCGCCCCTACCACCGAACCGGACGGGCGGGTCTCCCGCATCCGGCTCGCCAGTCAGTAGTTGGCTGCTATACGCAGACGGATGATTTCAAACTCGCGGGCGGCTTCCAGGTTGAAGAG